>JAEWNA010000034.1 GCA_023392975.1 Pseudomonadota bacterium | reverse complement strand
CGTGTGGATGGCGCAGCGCGACGATCGCGTCGAGTTCCGCGTCGACGGCGGCGACTGGGTGCCGATGCGCCGCGTGGAGGCACCCGATCCCGACCTGCTCGCCGAGAATCGCCGCGACGACGAGGCGCCCGCGCTGCGCGGCTACGATCGCTCGCCCGAGGCCACGCCGTCGCCGCACCTGTGGCGCGGCGCGTTGCCGACCGGCCTCGCCGTCGGCACGCATCGGGTCGAGGTGCGCACCTTCGACGCCTGGCGCGGCGAACTGCGCGCCGAGACGAGCTATCGCCTCGAGGAGGCCGCGCCATGAGCGTCGTGCCGGACGATCTGCCCGTGCTGCCGTTCGCGAATGCCGAGGCCTGGGAGGCCTGGCTGGGCGCCAACGCGACGACGAAGGGCGTGTGGCTCAAGATCGCGAAGAAGGACAGCGGCATCGCCAGCGTCACCTACGCCGAAGCGCTGGACGTGGCGCTGTGCCACGGCTGGATCGATGGCCAGAAACGCGGCTTCGACGCGTCCTATTTCCTGCAGCGTTTCACGCCGCGGCGGCCGAAGGGTCTCTGGTCGAAGATCAACATCGGCCACGTCGAGCGCCTGACCGCCGCCGGCCGCATGCGTGCGGGCGGCCAGCGCGAGGTCGACGCGGCGAAGGCCGATGGTCGCTGGGACGCCGCCTACGACGGCAGCCGCAACATGGCCGTGCCGCCCGAACTGGAGCAGGCGCTGTCGCTCGCGAAGCACCGCAAGGCCAGGGCGTTCTTCGAGACGCTCGATGCGGCGAATCGCTACGCCGTGTGCTGGCGCGTGCAGACCGCGAAGAAGCCGGAAACGAAGGCGAAGCGCGTGGAAACGCTCGTCGCGATGCTCGCGCGGGGCGAGACACTGCACTGACGCACCGATCGACCGATCGGCGTTCGCGGCATCAGCGCTTCTTGCGGTTGCGGGCCGCGGGCGGAACGACGGGCGCGCTCGCGGTCGCGTCGGCGTTCGTCGCGGTGCCCGCGTCAACGGGTTTCGCGGGCTGTGTCGGCGCGGCATAAGCGATCGCCGGACCCGGCGCCAGCTGCGTGCGCCACGCGTCGAGCGTCGGCACGATGGCCTTGCCGATCGCGATCTGCGGGCGCGAAGGTTTGAAGCCTTCCTCGCGCTCGCGTTCGGCGATCCGCTGCTTCGCCCGCTCGAAGGCGTCCGCGAAGTCGGTGGTCGCGTTCAGGGCTTCCGCCAGGTAGGCGCGGCCGAAGTAGGTCGCATCCGAATCCGCGCCGCAGCCGAACGAGGGCCGGTTGCGATGCGCGGAGGTGATCACCAGCGCGTGATCGTCCTTGAGCAGCGGCACGAACCCGCCGGAATAGCAGGCCGAGATCACCAGCACGCGGTTGCGGATGCCGGCGTCGTCCAGCGCCTTGCGCAGCCAGGTCGGGTCGATCACGTCGATGTACTTCGGCGCCATCCGCAGCAGCAGCTGGTGCTGCGGCGTGCCGTGCATCGTCATGAACAGCAGCAGGACGTCCTGGTCCGGATCCATCGCCTTGCCCATCGCCGCCAGCGTGGCACGCAGGTTGTCCGGCGTCGCCAGCGGATGCGGCAGCGCACCGAGGCTGTCGGCATGGTTGATCAGCGCGATCGTGCGGCCCTTCGCACCGAAGCGCTCGTCCATCAGCCGCTCGAAGTACGCCGCTTCGTTGCGGAACACGTTCTCCTCGCTGTCGCCGCCGAAGCCGATCGCGTACAGGTCCGGCTGCCCGGGGCGCTGCGGCGCGAGCGCGGACAGCGCCGCGTCGAGCCGCTGCCGGTCGCGTTCGCGGAGATCGGGGTCGGGCAGCCCGCGCGCGTGCGCGAGGCCGACGAGGCAGAGCGAGAGGAGCAGGGCGGCGAACGGCAGGGGGCGCATGGCGCTACGGGGCTTCGGGGTCGATGGCGTCGAAACGCTCGACGCGGCGGTGGCCGTGGGTCGCCTCGCCGAGGCGGGGCATCGGGTAGTCGTCGAGGCGATCGACCAGCACCGTGCGCATCCCGGCCTCGCGGGCGGCGTCCAGTTCCTCGACCACGTCGGAGAGGAACAGGATGGTGTCCGGCGCGCGGCCCAGCCGCTGCGCGATGGTGCGGTAGCTGCCGGCCTCGCGCTTGTGCCCGACCTCGGTGTCGAACCACGCATCGAACAGCCCGGTGAGGTCGCCGGCGTCGCTGTGGCCGAAGAACAGCTTCTGCGCCGGCACCGAGCCCGAGGAATACACCGCCAGCGGGAAGCCGGCGGCATGCCAGGCGCGCAGCTGCATCGCGGCGTCGGGATAGATGTGCGCGGTGAAATCGGCGCTGCGGTAGCCGTCCTGCCAGATCATGCCCTGCAGCGCCTTCAGCGCCGTGTGCTTGCGATCCTCGTCGATCCAGCCCTGCAGGATCTCGACGATCACGCCGTCGTCGCAGATCGCGCCATGCTCGGTCGCCACCGTGTCCAGCCAGCGGCGCACCTCCGGTTCCTGCCCGCGCGCCTGCACGAACCCGGGCAACGCCCGCCGCGCATACGGGAACAGCACGTCCTTCACGAACGAGATGGAGGAGGTGGTGCCTTCGATGTCGGTGAGGATGAGCATGATATCGGCGTCTTGGATTTATCCGCTTTGATGGCCGTGACTTTGCGGAAATTGGCGGGGTAATCAGTCGGCGGCGGCTTCGATCGTTATTCGAACAACTTCGATGCAAGAAGGAAGTGAGTCAAAAGGCAAGGGGTGGGCTGCATAGACGTTTTCATAGACTGTAATTTTGACGCCTGCTCGATCTTTTTTGAGGTGCCCGACACCGCTAAATGAGGTGTTCGTGTCAAATCGGATTTTTGCGTTTCTTCCATGAAAGGATTCGCTTTTTCTTAGATCGCGGAGGCCGATCCGGATAGTGAGGTCACCGTACATAGCGCAGATGAAGTCGTGCTGCTCTGTGCCAAAAAGTTGCAATGGATCGGTTGCGTTGTGTATCAGGAGAATGCTTGGGATACCTACTTTGGCTGCGGACTGCATTTGCCCGCGCGCCTCCGAAATTTGTTTCCGAACATGAGATCCAACTGTCCTTGACGATACGCCAAGAGTGTTGAATCCACTCATTTTTTCTAGTTGCTTGATCTCTACAGCTATCGCTGCCCCATCGATTTGAATGTGATAGTCAGGCGTTTTTTCGGAGCTTTCAGGGATGCGCTGAAAATCTACGCGATTCTGGGCGCAAAAATCCTCGAAAATTTGCTCTGAAATTGTTTTTTTCATGCGCCTATTGTGTCCAGATTTTTTCTCCGCCGACGGTCATGTGCACGGCTGAAAGACGGCGATCTTCAGCCCACCGCCCCGACCTCATACCTCGGAAACCGCTGTGCGATGTCGGTGCCGGTGAAGTGGCCGACCCAGCCGTCGGGCTGCTGGAAGAAGCGGATGGCGACGAAGCTCGGTTCCGGGCCCATGTCGAACCAGTGGGTCGCGCCGTCGGGCACGGAGATCAGGTCGCCGGCCTCGCACAGCACTTCGTAGACCTTGCCGTCGACGTGCAGGTCGAACAGGCCCGAGCCGGCGACGAAGAAGCGGACCTCGTCTTCCTTGTGGATGTGTTCGTCGAGGAACTTGGCGCGCATCGCATCGCGGTTCGGGTTGTCCGGGGCGATGCTCACCACGTCGATGGTGATGAAGTTGCGCTCGGCGCTGATCCGGTCGATGTCGGCGCGATAGGCTTCGATGATCGTCTCCGGCGCATCGCCCGGGACGATCGGCTGTGCGGCCTCCCAGCGCTCGAAATCGACGCCGATCTTCGCCAGTTCGGCGGCGATGCCAGCGTGGTCGTGGATGACCGACAGCGGGGCGTCGGGGCGGTCGTCGGCGAAGAGGCGCAGGCGGCTCATGGGCGGTGTTCCGGGCAGGACGTGGGTCCGCCGATCATGGGGCAGGGGGCAGGGCGGTTCAATGCGTTTCTGGGGAATCCGCGCTCCCGCGGACGCGCGGCTGCGGCGTGGGGATCACCCGCGCAGGCGGCGCATCTCCAGCTCGCAGCCGAGCATGAACTCGAAGGCGTCGAGGTGGCGACGGGCCTCGGCGATGTCCTGGCCCCAGGCGTACAGGCCGTGGCCGGCGATCAGGTAGCCCCAGGTGTTGGGCTCGGTGAGCACCGCGTCGACGCTGACGATCAGTTCGTCCATGTCCTGCGAGTTCGGGACCACCGGCAGGTCGAAGGTCTTCTCGTGGGTGGTGTGGCCGCGCAGGGCCTTGAACAGCTCGTAGCCTTCGAGGCGGACGCGGCCTTGCGGCGCGTAGAGCAGGCCGGCGATGGTCTGGGTCGGCGAATGGGTGTGCAGGACGGCGCCGACATCCGGAAAGCGGCGGTAGAGGTGGGTGTGCAGGGCGGTCTCGGCGGACGGCCGGTGATGGGTGGCGACCGGGCGGTTGTCCATGTCGACGACCATGATGTCGGCTTCGGTCAGCCGGCCCTTGTCCTTGCCGGAGATGGTGATCGCGGCGCGGTCGGCGTCCATCCGGATCGAGAAATTGCCGGCGGTCGCGGGCGTCCAGCCCTTGGCGGCGAGTTCGCGGGTGTGCGAGACGATCTGGGCGGCGCAGCCGGCGTAGAGATTGTGGTCGAAGGCGGGGGCGTTCATGCCGCGCAGTGTAGCGGCTGGGGCGTGCCGGGATCATGCACGCCGGTCGGACGCTCATTCCCGACGGGCATGCGGCCGTTCAGTCGTCCGAGCGCTGCTGGCCGTAGCTGCGGAACTTCTCGATCACGCGCGCCATCTCGTCGTCCGGCAGGTCGCGGGTCGGGCCGAGGCTGCGCGCCAGCAGGTATTGCCGGGCGAGGTTCTCGACTTCCTGCGCCAGCGCGTAGGCCTCGGCGAGCGTGGCGCCGGTGGCGACCTGGCCGTGGTTCGCCATCAGGCAGGCGCGATGGCCGCCGTCGAGCGCGTGCAGCACGTTGGCGGAGAGCTCGGGCGTGCCGAAGGTGGCGTACTCGGCGCAGGGGATCCGCGCGCCGCCGGCCACCGCGACCATGTAGTGGAAGGCGGGAATCCCCAGCCCCAGGCAGGCGAGCGCGGTGGCGTAGGTCGAGTGCACGTGCACGACCGCGTTCGTGCGCGGGAACGCCTGCAGGATGTCGCAGTGGAAGCGCCACTCGCTGGACGGGATCAGCTGGCCCGGCGGGCAACCGCCGTCGGCATCGAGATAGACGATGTCTTCCGGTTGCAGGCGATCGTAGGCGCGGCCGGTGGGCGTGATCAGCAGGCCGTCGCCCCAGCGCAGGCTGGCGTTGCCGGACTTGCCGATCGACAGCCCGCTGGCGTTCATGTCGCAGCAGCGGTCGATCAGCGATTGCCGGGCGGCGCGTTCATGGTCCTGCATGCGGGATTCGCGGCGTGAAACGGGCGAGCAGGATAGCCGGAGTGCTGCGGTGCGGCGACTGCCGGAATGCGAACGATTCGCGTTGACTCACGTTTTCCATGCCGCTGCTAGCATGCGGGCCTGTCCAAGGTCATGCGGTCCGCTTCAAGTCACTCGGGATTGACCCAGCGCAAGGACGCGACCGCGATGGCCCGGTTACTTTCACTTCCATCATTCCCACAAGCCACGGTACCTGCCATGTCCCACGATGCTTCCCGTCGCCGTTTCCTGACCATCGCCGTCGTCGCCGCGGCCACCGCGCCGGTCGCGCTGCATTCGTTGAAGGCGGGCGCCGCCGCGCCGGCCCCCGCCGCGCTGCCGAAGCTCTCGCCCACCGACGCCACCGCCAAGGCGCTGGGTTACGTCGAAAACGCCGCCCAGGCGAAGCACGCCGCGTTCAAGCCGGGCAGCAGCTGCGCCAATTGCAACTTCTACAAGGGCGCCGCCGGTTCCGCTTCCGGCCCGTGCACGATCTTCCCGAAGAACTCGGTCGTCGCGAAGGGCTGGTGCAGCGCCTACGCCAAGAAGCCC
>JAEWNA010000319.1 GCA_023392975.1 Pseudomonadota bacterium | reverse complement strand
GTGCAGCTGCGCGCGCCTGCGCTCGCGACGGTCGCGCCCGCACGCTGGCGCGCGCTGGTCGAAGCCGCGGTCGCCGACATCCGTGGCGCGGACGGCGAGGCGCTGGTCAACGACGATGTCGCGCTTGCAGAAGTGTTGGGCATCGGCGTGCACCTGCCGGCGCGTCGACTGCGCACGCTGGCGGCGCGTCCGCTGTCGCCGGCGCAGCCGGTGATCGCGTCCTGCCACGATCTCGACGAACTGCGACTGGCGCAGGCGCTCGGCTGCGATGCCGCCGTGCTCGGCCCGGTGCGGCCGACCGCCTCGCATCCCGGCCAGCCCGCGATGGGCTGGGAGGCGTTCGCCTCGCTGCGCGAGGACGTGGCGCTGCCGATCTACGCCATCGGCGGTCTGCAGCGCGACGATCTCGCGATCGCGCGTCGCCACGGTGCGCAGGGCATCGCCGCGATCCGCGGGCTGTGGCCGATGCCCGCGAAGACATCGTGACGGTGATTCCTGCCGACGGCCCGGGCGCTTGCGCGTCCCGGGCCTGCGTGGCGTTCCGCGCCGGTCGAACGGATCAGGGCGCCGGCGGCAGATCGTACTGGTTGACGCGGACGCCGGTCTCGATCGCGTAGCCGAGGTCCGCACGCAGCGTGCGTGCGACGATCGCGGTGTCGCCCGGGCCGGCCAGCAGGTAGGCGCGGCCCACGCGTGTCTCGGACGTCTCCAGCGGCAGTGCGGCGAGGATGTTTGCGTCGCCGAAGCGGCCCGCGAAACGCACCTGCTCGGACGGCAGCGGCTGGGTGGTGTCGTTGCCGAGCAGCAGCAGGCGGCCATCGGCGGACAGCGTGCGCGCGGCGACGTCGAAGCCTTCGAGCGACGGATAGACCGCGATCGACGGCCAGTGCGGTCCGCCGTTGTCCAGGTCGAACCAGAACGCGCTGTGCGGCGTCGGCCAGATCGGATCGGCGTCGTCGGGGATCACCACCAGCCGCTGCGCGTCGGCCAGCACGGCCTGCGGCGGGCGGCCCAGCGGCGTCGGCAGGTCGACCGGGAACCAGCTGCCCAGCGTCGCGTCGGTGGCGAGGAGATCGTACGGGCCGCCATCGTGGGCGAGCACTGCGTACACGCGGCCATCGGTGCCGATCTCGATGCGCTCGACCGATTCGCCGGGCGACAGCCAGCGGCTCGCACGCGGCGTCCACTGCGACAGCGCGGTGTCGAACACGTCGACCGACAGCGTCCGGTTGCCGACATCGTCGCCGCAGGTGCGCGCCAGCACGACCGGTTCGCCGTCGGCGGCCGGCATGTGGAAGCGCGCCAGGCCGATGCGCTGGCCGAAGCCCGGGCAGGCCGGTGCCCAGGGCAGTCCCGCGTCCGTGCCGTCGGCCGCGAAGCGCATCGTCACGATCCACTGCTGCCACGGCTCGTCGCGCGTGCCGACCACCAGCGCACCTTCCGCGCCGTCGAGGGCGATGCCGCGGACGTCGACGTTCTCCGGCAGCAGCGCCTGCCAGGCCGGCGCGCCGCCGCCATTGCGACGCATCTCCAGATGCTGCGTGCGATTGCCCCAGCCGTCGTCGACGGAGAGGCAATCCAGCCGCTGTCCACCGCGCGCGGCGAGGCCGCAGCTCTTGCCGGCGCGGGCAGGCGTCAGGCCCCACATCCAGGGCACCTGGCCGTTCGCGTCGAAGGTGTAGAGGTGGGCTGTTTCGTACTGCTCGGCCAGTTCCCAGGGCAGGTTGAAGGCCTGCAGGTGCACATGGCCCTGGTCGTCGACCACCGCACCGTGGTCGTCGGGGAGTTCGTTGGTCATGGGGCTGAAGAAGTCCATCCGCCAGTCGGCGGCATGGGCGCCGAAGGCGCAGGCGAGCAGGGCGAAGCAGACGATGCGTGTCGTCATGGCGGTCCTCGTCGGGAATGGGTGGTCGGCGGGCGCGGCGCGCGGGGCGGCCGCACGACGAGGACAGCGGAAGACACGGCCGGACGGGATCGTCCGTCGACGTTGCGCGGCAGGGGAGGGCATGCGTGCGCCGAGATGCGGTGTATCCGGAGTCCGCGACGCCGGCATCCCTGCCGGGCCGCCCGGGCGCTGCCGCGCCCGCCGTGGACACAGTGTCGCAACCGGTCATCTCACGGACTGCGACCTCGCGAACGCGCGCGACGGCTCAGCGTGCGGGCTGCTGTTTCGCCTGGAGCAGGGCGCGCAGTTCGACCTTGTCGGCCTCGTCGAGGCCTTGCTCGCGATGCTTCGCCTGCAGTTCGTCGATGCGCTGCAGCAGCGTCTGCCGCTCCAGTTGCGCCATCGCGTCGAGGAACTCCTCGCGCCACTTCGCCTCCTCGCCGGGCAGGTGCTGCGAGGCGAGTTTCTGCAGCGCTGCGCCCTCCTCGCGTTCGGCGAAGTGTTCGAGCAATGCGCCGGTGGTGATCTCCGGCCGTTCGCGCACCAGCGCGATCAGCTCCGCGAGCAACGACACGCCAGGTTGACGCAGCACGCCGAAGGTGTAGGGCGGTGCGAGGTCGAGCGCGAGCGACGGCTGCTGCAGCAGCAGCGCGATCGCGCCACGCACGAGGCTGCGCTTCTGCGTCGGTGCGGGCGGCATGCGCGGGCGCGCATGCGAAGGCGCGTCCGCGCCCGCGCGCGTCGCGCCGACGCCGGTGAGTTCGGTCAGGCGCTGGCGCATGAGGTCGCCGAACGCACCGTCGGGAATCTGCGCGAGCAGCGGCTTCGCGCGTTCGGCCATGCGCGCCTTGCCGTCGAGCGTGCCGAGATTCACGTCCTTCGCCAGGTCGTCGAAGAAGAACTGCGACAGTGGCGTCGCCTGCGCGAGCCGTGCCTCGAAACCGTCGCGACCTTCGTTGCGCACCAGCGAATCCGGATCCTCTCCCTCGGGCAGGAACAGGAAAAACGCCTGGCGCCCGTCCTTCATCCGCGGGAGTACCGACTCCATCGCCTTGCCCGCGGCGCGGCGGCCGGCGGCGTCGCCGTCGAAGCAGAAGTACACGTCGGGTGCGTTGCGGAACAGCAGTTCGGCGTGGTCGGGCGTGGTCGCGGTGCCCAGCGTCGCCACCGCTTGCGCGACGCCATGCTGGAACAGCGCGATCACGTCCATGTAGCCTTCGACCACGATCAGGCGCTCGATCTTCTGGTTCGCCTGCCGCACCTGCCACAGGCCGTAGAGTTCGCGGCCCTTGTGGAACAGCGCGGTCTCGGGCGAGTTGAGGTACTTGGGGCCGTCGTCCTTCTGCAGCACGCGACCGCCGAAGGCGATCGTGCGCCCGCGCCGGTCGTGGATGGGGAACATCACCCGGTCGCGGAACTTGTCGTAGACGTGGCCGCGCTCGTTCTTCGAGAACATGCCGACGCGTTCCAGCAGCTTCATCCGCCGCTCGTCGGTGCCGAGCGCGTCCTTCAGCGCCGAATAGCCGTCCGGGGCGTAGCCGAGGCCGAACTGCGCGCGGATCTCGGCGCTCACGCCGCGGCCCTCGAAATACGCCAGCGCCTTCGGCGACGCGGCCAGCTGCTTCTGGAAGAAGCGGTTCGCCGCCTCCAGCGCCGCGTACTGGTCGACGCTGTCGGGATTGGCGTTGCGCTGCTGGGTGTCGCGCGGCACTTCCATGCCGACGCGCTTGGCCAGCTCGTCGACCGCGTCGAGGAATTCGAGGCGGTCGTAGTTCATCAGGAAGCTGATCGCGGTGCCGTGCGCGCCGCAGCCGAAGCAGTGGTAGAACTGCTTGGTCGGCGACACCGTGAACGACGGCGAGCGCTCGTCGTGGAACGGGCAGCGCGCCGAGAACTCGCGGCCCTGGCGCTTCAGCGGCACGCGCGTGCCGATCACCTCCACGATGTCGGTGCGCGCGAGCAGGTCGTCGATGAAGGCGTCGGGGATGCGGGCCATGTCAGGGGCGGGTCAGCCGTTCCAGCAGCAGGGTCTGCAGTTCGCGCCGGCCGTCGAGCGCGCCGACGACCAGCGCAGTGCCGGATTCGATGCGATACAGGAGCCGCCAGGGGCGCTCGACCAGCTCGCGGTAGTGGGTGATGCCGATCTCGCGCAGCTCCGGGACGATGCGCCCCCGCGAGGTGAGCGAGGCCAGCGTGGCCGCGCGCGTCTGCACCCTGTCGAGCACCGCCAGCGCCGTCGCGGGATCGTCCGCGGCGATGTGCTCGATGATCGCACCGAGATCCTCGATCGCGGTGTCGGTCCAGAGGACGGGGCCCGGCGTCATGCGCGCATCATTTGCCTGTCGCGATACGCTCGCGCAGGTGGGCGAAGACCGCCTCCTGCGCGGTCAACCGGCCGGCGCGGATGTCGGCTTCGCCCTGCGTGACCAGTTTCAGCATCAGCAGCGCCTGCTGCTGCCGCTGGTAGCTCTCGAAACTCTGGACGACCGCGCTTGCGCGGCCGTTCTGGGTGAGCACGACGGCATCGGAGGCATCCTGAAGGCGCTTGAGCCACTGGCTGGCGTCGGCCTTGAAATCGCTGAGGCTGATGATCGGGTCGCTCATGTCGGCACTTTCTCCGGACCGAATTCGGTCCGAGTATAGCAGCCGTTTGCCGATCCCCCGCTTCGACGAAAAGCGCCGCCCTGGCTTCCCGGGGCGGCGGTGTGGTGCGGGCATTCAATCCCGGTGGAAAGCTGTGCCGTTCGGAACCGTCGTGGCGACCGCCGCGGAGACAGCACTGTTTTGAACCTCCGGGTCGAGCCGCACGGACAGGGATCGTTGCGGCCCAGCTTCTCGACCAGTTCCTTGTCGCCGTGGACGAAGCGCCGGCCGCGCTTCACGCGGGTTTCGGACGGGAAGCCCTTGCGGCGCTTGCGGGTGACCTCAACGGCCGGCGCCGCCTCGAAAGCACGGCGTGCGGCGGTTCTGCTTGCGGTTCATGGTGCACCTCCTGTCGAAAGGTCCCGAGAGGGGCCGGATAGCGGAGGCTTCAGCGGCCTTCGCCGTGGAACGGTTCCGCGACGACCTGCCAGTCGTCCTCGTGGACCACGTCGCCGGGCCGGGTGGTCCGCACGACGTCGACGACCATGTCGTAGCGGTCGAGGATGTCCGCGATCGCATGCAGGTGCCGGACGAACTCGACGGCCGTCGCCTTCGCCCGGGAAACGCCGTGCGTTTCCTTGTGGTACGGGTTGCGGCGCCGTGCGAACCGGGTCGGGATCGGCACGCTGCATTGGATCCAGTCCAGGTGCGCGAGCAACTGATCGGCGTCGGCGACGTTCGCGTCGCCGGAATTCCGCAGCGCGTACGCCATCGTCATCAGGCCGACCGGCTGGCCCGTGCGTGGATCGAGATCATGCCCGACGAAGCGCAGGAACACGGGCTCACCGTGCGTCCTGCGCCGCGAGTGCCGTCAACGCATCGCCGGTCACCCGCTGCAGCGTCCACTCGTCCATGCCGATGGCGCCCAGCGTGCGGTAGAAGTCGATCGCCGGCGTGTTCCAGTCCAGCACCGACCATTCGAAGCGGCCGCAATCGCGTTCGACGGCGATGGCCGCCAGCCGCGTCATCAACCGTTTGCCAAGGCCGAGGCCGCGGTATTGCGGCCGCACGAACAGGTCTTCGAGGTACAGCCCGGGCTTGCCGACGAAGGTCGAGAAGTTGTGGAAGAACAGGGCGAAGCCGGCGGCTTCGCCGTCGACCTCTGCAATCAGTACCTCGGCGCGGGGCGTCGGCCCGAACAATTGCGACGCGAGGCCCGCTTCGTCGGCGACGGCCTCGTGCGCCAGCTTTTCGTAGTCGGCCAGTTCGCGGATGAAGGCGACGATCCGCCCGGTGTCCTCGCGGACGGCCGGACGGATGACGATGGCGGGCGCGGCGCTCATCGCGGGGCTCAGCCGGCCAGACGCTGCTTGATCAGCTTCGACACTTCGCCCATGTCGGCCTGGCCGGCGAGGCGCGGCTTGAGCACGCCCATCAGCTTGCCCATGTCGGCCGGGCCGGTGGCGCCGGTGCTGGCGATGGCCGCGTCGATGGCGGCCAGGATCTGCGCCTCGTCCAGCTGCGCCGGCAGGTAGGCCTGGATGACCTGGATCTCGGCGCGCTCGATCGCGGCCAGGTCCTCGCGACCGGCGCCCTCGTACTGGCTCACCGAGTCCTTGCGCTGCTTGACCATCTTCTCGAGCACGGCCAGCACGCGGACGTCGTCCATCTCGACCCGCTCGTCGACTTCCTTCTGCTTGATCGCGGCGTTGATCAGGCGGATGGTGGCCAGGCGCTCCTTCTCGCCAGCCTTCATGGCGGTCTTCATGTCGTCGGTGAGGCGTTGCTTGAGGCTCATGGAAAGCTCCGTGGGGCGCGGCCGCGGGCGCGACCGGTGGAAAAAGGGGAAGCGGGAAACACGAAAAGCCGGCAGCGCAGGGCGCGGCCGGCTTCGGGATTCACTGTGGATCGCGACCGCGGGGCCGCGCAGGGAATCGAGCGTACTGGTTCAGTCTTGCTGGATCAGTACAGACGCTGACGCTTGGTGGCGTCGCGCGAGGTACGGCGGGCCTGGCGCTTCACCGCGGCGGCCGCCTTGCGCTTGCGTTCCTGGGTCGGCTTTTCGTAGAACTCGCGCTTGCGGACTTCGGCCAGCACGCCGGCCTTCTCGCAGGTGCGCTTGAAGCGGCGCAGGGCAAACTCGAACGGCTCGTTTTCGCGGACTTTGACGCTGGGCATGGGGATCTCGTTAGGGAAGCCTGGCCCGGTCCTTCCGGGCGAGCCGCGCATGATAACGGCCCGAATCCGCCGGGGCAAGTTCGGACCGGGGTCCGGTCGCCGGGCAGGGTAAGCTATCGCCCCCGTTCGCCCCTCCCGACCCCGGAAAATGAAGGTCCTCGGCATCGAATCCAGCTGCGACGAGACCGGCGTGGCCGTCTACGACACGGCCCGGACCGGTGCCGCCGGGCTGCGGGCGCATGCGGTCTACAGCCAGATCGCGCTGCACGCCGAGTACGGCGGGGTGGTGCCGGAGCTGGCCAGCCGCGACCACGT
>JAEWNA010000287.1 GCA_023392975.1 Pseudomonadota bacterium | reverse complement strand
GGGTCTGCATCACCGGCATCAGGCGCTCCTCGATCACCGCTTCCACCAGCGCGTCGCGGTTGCCGAAGTAGTAGTGGACCAGCGCCGGCGTGGTGCCGGCGTCGCCCGCGATGTCCCGCAGCGTGCTGCCGGCGATGCCGCGGCGGGCGAACCCCGCGACCGCGGCGTCGAGCAGCCGGGCACGCAGGTCCGCACCGTCTCCGGCGGGACGCCCGGGGGACCGCCGCCGGGGACGGCGGGAGGGGGGCTTGGGCGGGGGCGGTACGGCAGACATGCGCGTTAAATTAATTGATCATTTAATTAATGTCGATGCCCGGCCGACGGACGGCGACCCCGCATGGCGCTGTCCCCCGCCGCGCGCTACCCTGCGCGGCCTATGCAGACCCAAGCGCTCCGCAAGCACAGCCGCGACTTCGCGCTGGACCCGGCCGACCCCGAACGCCTCGCCAACCTCGCCGGCCCCTTCGACGCCCACCTGCGCCAGATCGAACTGCGCCGCGGCGTGGAGATCGCCAACCGCGGCAACGTCTTCCGCGTCAGCGGCGACGACGAGGCCAGCGTGGCCGGCGTCGAGACGCTGCTGCGCGCGCTGTACGAGGAGGCCGCCGACGTCGTGTTCGACGCCCCGGCCATCCACCTGCGCCTCGGCGGCGACGAAGCCGCGAACGGCGCCGGCAACGACGGCTATGCGCCGCAGGACGTGGCGGTGAAGGTCAAGCGCGGCACCGTGCGCGGCCGCGGCGCGAACCAGCAGAAGTACCTGCACGCGATCGCCACCCACGACATCAACTTCGGCGTCGGCCCGGCCGGCACCGGCAAGACCTTCCTCGCGGTCGCGATGGCGGTGGAAGCGCTGAACACTGCGCGCATCCAGCGCATCCTCCTGGTGCGCCCGGCGGTGGAAGCCGGCGAGAAGCTGGGCTTCCTGCCCGGCGACCTGTCGCAGAAGGTCGATCCCTACCTGCGCCCGCTGTACGACGCGCTGTACGAGATGCTGGGCGTGGAAAAGGTGGCGCGGCTGCTGGAGAAGAACGTCATCGAGATCGCGCCGCTGGCGTACATGCGCGGGCGCACGCTCAACGACGCGTTCGTGATCCTCGACGAGGCGCAGAACACCACCGTCGAGCAGATGAAGATGTTCCTCACCCGCCTGGGCTTCGGCAGCACCGCGGTGGTCACCGGCGACATCAGCCAGATCGACCTGCCCAAGAGCGTGAAGTCCGGCCTGCGCGATGCCATCGAGGTGCTGCGCGATGTCGACGGCGTGAGCTTCACCTTCTTCGAGGCGCGCGACGTCGTGCGCCACCCGCTGGTGGCGAAGATCGTGCGTGCGTACGACGCGCAGGCGGCGAAGGCGTCGCGCGGCGAAGGCAGCACCGCATGACCCAAGGTCCGATCCGCCTCGACGTCGCCGTCGGCTACGCCACCGCGCGCGCCGGCGTGCCTGCGGCGGCGAGTTTCCGACGCTGGGTCGCCGCGGCGGCGGCAGGCCGCATCCGCGAGGCCGACATCGCGATCCGCGTCGTCGGCGAGGACGAGGGTCGTTCGCTGAACCGGCACTACCGCGGCAAGGACTACGCCACCAACGTGCTCAGCTTCCCGGGCGAACTGCCCGAAGGCGTGAAGCTGCCGAAGGGCGTGACCCTGCCGCTGATGGGCGACATCGTGCTGTGTGCGCCGGTGGTGGCGCGCGAGGCGGCGGAGCAGGCCAAGCCGGCGCTGCACCACTACGCCCACCTCACCGTCCACGGCGTGCTGCACCTGCTGGGCATGGACCACCAGGACGAGCGTGAAGCGGAGTGCATGGAGCGGCTGGAGCGCGAGATCCTGGCCGTGCTCGGCATCGACGACCCCTACCGGGTCCGCGACTGAGTCCGCCGGCGCCGGACCGGGGCGGGACGCGCTACACTGCCCTGCCCGGCCTGCACGGCCGCCCCCAAGACGACGATGTCCGAGGACGACAGTACCCGCGCGCCGGATGGCGCCGCGAAACCGCAGGAGAAGGCCCCCGAGAAGCGGCGCTCCTGGTTCTCCCGCCTGACCGCCGCGATCTCCGGCGAGCCCGACAATCAGGACGATCTGGTCGAGCTGCTGCGCGACGTGCAGGCCGACGGCGTGATCGACGCCGACACGCTGCGGATCATGGAAGGCGCCGTGGCCATCTCCGACCTCACCGTCGGCGACATCATGATCCCGCGTGCGCAGATGGTCGCGCTGCCGGTCGAAGGCAAGTTCGTGCCGCTGATGAAGCAGGTGGTCGAGTCCGGCCATTCGCGCTTCCCGGTGCACGGCGAGGACAAGGACGAGATCCTGGGCATCCTGCTGGCCAAGGACCTGCTGCGCGGCGTGGTCGCCGACGACGGCCCGGGCACGGTGCGCGAACTGCTGCGCCCCGCGGTGCTGGTACCCGAGAGCAAGCGCCTGGACATCCTGCTGCGCGAGTTCCGTCAGTCGCGCAACCACATGGCGATCGTGATCGACGAGTACGGCGGCGTCGCCGGACTGGTGACGATCGAGGACGTGCTCGAGCAGATCGTCGGCGAGATCGACGACGAGCACGACGACGCCGAGGACCCGGACGCGCTGATCGCGGCGCAGGCCGACGGCCAGTACCTGGTCGACGCGCTGACCCCGATCGCCGATTTCAACGCGCGCTTCGGCGCCGGGTTCGCCGATGACGAGTACGACACCATCGGCGGCCTGATCACGGCGGCGATCGGCCACCTGCCCGAAGCCGGCGAGGAGCTGACGCTGGACCGCTTCGGCTTCCGGGTCGCGCGCGCCGACGCGCGTCGCCTGCACACGCTGCACGTGAGCGTGCATGCCGCGTAGCCACGTGCGCCGGGCCGCGGCCGCGCTGCTCGCGGCCGTGTTCGCCCTGCTGTGCTTCGGCGCAGTGCAGGCCGCCGAACCCGTCCCGCCGGTCCCCGGCCCGGCCGCGCCGCGCATCGGCGTGGCGACGATGCTGCCGGGCGAGATCTTCTTCGAGCGCTTCGGCCACAACGCGATCGTGGTCGCCTACCCGGGCGCCGAGCCGATCTCTTACAACTTCGGCATCTTCGACCCGGGCGAGCCGGACTTCGTCGGCCGCTTCGTGCGCGGCGACATGGTCTACCGGCTGGCCGAACTGCCGTGGCGCGAGGACCTGGGCTACTACCTGCAGACCGGGCGCGGCGTGAACATCCAGTGGCTGGACCTCACCCCCGCGCAGGCCGACGGCATGGCGCGCGCGCTGGCCGACAACGCGTTGCCGCAGAATGCGCGCTACCGCTACGACTATTTCACCGACAACTGCGCCACGCGCGTGCGCGACGCGGTCGATCGCGCGCTCGGTGGCGCACTGCACACGCAATTGTCCGCGCGCTCGCGAGGCAACACCTACCGCAGCGAAGCGGTGCGGCTGGCGCGGCCGGCCTGGTGGATGCGCTGGGGCTTCGACGTCGGGCTCGGTCCCGCCGCCGACACCCCGATGTCGCGCTGGGAAGAGGCCTACGTGCCGATGCGCCTGGCCGAAGGCCTGCGCGAGGCGCGGCTGCCCGACGGACGCCCTCTGATTGCCGAAGAGGAACAGGTCGCGCCGCATCGCATCGCCCCGGAGCCGCGCGAACAGGCATCCCCGCTCTGGCCGTGGGTGCCGGCCGGCATCGGCATCGCGATCGCATGGCTGCTGCTGCACGCGCGACGCCCGCGAACCGCGATGGCCGTCGCCGGGCTGTTCTGGCTGATCGCCGGAGTGCTCGGCGCGACGATGCTGTTCCTGTGGCTGGGCACCGAGCACCGCTTCGCCTGGGCGAACCGCAACCTGCTGCTGTTGCCACCGACTGCCTGGCTGCTGCTGCCGGG
>JAEWNA010000261.1 GCA_023392975.1 Pseudomonadota bacterium | reverse complement strand
GTCCACCTGCTCGTTCACGCCGAAGACGTGGCGGCACCAGTGGCAGCGCGCGGTCATCGCGTTCTCGGTGTTGACCGTGACCTCGGCGCCGCAGCCGCTGCACTTGAAGCTCATCAGCACCTTGGCGTCGGCGGCGATGTCGCGCGCGCCGGAGGCGATGACGGTGCCCTTCAGCTGGTCGATGCCTTCGCCGAGCCCGAACAGTTCCTCGACCCGCGCGCCGTCCCACTCGTGGCGGCAGTACAGGCAGACCAGCAGGTCGGTGCCGGGCTTGTGGCGGATGTCGGTCGAACCGCACTTCGGGCAGCGGTTCATGCCGTCGGCGAGTTCCGCCGACGCCGTGTCGATCGCGACCGGGTCCGGCGCCTCCAACTCTTCGCGGATCGCGTCGGGCAATCTGGACGTGTCGATCGGATGCGTGCCGGGCAGCGGCGGGACGTCCCGCGGCGATCCCGGGCCGTCGACGGGCGGCAACGGGGGCGGCGCGGACGGCGGCAGGGGCGGCGGGCCTTTCGGGTCAGACATGGTCGCTGCGCCTGCGGGTTACAGGCCCAGCGCCTTGGCCTTCAGCGCGTCGTAGTCGTCCTGGGTGATCAGGCCGAGGTCGAGCATCTCCTTGGCCTTCTTCAGCTTGGCGACCGGGTCGTCCGCGGCGGGCGCGGGCGGTGCGGTCGGCTGCTGCAGGCCGGCGAAACCGCCGGTCATGCCGGTGGCCATGCCGATGCCCATCAGGCCCGCGGCGCCGCCGGTCTCGCCGGCGGACTGGATGCCCTGCGCGACGCTGGCCTGCAGGTTCGAGTTGCCGCGCGCGCCGGACAGCGCGTCGGCGCGCTGCACGGTCTTGAGCAGTTCGCGGGTGTTGGCGTCGTACTCGATCGAGACGATGGCGGTCTTGACGATCGCCAGGCCGCGATCCGACTTCCACTGGTACCCCTGCTCGACCGCGTCCGACAGGCTCCTGGCGAAGCCGACCGAATCCTGCTGCAGCTTGGTGATGCGGTTGCCCTTGCTCGGGTCGTTCGTGTACAGGCTGAAGGCCGGCGCGAGCGAGCCGACGACTTCGTTGAACAGTTGTCCGGCGGCCGCGTTGTCGAGGTCGGTGAAGTCGAACACCTTGCCCGGCTGCAGGTAGCTGGCCGGCACGAAGTTCTTCACGAACAGGATCGGGTCGACGATCTTCAGCGTGTACGAGCCGCGCGTGACCGCGCCGACCTGGGTATTGAGGAAGGCGTCGTCCCAGTAGATCTCGGACTGCGTGCCGAAGCGGTTGTCCGGCAGTTCCTTCAGCGAGACGAAGAACGCCGCCTGCTGCGAGCCCGGCTGGCCGCCGAACTTGAAGCGCTCCCAGCTCTGGGTGATCAGCGAGGAGACGATGCCGTCGCCGGCGAAGATCGACTTCGAGTTCAGGTCGTCCGAACGCCACTCGTAGCCGCCCGGCTCGGCGACGAACGCGGTGATCTTGCCGTCCTGGAACAGCAGCAGGCCGTAGCCTTCCGGCACGACGATCTTCGAGCCGTTGGTGATGATGTTGGAGGAGCCGTGGGTGTTCGACCCGCGTCCGGCGTTGGTGCCCTGCGGGACGGCCGCGAACAGCGCCGCCGTCGACGGCAGGCCTGCCGGCACCGTGTAGAAATCCTTCCACTGGTCCGCGAGCGTGCCGCCCACCGCACCCGCCACCGCCTGTATCAGACCCATGACTGCTTCTCCGCGATTCCTGGCCGGGCGACGTGCCCGCCGTGTTCGCGAACTATACACGCGGAGATTGGCGGCGATCGGCCGCCGGAAGTCACGATCGACGGCCTCGCCGGCACGAGCGCATCGGACCGTCGCGCGTTGTCCTGCGCGATGCGCGAATCGCGTTTTGACGCTATCTGCGTCGTCCGGTCGAGGCTCGCCGAAGACGTGCGTGCGGCGATCAGCCCTTGACCGCCGCCTCGATGGCCGCGATGTCGATCTTGTGCATCGTCATCATCGCCTCGAACGCGCGTTTGGCCGCCGCGCGGTCGCTGGAGGTGTAGGCCTCGGTCAGCGCGCGCGGCGTGATCTGCCACGACAGGCCCCATTTGTCCTTGCACCAGCCGCAGGCGCTTTCCTGGCCGCCGTTGCCGACGATGGCGGCCCACAGCCGGTCGGTTTCGGCCTGGTCCTCGGTAGTCACCTGGAACGAGAACGCCTCGCTGTGCGACAGCTCGGGGCCGCCGTTGATGCCCAGGCAGGGGAGGCCCAGCACGGTGAACTCGACGGTCAGCACGTCGCCCTGCCGGCCGGCGGAATAGTCGCCCGGGGCCAGGTGCACGGCGTCCACCGTGCTGTCGGCGAAGGTCGCGGCGTAGAAGGTGGCAGCTTCGAGGGCGTTGCCGTCGTACCAGAGGCAGATCCGGTTGCGGGGAAGCGTGGCGTTCGGGGTCATGGCGGTCTCCTGTGTCGTGGGTGCGCGCGGCCGGCGAGAGCGGTCCGTTCAACAGGACGACGAACCGGAGGGCCCGATTTCGACAGACCCGGCCCCGGACCGCGGGGCCACCTCCCCGCGTCCCCGGCGCCAGGGGCGG
>JAEWNA010000208.1 GCA_023392975.1 Pseudomonadota bacterium | reverse complement strand
CCGCAGCGCTGACCCCGGCGATGATCGGCGAGTCCAGCAGCACGATCCCGGCGACCCGCGGATGCAGGCGTTCGGCGGCGAGCAGGCTCAGGTAGCCGCCCAGCGAGTGCCCGACCAGCCACAGGCGTTCGCCGAGGCGCGGCAGGGCGTTCACGAATTCGACGAGCTCGTCGACCAGGTAGGGCCAGCCCACGGTCGGCGGCCGCGACGGGTCGTGGCCGAAGCGCGGGACGCCGGTGCTTTCGAATTCCGGCGCGAGCGCTTCGAGCACCTGCCGGTACACCGGCAGCGGGAACCCGTTGGCGTGGGAGAGGACGAGGGTGTCGGACACGGGGGAATCGCAGCGGGGGGCGCGGGTGGCGCCGTCATTCCGGATCGTAATCCAGATTCGACGCCAGCCAGCGTTCGGCCTGGGCCAGCGGCACGCTCTTGCGACGGGCGTAGTCCTCGACCTGGGCCTTCGACACCCGGCCGACCACGAAATACTGGCTGCGCGGGTGGCTGAAGTAGTAGCCGGAGACCGCGGCCGCGGGCAGCATCGCGAAGCTCTCGGTCAGAGTCATGCCGGCATTGCCGGGGGCGTCCAGCAGCCGGAACAGCGTCGCCTTCTCGCTGTGCTCGGGGCAGGCGGGATAGCCCGGCGCGGGGCGGATGCCGCGGTAGGTTTCGGCGATCAGCGCGTCGTTGTCCAGCGTTTCGTCCGCCGCGTAGCCCCAGAACTCGGTCCGCACGCGCTGGTGCAGGCGTTCGGCGAAGGCCTCGGCGAGGCGGTCGGCGAGGGACTTGAGCAGGATCGCGTTGTAGTCGTCGTGGTCGGCCTCGAAGCGCGCGACATGGGGCTCGATGCCCAGCCCGGCGGTGACCGCGAACGCGCCGATCCAGTCCTGTCGGCCCGAATCCTTCGGTGCGATGAAGTCGGCGAGGCAGAAGTCGGGGCGGTCGGCGGGCTTGTCGGCCTGCTGGCGGAGGAAGTGCAGGGTGGCCTGCAACGCCTCTCCCCCCGGGAGAGGCGTTGGGGAGAGGGTCCGGGACGATGACGATGTTCCGGATGTCGTCGACCCCGCCTTGCCCTCATCCGCCCTTCGGGCACCTTCTCCCGGGGGGAGAAGGGAAACGATCACATCGTCGCCGACGCTGTTCGCCGGCCACAGTCCGAACACGCCCTTCGCGGTCAGCCAGCGTTCGTCGACGATCTTCCGCAGCATCGCCTGCGCGTCGCGGTACAGGTCGCGCGCCTGCACACCGACGACGGCGTCGTCGAGGATCGCCGGGAACTTGCCGGCCAGTTCCCAGGTGGCGAAGAACGGCGTCCAGTCGATGTATTCGACCAGTTCGGCCAGCGGGTAGTCGTCGAGCACGGTCAGGCCGGGCGCGCGCGGCGCGGGCGGAACGTAGTCCTCCCAGTCGCCGTCGAACTTCTGCCCGCGCGCCTTCTCCAGCGACACCAGCCGCTTGCCGTCGCCGCGATTGCGGTGGCGGGCGCGGATTTCGGCGTAGTCGCCGTCGTTGGCGGCGACGAACGGCGCGCGCAGGTCGGGCGAGATCAGCGACTGGGCCACGCCCACCGCACGCGATGCGTCCTTCACCCACACCGTCGGCGCGCCGTAGTGCGGGTCGATCTTCAGCGCGGTATGCGCGCGCGACGTGGTGGCGCCGCCGATCAGCAGCGGCGTGGCGAAGCCCTGGCGCTGCAGTTCGCGGGCGACGTGGCTCATTTCCTCCAGCGACGGCGTGATCAGGCCGGAGAGGCCGATGAGGTCGGCATTCTCGGCCTTCGCGCGGTCGAGGATGGTCTGCGCCGGCACCATTACCCCGAGGTCGACGACCTCGAAGTTGTTGCAGGCCAGCACGACGCCCACGATGTTCTTGCCGATGTCGTGCACGTCACCCTTCACGGTCGCCATCACGATCTTGCCGTTGGAGCGGCCGGCGTCGCCGGTGCGCGCCTTCTCCGCCTCGATGTAGGGCAGCAGCCAGGCGACGGCCTTCTTCATCACCCGTGCCGACTTCACCACCTGCGGCAGGAACATCTTGCCGGCGCCGAACAGGTCGCCGACCACGTTCATGCCCGCCATCAGCGGGCCTTCGATCACGTCCAGCGGCCGGCTCGCGGCGAGCCGCGCTTCCTCGGTGTCGATGTCGATGTACTGGTCGATGCCGTGGACCAGCGCGTGGCTCAGCCGCTCGTCCACCGGCTGGTCGCGCCAGCGCAGGTCCTCGACCTTCTTCTCGCCCTTCCTGCCCTTGAAGCGATCGGCGATGGCGAGCAGGCGCTCGGTGGCGTCGGCGCGGCGGTTGAGCACCACGTCCTCGACGCGTTCGCGCAGATCGGCGTCGAGATCGTCGTACAGCGGCAGCGCGCCGGCGTTGACGATGCCCATGTCCATGCCGGCGCGGATCGCGTGGTACAGGAAGACCACGTGGATCGCCTGGCGCACCGCCTCGTTGCCGCGGAAGGAGAACGACACGTTCGAGACGCCGCCGGAGACGTGGCTGAGCGGGAAGCGCTGCTTCAGCTCGCGCGTCGCCTCGATGAACGCCACCGCATAGTCGTCGTGCTCCTCGATGCCGGTGGCGATCGCGAACACGTTGGGGTCGAAGATGATGTCTTCCGGCGGGAAGCCGATCTCCTCCGTCAGCAGCCGGTAGGCGCGGGAACAGATCCCGACCTTGCGCTCGATCGTGTCGGCCTGTCCCTGCTCGTCGAAGGCCATCACCACCACCGCGGCGCCGTAGCGGCGCACGAGGCGGGCCTGGCGCAGGAACTCGGCCTCGCCTTCCTTCATCGAGATCGAATTGACGATGCCCTTGCCCTGCAGGCATTTCAGGCCGGCCTCGATCACCGAGAACTTCGAGCTGTCCACCATCACCGGGATGCGGGCGATGTCGGGCTCGGCGGCGATCAGGTGCAGGAAATCGACCATGGCGCGCTCGGAGTCGAGCATGCCTTCGTCCATGTTGACGTCGAGCACCTGGGCGCCGTTCTCGACCTGCTGCCGGGCGACCGCGACGGCCTCGTCGTAGCGGCCTTCGAGGATGAGTTTCTTGAACTGCGCCGAGCCGGTGACATTCGTGCGCTCGCCGACGTTGACGAAGTTGGTCTCGGGCGTGACGACCAGGGGCTCGAGGCCGCTGAGCCGGGTGTAGCGGGGCAGGGACTGGTCGCTCATGCGGCGTCGGCGCTGATCGGCGCCGGCAGCGCGCGCGGCGGCAGCCCGGCCACGGCTTCACCGATCGCGCGGATGTGTTCGGGCGTCGTGCCGCAGCAGCCGCCGACGATGTTCAGCAGCCCGGATTCGGCGAATTCGCGCAGCAGGCCGGCCATGTCCTCGGGCGTCTCGTCGTAGCCGCCGAAGGCGTTGGGCAGGCCGGCGTTCGGGTGCGCGCTCACGTGCACGTCCGCGACCTGCGCCAGCACGTCCACGTGTGCGCGCAGCTCCTTGGCGCCGAGCGCGCAGTTCAGGCCGATCGACAGTGGCATCGCATGCCGCAGCGAATACCAGAAGGCCTCGGCCGTCTGGCCCGACAGGGTACGGCCGGAGGCGTCGGTGATCGTGCCGGAGATCATCACCGGCAGTCGTTCGCCGCGCGCCTCGAACGCCTCCTCGATCGCGAACAGCGCGGCCTTGGCGTTGAGCGTGTCGAACACGGTCTCGACCATCAGCACGTCGGCACCGCCGTCGATCAGGCCGTCGGCGGCCTCGCGATAGGCGACGCGCAGTTCGTCGAAGGAGATCGCGCGGAAGCCGGGCCGGTTCACGTCCGGGCTGATCGACGCCGTGCGGCTGGTCGGGCCGAGTACGCCCACGACGAAGCGCGGCCTCGCCGGGTCCTTCGCCTCGGCGGCGTCGCAGGCCTCGCGCGCGAGCCGTGCGCCGGCCGCGTTCAGCTCGTACGCCAGGTGCGCCAGGCCGTAGTCGGCCAGCGAGATCGTGGTCGAGTTGAAGGTGTTGGTCTCGAGCAGGTCGGCGCCGGCGTCGAGGTAGGCGTCGTGGATGCCGCGGATGATCTCCGGCCGGGTCAGCGACAGCAGGTCGTTGTTGCCCTTCTGGTCGCGGGCGCAGCCGCAGCCGCAGCCGGTGCCATGGACATGGTCGGCGGCGGCCTGGGCGTCGAAGCCGTCCGCGAAGCGGGTGCCGCGGTAGTCATGCTCGCTGAGTTCATGGCGCTGGATCATCGTGCCCATCGCGCCGTCGAGCAGCAGGATGCGCCCGGCCAGCGCGGCTTCGAGCGCGGCGACGCGCTCCGGGTGGCGCCAGGGGAGTGGCGTCACGGCTTCCTCCCGATCAGCGCGATGACCTCGAAGTGCGGCGGGCGCTTCTCGCGGGTCACGGTCTCGGTGGTGGCGATCTCCAGCCCCGCCTTCTCCATGAAGCGGCGCAATTCCTTGTCGGTGAAGCCGAGGTTGACGTGGCCGTAGGCCTCGACCGCGACGCGGTGCTCGTGCCGGGCCAGGCTGCTCAGCAGCAGGCGGCCGCCCGGGCGCAGCACGCGGGCCGCTTCGGCGACGGCCACGGCCGGCCGCGCGGCGTAGGTGAGGGCATGCATCAGCACGACCAGGTCGAAATGGCCGTCCTCGAACGGCAGCGCGTGCATGTCGCCCTCGCGCACCTGCACGTGGCCGAACCGGCGCAGGCGCTCGCTCGCGGCGACGACCACGCGGGCGCTGGCGTCGACGCAGACGTATTCCTGCGAATGCGGCGCCAGCAGCTCGGCCAGCACGCCGTCGCCGGACGCGATGTCGAGCACGCGGCCCGGGGCCAGCAGCGGCAGCGCCGAGCGCGCCAGCGCCTCCCAGGTGCGGCCGGGGGAGTAGTGCCGCTCCATGTCGCCGGCGACGCTGTCCGCCCAGTTGGCGTCCGAGGCGCGGGCGGCCAGCACGTCGGGGATGCGCTCCGCGTCCTGGCGCAGCAGCGGATCGTCGCTGCCCTCGCGCAGGGTGCGCCACAGCGCCCGCTGGGCCTCGTCCAGGCCGGCCTCGTCGAAGCGGTAGTAGGCCGAGACCCCGGCGCGGCGGTCGCGGACCAGCCCGGCCTCCTTCAGTCGCGCCAGATGGGTCGACACCCGCGGCTGGGCCAGCCGGGTGATCGACGACAGCTCGGCGACGGTCAGTTCCTCCCCTTCGAGCAGCGCCAGCAGGCGGACGCGGGTGGCGTCCGCCAGCACTTTCAGCCGGGCCGACCAGGCTTCGAGATCCATCGTGCGGGCCTCATATCTCAATATCGCGATACAAAGATGATTGTCGGCCCCCGGGCGGGCCCGGGTCAAGCCTGCGCTTCCGGCGCTGGGGTTGGACGAGGGCCACGGCTACAATGATGGTTTCGATTTCATCGCCGAGGATGCGCCCGTGGATTTCCGCTTCACCGAAGAGCAGTTGATGATTCAGGACGTGGCCCGCCGCATCGCGCAGGAGAAGATCGCGCCGAGCGCCGAGCACCACGATCGCACCGGCGATTTCCCGGTCGAGAACATGCGGGTGCTGGGCGAGAACGGGCTGATGGGGATCGAGGTGCCGGCCGAGTACGGCGGCGCCGGGATGGACCCGATCAGCTACGTGCTGGCGATGATCGAGGTGGCGGCGGCCGACGCCGCGCACTCGACCATCATGTCGGTGAACAATTCGCTGTTCTGCAACGGCATCCTGAAGTTCGGCACCGAGGCGCAGAAGCAGCTGTACGTCCGCGCGATTGCCGAAGGCCGCGAAATCGGCGCGTTCGCGCTGACCGAGCCGCAGTCCGGCTCCGACGCCACCGCGATGCGCTGCAAGGCGGTGAAGCAGGCCGACGGCACCTACGTCGTCAACGGCAAGAAGAGCTGGATCACCTCCGGTCCGGTCGCCAAGTACATCGTGCTGTTCGCGATGACCGACCCCGACAAGGGCGCGCGCGGGATCACCGCGTTCATGGTCGACACCGCCCGCGCCGGCTTCCACCGCGGCAAGACCGAACCGAAGCTCGGCATCCGCGCCTCTGCGACCTGCGAGATCGAGTTCGCCGATTACGTCGTCCAGCCCGACGAAGTGCTGGGCCAGCAAGGCGAGGGCTTCAAGATCGCGATGGGCGTGCTCGACGCCGGCCGCATCGGCATCGCGTCGCAGGCGATCGGCATCGCCCGCGCCGCCTACGAGGCGACGCTGGCCTACGTGAAGGAGCGCAAGGCCTTCGGCGCCCCGATCGGCACGTTCCAGATGACCCAGGCCAAGCTCGCCGACATGAAGTGCAAGCTCGACGCGGCCACGCTGCTGACCCTGCGCGCGGCGTGGCAGAAGGGCGAGGCCGAGAAGACCGGCGGCCGCTTCAGCACCGAGGCCGCGGTCGCCAAGCTCACCGCGTCCGAGGCCGCGATGTGGATCGCGCACCAGGCCGTGCAGATCCACGGCGGCATGGGCTACTCGAAGGAGATGCCGCTGGAGCGCTATTTCCGCGACGCCAAGATCACCGAGATCTACGAAGGCACCAGCGAGATCCAGCGCCTGGTGATCGCCCGCAACGAGACCGGCCTGCGCTGATCGCGCACGCCCGACAGGACCCGCACGCCATGAGCAAGAAGACCGCCGCCCCGCGCCGCGATGCGCGCAGGCAGGACCGTGCCGACACCACGCTGCTCGACCCGATCTTCGCCGCGATCCGTCGCCGGGTCGGCAGCAAGGCCGGCGACGACGCCAGCGCCTTCGCCAGCGCCTTCTACCAGCGCATGAGCCCCGACGAGCTGCCGCTGCACGGCGCCGACGGCTGGGCCGCGCTGGCCGACGATTTCCTCGCGTTCGCCAAGCTGCGCAAGCCCGGCACCGCCAGCGTGCGCCTGTACAACCCGACCCTCGCGAAGGAGGGCTGGGAGTCGCCGCATACCGTGCTGCAGATCGTCAACGACGACATGCCGTTCCTGGTCGACTCGGTGACGATGGCGCTGGCCGAACGCGGCATCGGCGTCCATGTGCTCGGCCATCCGCTCGTGCGCATGACGCGCGACAAGGCCGGTCGCGTGAAGTCGGTCGGCGAGGGCGAGATCGAGTCGATGATGCACCTGGAGATCGACCGCCAGCCTGCCACCGGCCTGGCCGAGGTCGAGGCCGCGCTGCGCGAGGTGCTGGACGACGTGCGCGCCACCGTCGCCGACTGGCCGGCGATGCGCGCGAAGATGCTGGAGATCGTCGAGGACATCGCGCATCGCCGCATGCCGGTCGACGAGCAGGGTCGGCAGGAAGCGCAGGCGTTCCTGCGCTGGGCCGCCGCGGACCACTTCACGTTCCTGGGCTACCGCGAATACAAGGTGAAGAAGCAGGGCGGCAAGGAAGTGCTGGCCGCGGTGCCGGGCACCGGCCTGGGGTTGCTGCGCGGCGACGGTGGCCATACGCCGCGTCCGCTGACCACGCTCGCGGCCCACTACATGCCGCAATCCGGCGCCGCCGACGCGCTGATCCTGACCAAGACGAACTCGCGTTCGACCGTGCACCGCCCGGGCTACATGGATTACATCGGCGTGCTCGGCTTCGACGCCGACGACCGCCCGGTGACCGAGCAGCGTTTCATCGGCCTCTACACCTCGGGCGCCTATACCCGCCGGCCGTGGGAAATCCCGCTGGTGCGCCAGCGCCACGACCAGGTGATGCAGGCGTCGGGGCTGGCGCCGACCGGCCACAGCGGCAAGGCGCTGCGCCACATCCTCGAGACGCTGCCGCGCGACGAGCTGTTCCAGTCGACCGCTCCCGAACTGCATCGCCTGGCTTCCGGCATCCTCGGGTTGCAGGAGCGCGTGCGCAGCCGCGCGTTCGTGCGTCACGACCGCTATGGCCGCTTCTACTCGGTGCTGGCCTACATCCCGCGCGATCGCTACAACACCGAAGTGCGCCTGCGCATCGAGGCGATGCTGCGCGACCTGCTGCACGCGGATCGCGTCGACTCGACCATCCAGCTCGGAGACTCGCCGCTCGCGCAGCTGCACATGCTGGTGCGCCCGCGCAAGGGCGAACAGGTCGACATCGACGCCGCACAGCTCGACGCACGGCTGTCGGAGATCGTCCGCAACTGGCAGGACGACCTGCGCGAGCAGCTCGTGCAGCGCCACGGCGAGGAGCGTGGCCTGCAGCTCGCCAGCCGCTACGGCCGCGCGCTGCCCGCCGGTTACATCGAGAAGGCCTCGGCGGCGGTCGCGGCGGACGACGTCGAGCAGCTCGCCCAGCTCACCCCCGGGGACGACCTGCGCCTGAGCCTGTGCCGCGGCTCCGACGGCGGCCTGCGCTTCAAGTTCTATCGGCTGAACGACGACATCCCGCTGTCCGACGCGCTGCCGATGATGGAGAACATGGGCCTGCGCGTGATCTCCGAGCATCCCTACCGGATCGACGCCGGCGACGCCGTCGCCTACATCCAGGACTTCGAGGTCGAGGCGACCCGTGCCGACCTCAACGTGGACGACCTGGACGAGACCTTCGAGGACGCCTTCGGCCAGATCTGGCGCGGCAATGCCGAGAACGACGGCTTCAACCGGCTGATCCTCGCCGCGAACCTGTCGTGGAAGCAGGTCGCGATGCTGCGCGCGTATTGCAAGTACCTGCTGCAGCTGGGCGTGCCGTTCTCGCAGAGCTACGTCGAAGAGACGTTCGCGCGCTACCCGATCCTGGCGCGGCTGCTGACCGAACTGTTCGAGGCGCGCTTCGATCCGTCCACCGGTACCGAATCGAAGGCGCAGATCAAGGCCGGTGCCGAGCGCTTCCGCGCACAGCTCGGCGCACTTGCCGGCGGCGAAGCCGCGGTACTGGCGGCGGTCGAGCCGGTCATCGCCGCACGCGCCGCGAAGCGCGATGCCCAGGTCGAGGCCGCGCGCAATGCCATCACCGCGCTGCTCGATCGCGTCTCCAGCCTCGACGAGGACCGCATCCTGCGCAGCTTCGTCGGCGCGATCGAGGCCACGCTGCGCACCAACTATTACATCACCTACCGCAGCGGCCGCTACCGGGACGGCCTGCGCGCCGACGGCGGCCCGGCCGACTACCTCAGCTTCAAGCTCGATTCGTCGAAGGTGCCCGACCTGCCGAAGCCGCGGCCTTACCGCGAGATCTTCGTCTGCGGCCCGCGCGTCGAAGGCGTGCACCTGCGCTTCGGCCCGGTGGCGCGCGGCGGCCTGCGCTGGTCGGATCGCCGCGAGGACTTCCGCACCGAGGTGCTGGGCCTGGTGAAGGCGCAGATGGTGAAGAACACCGTCATCGTGCCGGTCGGCTCGAAGGGCGGCTTCTTCTGCAAGCAGTTGCCGGATCCGTCGGTCAACCGCGATGCGTGGTTCGCCGAGGGCGTGGCCTGCTACAAGCGCTTCATCAACGGCCTGCTCGACCTCACCGACAACCTCGTCGACGGCAAGGTCGTGCCGCCCGTCGAAGTGGTGCGCCACGACGGCGACGACCCGTACCTCGTCGTCGCCGCGGACAAGGGCACCGCGACGTTCTCCGACATCGCCAACGGCATCGCCCGTGCGCACGGCTTCTGGCTGGACGACGCGTTCGCGTCCGGCGGCTCGGTCGGCTACGACCACAAGGGCATGGGCATCACCGCGCGCGGCGCGTGGGAGTCGGTCAAGCGCCACTTCCGCGCGATGGGCCGCGACTCGCAGGGCGAAGACTTCACCTGTGTCGGCATCGGCGACATGTCTGGCGACGTGTTCGGCAACGGCATGCTGTTGTCGAAGCACATCCGCCTGCTGGCCGCGTTCGACCATCGCCACATCTTCCTCGACCCGAACCCGGACGCGGCGGTGTCGTTCAAGGAACGCGACCGCATGTTCAAGCTGCCGCGCTCCAGTTGGGAGGATTACGACAAGGCGCTGATCAGCAAGGGCGGCGGCGTGTTCCCGCGCTCGGCCAAATCCATCCCGCTGTCGCCGGAGATCAGGTCCGCGCTTGGCATCGAGGGCGATGTCGCGTCGATGAGCCCGATGGCGCTGATGAATGCGATCCTCAAGGCACCGGTCGACCTGCTGTGGAACGGCGGCATCGGCACGTACGTCAAGGCGTCGAGCGAAAGCCACGCCGACGTCGGCGATCGCGCCAACAACGGCCTGCGCGTCAACGGCAACGAACTGCGCTGCAAGGTGGTCGGCGAGGGCGGCAACCTCGGCCTGACCCAGCTCGGTCGCGTCGAGGCCGCGCTGGCGTCCGGCGTGCTGCTCAACACCGACTTCATCGACAACTCCGCGGGCGTGGACACTTCCGACCACGAGGTGAACATCAAGATCCTGCTCAACGGCGAGGTCCAGAAGAAGAAGCTGACCATGCCCGAGCGCAACAAACTGCTCGCGGCGATGACCGACGAAGTCGCCGGGCTGGTGCTCAACGACAACTACCGCCAGAACCAGGCGCTGAGCCTGATGCAGCGGATGAGCCTGAGTCGCCTCGGTTCCAAGCAGCATTTCATCCGCACGCTGGAAGCGCAGGGCCTGCTCGATCGCCAGATCGAATTCCTGCCGTCCGACGCGGAGATCGCCGATCGCAAGGCGCGCGGCCTCGGCCTGACCCGGTCGGAGCTGTCCGTGCTGCTGTCGTACGCGAAGCTCGTGGCCTACCAGCAGCTGCTCGATTCGGACGTGCCGGAAGACCCGTACCTGTCGAAGGAACTGGTCCGCTACTTCCCGCAGCCGCTGCAGAAGAAGTACGAGAAATCGATGCAGCAGCACCGCCTGAAGCGCGAGATCATCGCCACCGCGGTGACCAACTCGACGATCAACCGCATGGGCTCCACGTTCCTGCTGCGCATGACCGAGGACACCGGCCGCACGCCGGCCGAGGTCGCCAAGGCGTTCACCATCACCCGCGAGACGCTGGACGCGCGCGACCTCTGGGGGCAGATCGATGCGCTCGACGGCAAGGTGCCGGAGTCGGTGCAGGTCGATGCGCTGCAGACGATCTGGGCCCTGCAGCGTTCGCTGACCCGCTGGCTGCTGTCGCGGCCGGGCCCGATCCCCGGCATCACCGCCGCTGTCGAGCGCTACCACGACGGCTTCCGCGAGGTGCGTGCGGGCAAGGACATCCTGCCTGCCGCGATGCGTCCTGCCTACGACGCCTCCTACGCCGACTGGAAGGCCAAGGGCCTGCCGGAGGCGCTGGCGAAGCAGCTCGCGGCGCTGCCGTACCTCGAATGGTGCTGCGACATCATCGAGGTCGCGGTCGCGCGCAGGCTGAAGGCCGTGGACGTTGCCAAGGCGCACTTCCGCCTGGGCGAAGCGCTGCAGTTGCCGTGGCTGTACCAGCAGATCGACGCGCTGCCCGTGGACGGCCGCTGGCATGCGGTCGCGCGCGGCTCGCTGCGCGACGAACTGGCGGCGCAGCAGCGCCAGCTGACGATGCAGGTGCTGGAAGCGCCCGGCGCGACCGCCGACGCCAAGCTGGCGCACTGGATCGGCCGCGAAGACGCCGCGCTGCGCTTCACGCTGGGCATGCTGTCGGAACTCGCTGCGCAGAAGTCGCTGGACTACCCGACGGCGTCGGTCGCCGTGCGCCGGCTGTCGATGCTGTCGAACGCCGGCTGACCGGTTCGCCGGCATCGAAGGGAAAAAGACCGGCCGCGAAAGCGGCCGGTCTTTTTCGTGGTGACGCCGCGGCGATCAGGAGCCGCGGGCCAGCACCACCAGGCGGTCGTAGGCGCCGTTGAAGGTGTTCTGGTCGCCCGGGAAGGTGCCGGAATCGGCGAACTGCCAGAACGTGTAGTACGACCACGCGTAGGGCAGGGTGCCGACGGTGCTGGAATAGCGCGCCACCCACAGCGGGCTGGTCCCGCTGAAATTGCCCGACGTGCCGACGCAGGTCGTCCACCAGCTGGTGCTGGTGTAGATCACCGGATAGCGGCCGGTGCGGCTCTTGTAGCGGTTGCTGAAGGACGCGATCCACGAGGCCATGCCGCTCTTGCTCAGGCCGTAGCAGGTCGACCCGTACGGGTTGTACTCCATGTCCAGCGCGCCGGGCAGGGTCTTGGCATCCGCCGACCAGCCGCCGCCGTGGTTGACGAAGTAGTCGGCCTGGGTCGCGCCCGTGGTGGTGTCCGGGCGGGCGAAGTGATAGGCGCCGCGGATCATCCCGACGTTGTACGAGCCGTTGTACTGCTGGGCGAAGTACGGGTTGGTGTAGTACGTGCCCTCGGTCGCCTTCACGTAGGCGAAACGCGCGCCCTTGGAGTAGGCGGAGGACCAGTTCACGTTGCCCTGGTAACCGCTGACGTCCATGCCCGCGACCGAGCCGGCCTTGGTGATCGTGCGCAGCATGCCGCCGCGCATGAACGGCTTGAACTCGCGCAGGCGAATCTGCGAGCCCATCGGGTGGTCGTTGGCGACGATGTAGGCGGCGATCGGCGAGGGGATCTCGGGATTGAGCTTGTCCAGCCAGTTCGTTTCGAGCCCGGGCGCGGGCATCGCTTCGGCGGTCGCGGCGCGCTCGGTCTCGAACGCGTTGCGCTGGCCGATGGGCTGGGCGGACACGATCGCGCCGGTCGAAAGCGCGACGAGGGCGGCCAGCAGCGTGGTGCGCGGCAGCGCGACGGGCAGGGTATTGCGTGACGACATGTCATTCCTCCATGAAAAGATCGGGGCCGGTGCGTCGGGGGACGCGGTCCGGGCCGGGTGGTCGTGCGATGCGCGCGGCGGGGTGTCGTTGCCAGAGTGGCCGCGCACCCGGAAGATAGGGGGGCAGCCCGGTTTGATGTGTGACCGGTTGCCTGATCCCAGTGAGAATCCCGCGACGATGACATCGATGACGCCCCGCATCGCCTTTCTCGCAAGCCCCACGCCCGAAGCGCAGGCCGTGCTGGTCGGCATGCAGTCGCGGCACGGTCGTCATGCGCCAGAGGAGGCGGATGTGCTGTGCGCGCTCGGCGGCGACGGATTCATGCTGCAGACCCTGCATCGGCATGCCGACCTCGGCCGGCCGGTGTACGGCATGAAGCTGGGGACGGTCGGCTTCCTGATGAACCAGTACGGCGAGGACGACCTGCTGGCGCGCCTCGCGGCCGCCGAGCCCGCCGTGCTGCGGCCGCTGGAGATGCGCGCGCACACCGAGTCCGGCGCGACCGTGGTGTCGCTGGCCTACAACGAGGTCTCGCTGCTGCGCCAGACCCGGCAGGCGGCGCACATCGCGATCGAACTCAGCGGCCAGACCCGGCTCGACGAGCTCATCTGCGACGGCGTGATGGTGGCGACGCCCGCCGGCAGCACCGCCTACAACTATTCCGCCGGTGGCCCGATCCTGCCGCTGGGCAGCGGCGTGGTCGCGCTGACCCCGATCGCGCCGTTCCGCCCGCGGCGCTGGCGCGGCGCGCTGCTCAAGGCCGACACCGAAACGAAATTCCGCGTGCTCGATCCCTACAAGCGCCCGGTCAGCGCCACCGCCGACTCGCACGAAGTCCGTGATGTGGTCGAAGTCGCGATCCGCGAGTCCCGCGACCGCACCGTGACCCTGCTGTTCGACCCCGAGCACAACCTCGAGGAGCGGATCCTCAGCGAGCAGTTCGTGACGTGAGCGCGATCGATCTTCCAACCGAGGACTTTCCATGACACGCCGTGCATACGCAGCGCTGCTGCTGTGCCTGTCCGCGTTTCCGGTAGGCGCGACGAGTACCTTGTCCACTTCCGATCTGCCGATCGAGGTGGCGTTGGCCAGCGGCGACTTCGGCCCTGAATTCCAGAGCACCATCGAGGTGAGTTACCAGGGGTATCACGGACCCGGGACGTTGCCGCCCAGCACGTTCACGGTGGACGATTACCGTCAGTACCACGGGTTCCGGCTCCGGTTCGACAACCCGGGTCCGGCAAGTGGCCTGCCACCTTCGTTCACGCTCGAAGTCTGCGGCAACCGCGCGGTGATGACGTTGAAAGGCAAGCGCTACGTCGGCTGTTTCGCGTGGGACGATGATGGCGGCGGCTGCAACGGCAACCCGCCCGCCTGGCCCGTGGACACGACGGGCTGCCCGGTGCCGTGATCGCGTGGCGCCGCGGTTCGCGGAGGACTTGATCCTTCAGCACCGCGGCACCCGCGGCGAAGCGCCTACGATCCGTTGCGGGATGCGCGACGTGGCGTCTGCCGCGGCCAGAGCAGGCCATCGCCGCAGTACACGAGCACGGGCCACGGGATGTCCGACAGCATGACGACGTCGACCTCGTGGTGGCCGGCTTCCGGCTTCCAGCCGGACGGAACCGCGAACGCGATGTCCCACCCGTTCGGATCGGAATGCAGCGTGAGGGTGCCATGGCGCGCGACATCGTCGTCGGCGTCCTTGCGCAGGACCAGTGTCGCGGCTGCGTGCCGACCCCGGCGTGTCCCCGCTGCGGCATTCCGCAGGTGTGCCGCCGATGTCCAGGCCGCGAACGCGACCAGCACCGAACAACTGCCCGCGAACAGGCACAAGACTTCCAGGGTCTGGCCTTCCGCGTAGTGGAAACCCGCGAATGCCGCTGCGGCGACCACCAGCGCGCCAGGCCGCAGGCCGGCGAGCATGGGCGACTCGCCGATGCTGCGCAGCATGCGTTCATGCTCGGCAAGCGTCGCGGCGTGGCGCGCCATGGTCGTCCCGGCGGGAAAGGGTCTGCAGAGCGTAGCGCACGTCGCAGCTCCCGAGACACGTTTCGTGCAGACTGTCGGCATGAACGCCGCTGCACCCGCATCCGATCCCCTCGTCATCGCCATCTCCTCCCGGGCGCTGTTCGACCTGGAGGAGGGCCATGCGCTGTTCGAGGCACAGGGCGTCGACGCCTACGCCGATTTCCAGCGCAGCCGCGAGGACGAGCTCCTCGCGCCGGGCATCGCCTTCCCGCTGGTGCGCAAGCTGCTCGCGCTCAACCACGATGCGCCGAAGGACGCGCCGCGGGTCGAGGTGATCCTGCTGTCGCGCAATTCCTCGGACACCGGCCTGCGCGTGTTCAACGCGATCCAGCACCACGGCCTGGACATCCGCCGCGCGACCTTTACCTCGGGCGCGCCGACGTGGCCGTACGTCAAGCCGTTCGGGGCGCACCTGTTCCTGTCCGCCGACGCCGAATCGGTGCAGCGCGCGCTGGAGCACGGCATTGCCGCCGCTACGCTGCTGCCGTCGCGGTCGATGACGCCTGCGGGGCAGCCGGGCGCCGACGACCGCATCCGCATCGCGTTCGACGGTGACGCGGTGCTGTTCGGCGACGAGAGCGAGCGGGTCTCGCGCGAGGGCGGGCTGGAGGCGTTCGCGCGCCACGAGCGCGAACGCGCGCACGAACCGCTGTCGGGCGGGCCGTTCCGCGGCTTCCTCGATGCGCTGCACCGGCTGCAGTCGGCCTATCCGGTCGAACGCTGCCCGATCCGCACCGCGCTGGTCACCGCGCGCTCGGCGCCGGCGCACGAACGCGTGATCCGCACATTGCGCGAGTGGGGCATCCGCCTCGACGAGGCGTTGTTCCTCGGCGGCCGGCCCAAGGGCCCGTTCCTGCAAGCGTTCGGCGCCGACATCTTCTTCGACGATTCGCCGCACAACATCGATTCGGCGCGCGAGCACGTCGCCGCCGGGCATGTGCCACACGGCGTGATGAACCGCTGAGCGCTCGCGGTTCCGATACGCACCGTGCCGTCATCCTCGCGCGAGCGAGGACCCGGGGTTCGGTTGCGATCACGCATGGGGCCCTGCTTTCGCGGGGATGACCGTCGTGCTTCATGCGCTTCCCGAAAACGACAAGGGGCCTTTCGGCCCCTTGTCGTGCTTGCGGCTTGCGGACGCGATCAGCGGGCGCGGCCCGCGCTTTCGCGGCTTTCCAGCGGCGCCATGCGCGACTGGTCGTTCAGCTCGAGCTGGCGCACTTCGAACGGCGCGCCATAGCCGGCCGGCAGGTGGCTGCGTTCGAACTGCAGCACCAGCATGCCGTTGCCGCGCTTCATCCACGCGGCGGTGTGCGCTTCCGACACCGGGCGCAGGACGCCGTCCGGCGCGGTGGCGAACAGCGTGCCGCGGGCCTCGTAGCGGCCCTGCGATGCGGCCTCCACCGGCAGGGCCATGCGCATGGTCTTCGCGTTGAAGGCGAAGATGCCGTCGAAGCGGGCGGTCGGTGCGGCCACCGCGAAGGCGGTGCGCGCATCGCGCTGGATGCCGTCGGCGTTGGCGAACACCTGCAGCTCCCACAGGCCTGGCGTGCTGCCGACCTGCCTGGGCAGCTTCACGTCGGCGGCGAGGCCGCCGGAGCCGTTCTTGGCGAGCGCGACCGGCCAGCTGCGGCCGTCCGGGGCGACCAGCAGCGCGTCGGCCTGCACGTTCGACGAACGCTTGCCGGTACGGCTGAAGTCGACGTCGAAGCGCAGCCTGTCACCGGCGAGGGCGTGGCTGCGATCGACGCCGGCGCGCAGCACGTCGCTGCTCGCGGGCTCGAACACGTGGACCAGGTACTGGCCCTGCGCCTTGGGCACGCGCACGGTGTAGGTGTCCGCGCCTTCCTGCGCGTCGAGCTTGGCGACCAGGCTGCCGGCCTGCACGGCCATGCCGGCCTTCGTCAGCTGTTCGGCGGAGGCGATGCTCTGGAGCCTGGCTGCGCCTCGGCTGCTGCTGATCTGCAGTTCGTCGCTGCGCAGCGCGCGGGCGCCCTGCGCGGGGCTGATCCGGATGAGGCTGCCGGGGGCCGACATCTTGAGCGGCACGCCCTTGTCGAGCTGCGCGGCGTCGACGGTTTCCCAGTATTCGCGGCTCTGGGCGACGAACGGCTGCGGTGAGGTCACGGCCTGTCCCGGGTCGAGCTTCCAGGAGAAGGACACCGGGGCGCGTTCGACGTTCATCGAGGACGCGGGGACGGTGACGAGGCGCGAAGGCACCTGGTCGTCGACGGCGGGCGCACGCAGCGGCTGGGCTGCGGAGGCGGCGAAGGACCCGAGCGCGGGGACCAGGGCGATCGCGATGGCGATGGAGAGTCTCATGGCGGGGGTCCTCACTGTCCGACGTCCGTGCGGAGAATGGTGTTCAGGTTGAAGCAGGCGCGACGGCTCTGGTTGTGCGAGAGCGGTTCGGCGCCGGCGGTGCGCGAGGTGTCGTAGAACCACACGTAACC
>JAEWNA010000145.1 GCA_023392975.1 Pseudomonadota bacterium | reverse complement strand
GGGATCCTGATCGAACACCACGCCGGACAGATGCCCGCCTGGCTGGCCCCGATCCAGGCCGTGGTGATGAACATCACGGATGCGCAGGCCGAATACGTCGAGCAAACCCGGAAATCCCTTATGAATCAAGGTCTCCGGGTCGCGGCCGATTTGCGGAACGAGAAAATCGGCTTTAAGATTCGCGAGCACACGCTCCAGCGGGTGCCGTATCTGCTCGTGGTCGGGGATCGCGAGAAGGAAAACGGCCTCGTGGCGGTCCGTACGCGTTCGGGGGAAGATCTCGGCAGCATGACCATCGCCGATTTCGTCGCACGTCTCGCGCACGACGCCGTCCCGGCGTGACCCGGGTTCCGGTCGGCGCGACTGCCGGCCGGTCCTTTCCCTTTCGGAGACAGCCCACATCAGTACCCCCCAGGACAAGCAGAACCGCAAGAACCACGAGATCCGTGTCCCGCGCGTGCGCGTGATCGGCAGCGACGGCGAGATGATCGGCGTCCTGTCGCGCGACGAAGCGCTGGCCAAGGCCGAGGAGGAAGGCCTCGATCTCGTCGAGATCCAGCCGAACGCGGACCCGCCGGTCTGCCGGATCATGGATTTCGGCAAGTTCAAGTTCGAACTGCAGAAGAAGGCGTCCGCCGCCAAGAAGAAGCAGAAGATCGTCGAGATCAAGGAAGTGAAGTTCCGTCCGGTGACCGACGAGGGCGACTACCAGATCAAGCTGCGCAAGATGCGCGGGTTCCTGGAAGAGGGCGACAAGATCAAGGTCAACATCCGCTTCCGCGGCCGCGAGATGAGTCACATGGAGCTTGGTCGCGAGATGGCGCAGCGGATCGAGGCCGACCTGGGCGAGGACATCGTCATCGAATCGCGTCCGCGCCTCGAAGGCCGGCAGATGGTGATGATGATCGCGCCGAAGAAGAAGTAAGCGCCGCTTTCGCTGCGACGCGACGCGCGGGGCGCCTTCGGGCGCCCTTCGCATGTCCGCGGGCGAGGCTCGGGTTGCCCTCGGGGCGCCTGCGCCGGTAGGATCGGACCCGGGAGCCGGGCGACGCCGCCCGGCGCGTCGAGGGTTCAGGCAGGAGCGCCATGTCCGGTATTCGTCTTCATCGGTCGGCCGCCGCCCTCGCGTTCGTCATCGCCGTCTGTGCGGCCAGCGCCGCATGCGCCAGGGAGAAACACGCAATGCCAGCGACCGCAGAAATCCATCGGGTGGACATCCACCAGATCTTCCCGGACCCGCGCGCGGCCGAACTGGCCGATGCCGTGGCCGAGGGCGACAGCGCCCGCATCCGCGACCTCGCCGGCGGCGCCGATCTCGCCTATCGCGGCGACAAGCAGGTGACCTTCCTGCAGTGGGCGCTGCTCAACAAGCGCCTGGACAGCCTGAAGGCGCTGCTCGATGCCGGCGCCGACCCGCTCCAGCCGGGCATGGACGGCGACACCGTCGTGCACACCGCCGCGATGGCCAACGACCCGGCCTACCTCGCCGAGCTGCTGGCCCGCAAGGTCGACCCGAACGTCGCCAACGCCGTCACCGGCGCCGGTCCGCTGCGTTCGGCGCTGATGGGCGAACGCGCCGAGCAGTTCCACGCGCTGCTTGCCGCCGGCGCCGACCCGGACCGCGCCGACCGCATGGGCAACACCCCCCTGCATGTCGCCGGCCAGATCAACGAGCCGGCGCGCGCGCTGGAGCTTCTGGAAGCCGGGGCCGACCCGATGGCCCGCAACGCCCAGGGCGTGACCTTCCAGCGTTACCTGTTCATGACCCGCGCCGCCCTGCTCAACGCCGAAACCCGCAGCCAGCGCGAAGCGGTCGAGGCGTGGCTGAAGGCGCACGGCATCGCGATCGAAGACGCGCGCTGACCGCGCACCCGAGACCATCATTCCCGGAGGCCGCACAGCGGTCGCGTCCGGCAAGCGGAGGAAGCACGGATGAATGCACAGTTCGACCCCGATCGTCAGCCCGGCGGCGGTGGCCGCCAGTCGGTCGATCCGCTGACCGGCGAGACCCACGTCCGTCCGTCGTTCGCCGACGAAGTGCGCGGCCCGGCGCCGCGCGACATCGACCTGACCCTGGCGCGCATGGCCCAGGACGTCTACGGGTCGGACAACCGCCAGCGCGGCGAAGTCGAAGGCTGGCGCCCGCTGACCGACGACCAGTTCCGCCAGGTCGGCATCGATCCGGCGCTGCGCCACAACGCCTCCAGCGGTTTCGACGCCGACATCTACACCGACGGGCAGGGACGCTACGCGCTGGCCTTTCGCGGTACCGATGCCGGCAAGGACTGGGCGACCAACCTCGGCCAGGGCCTCGGCTTCGAGACCTCGCAGTACAACCAGGCCATCGCGCTGTCGCGCCAGGCCAAGGTCGCCTTCGGCGAGGAGCTCGTCATCACCGGCCACTCGCTGGGCGGCGGCCTCGCCGCGGTCGGCGCGATCACCGCCGACACCCCGGCGGTCACCTTCAACGCCGCCGGCGTGAAGGACAAGACGCTGGAGCGCGCGGGCATCGATCCCGACGCCGCGCGTGCGCAGGCCGAGGCCGGCGGCATCCGTCGCTACGCCGTGGATCACGAGATCCTCACCGGGCTGCAGGAACGCAACCTGATGACCCGGTACCTGATGCCCGACGCCATCGGCAACAAGGTCGAACTGCCCGATCCCGACCCGCTCACCGGCTTCTCGAAGATCAACCCGTTCAAGACGGTGCCGCACAGCATCCAGAACCACAGCATGGACACGGTGATCAAGGCGCAGGAGCAGGCGTTCGGCCACGGCGCCGGCGCCACCGGCCTGCTGTCGAACCCCGACCATCCGCAGCACGCCCAGTACCAGCGCCTGTACGACCAGATCCAGCCGCAGTTCGAGACCCGGGGCCTGAGCCTGCGCGACGCCCAGAACGTCGCCGGCGCGCTCACCCTGGAAGCGCAGCGCACGGGCATCGCCCCCGACCATGTCGTCGCCAACGGCGATCGCCTGTTCGCGGTCCAGGGCAGCCAGCCCGAGACCCAGCGCTACGTGCAGGTCGACGTACAGACGGCCAAGGGCGTGCCCATGGAGCAGAGCAGCCGCGAGTCGCAGGCGTTGGCGGTGGCCCCGCAGGCGCAGCAGCAGGCCGCGCCGCAGATCGCGCCGGACCAGACCACGCCCAACCCGGACCAGTCGGCGCCCACGCGCGGCGCGCGCTGAGCCGATCCGCCGGGAGCACGAGGAGAACGTCGCGATGGCCCGATCCCCTGACCACGCCGCTGACGGCAGCGCTTCCACGGTACCCGGCCTCGCGGCCGCGGTTCCATCGCCGTCCTTCGCCGACGGCGTGGAAGGCCGGTCGCCGCAGCCGATCGACCTGACCCTGTCGCGGCTGATGCAGGACGTCTACGACTACGACGGCAACGGCAAGGCCGACGGCGTCGGCCGCTGGCAGCCGCTGTCCGCGGACGAGCTCCGCCGCGACGGCATCGATCCGGCATCGCTGCGCGACACGTCCAGCGGCTTCTATGCCGTGATCTACGGCGATGGCGATGGCCACAAGGTGCTCGCCTACAGCGGCACCGACGAGACGAAGGACTGGGTCACCAATTTCGGCCAGGGCCTGGGCTTCGAGACCGCGCAGTACAACGAGGCGATCGCGCTCGCCCGGCAGGCCAAGGTCGCCTACGGCGAGAACGTGATCATCACCGGCCATTCGCTGGGCGGCGGGCTGGCGGCCACGGCGGCGATCGCCTCCGACATCCCGGCGGTGACCTTCAACGCTTCCGGTGTCCATGACCGCACCCTCGAACGCATCGGCCTCGATGCCGACGCGGTCAAGGCCGAGGCGGAAAAGGGCCTGATCCGCCGCTACGCGGTCGACCACGACATCCTCACCGGGCTGCAGGAACGCACGCCGGTCATGCGCCACCTCATGCCAGACGCGGTCGGCCACAAGATCGAACTGCCCGATCCGGAACCCCTGGGCTTCTGGCAGAAGCTCAATCCGGTGAAATCGGTGAAGCACGGCGTCGACATGCACATGATCGACGCGGTGATCGAGGCGCAGGAAAAGATGTTCGGCAAGGATTACGACCGCTCGACCACGCTGGCCGACTCGCAGCATCCCGGCAACGGCCTGTACCGCCAGGCGCTGGCGCGGCTGCCGGACGAGGGCGGCGAGTCGCAGGCGCGTCTGGCCGGTGCGTTGACCGTCGAAGGCCAGAAGGCCGGCTTGTCCAGGATCGACCAGGTCGCCTTCAGCGAAGACGGCCGTCGTGCGTTCGCGATCCAGGGCGATCCCGAATCGCCGGCGCGCCAGCATGCCCATGTCGACGTCGCCCAGGCGGCCCGCACGCCGCTGGTCGAAAGCAGCGCGCAGGCGCTGGCCGCCGCACCCGCGCCCGCGCCCGAAGCCGCGCGCGAACAGGCACCCGAACCGCTGGTCGCGCGCGCCCGCTGAGCAGGCGCCTGAGGGCCCGGAACCGCTTGATTTGCATGAGAATCCCCGGGCGGGCATAATGGCCGGCCCGGCTCGCCGGGCTGTTGCACCCGCGTCACTACAGGACCCGCCTTCGTTCCGGAAATTCCTTTCCGGTCAAGGGCCTACCACCGGCAGGGCAGGACGGAAAGCGTGGCCAAGGCCACCGCCCACGCCAGTACTCGTTGAGACCCTAGGACTTTCCAATGCCCAAGATCAAGACCAATCGGGCGGCGGCCAAGCGCTTCCGGAAGACCGCTTCCGGCAAGTACAAGTGCGGCCACGCCAACAAGAGCCACATCCTCACCAAGAAGGCGACCAAGCGGAAGCGCAACCTCCGGCAGACGAACCACGTTCGTGCCGAGGACGCGGGCCGTCTGGACCGCATGCTGCCGTATCTCTGAGGAGGACTGAACCATGGCTCGAGTCAAACGCGGTGTCACGGCGCGTCGTCGCCACAAGAAGATCCTCAAGCAGGCGAAGGGCTACTACAACGCCCGCCGCAAAGTCTTCCGGGTCGCCAAACAGGCGGTCACGAAGGCCCTGCAGTACGCCTACATCGGCCGCAAGCAGAAGAAGCGCAACTTCCGCACGCTGTGGATCGCCCGCATCAACGCGGCCGCCCGCAGCAACGGCATCACCTACAGCCGCTTCATGAACGGTCTGCTCAAGGCCGGTATCACCCTCGACCGCAAGGTGCTGGCGGACATCGCCGTGCACGACGCGAAGGGCTTTACCGCGCTGGCTGACAAGGCGAAGAGCGCGCTCGCGGCATAAGGTTTCCTCCCCGAGCCTCACTTCCCGGTGCAGGCTCGGTGCGAAGACATCGGATCATGCATGGGGAAGGGCGCAAGTCCTTCCCCATGTTCGTTTCTGGCTGCTGGAAAGACGGAACACGTCGAGATGAGCGATCTGGAACACCTTTCGACACGGGCGCTGGCCGACATCGCCGCCGCCGACACGCCCGATGCGCTCGAAGCGCTGCGCGTCGCGCTGTTCGGCAAGCAGGGCAGCGTCACCGCGCAGATGAAGACGCTGGGCGCGCTGCCGCCGGAGCAGCGCAAGGCCGCGGGCGAGGCGATCAACCGCGTGCGCGACACGCTCGGCGAGGCGCTCTCGGCGCGCAAGGCCGCGATCGACGAGGCCGTGCTCGCCGCGCGCCTCGCCACCGAAACCATCGACGTCACCCTGCCGGGCCGCAACGCCGACCGCGGCGGCCTGCATCCGGTGTCGCGCACGCTGGAGCGCATCGCCGAGATCTTCGGCCGGCTCGGCTACGAGATGGCCGATGGCCCGGAGATCGAGGACGACTGGCACAACTTCGAGGCGCTGAATTTCCCGCCGCACCATCCGGCGCGCGCGATGCACGACACCTTCTACTTCGGTGATGGTCGCCTGCTGCGCACGCATACCTCGGGCTGCCAGGTGCGCTACATGCTCGGCAACAAGCCGCCGCTGCGCATGATCGCCGCCGGCAAGGTTTATCGCAGCGACAGCGACCAGACGCACACGCCGATGTTCCACCAGGTCGAAGGCCTGCTGGTCGACGAGCGCGCGAGCTTCGCCGATCTGAAAGGCACGCTGGCCGAGTTCGTGCGCGCGTTCTTCGAGCGCGATTTCGAGATGCGCTTTCGCCCGAGCTACTTCCCCTTCACCGAACCTTCGGCCGAAGTCGACATCGCCTGGCAGCAGCCGGACGGTTCGACGCGTTGGCTGGAAGTGCTGGGTTGCGGCATGGTCCATCCGAACGTGCTGCGCAACGTCGGCATCGACCCGGAGCGCTACACCGGCTTCGCGTTCGGCCTCGGCGTCGAGCGGTTCGCGATGCTGCGCTATGGCGTGAACGACCTGCGCGACTTCTTCGAGAACGACGTGCGGTTCCTGCGCCAGTTCGCGTGACGCAGGCGTAGGGCGGGCCCCTGGCCCGCCATTGCGGCGGTTCCGTTCGCGTTGCACGCACGGCGAAACGGTCCCGATCGATGTCGACGCATCCGAAAGATCATGACGGTGGGCCAAGGCCCACCCTACGGCGAAACAAGGGTTTCAACGCATGAAATTCTCCGAAAACTGGCTGCGGCAACACGTGAAGACCGATGCCTCGCGCGAGACGCTCGCGGCGACGCTGACGGCCATCGGCCTTGAGGTCGAAGAGCTGACGGTGCTCGGCGCCGCGCTCGACGGCGTGGTCGTCGCGCGCATCGTCGAATGCGCGAAGCATCCGGAAGCCGACCGCCTGCAGGTCTGCCAGGTCGATTCGGGGCGGGATGAGTTGCTGCAGATCGTCTGCGGCGCACCGAACGCGCGCCCGGGCCTGGTCGCGCCGCTCGCGACGATCGGCACCACCGTCGGCACGCTGACGATCAAGGCCGCGAAGCTGCGCGGCGTCGCCTCCAACGGCATGCTCTGCTCGGCGAAGGAACTCGGGATCGACGCCGATGCCTCCGGCCTGCTGGAACTGCCCGACGACGCGCCGATCGGTGCACCGCTGGGCGAGTACCTCGGCCTGCCCGACGCCGCGATCGAACTCAAGCTCACGCCGAATCGCGCCGACTGCTTCGGCGTGCGCGGCATCGCGTTCGACGTCGCCGCCGCGCTGGGCAGCCAGGTCGAACCGCTCGATGCGACGCCCGTGCCGGCGCAGAGCGACGTCACGATGACCGTCGAACTCGACGCCGGCGCGAAGGTGCCGCGCTTCGCCGGACGCGTGATCGAAGGCGTCGACGCCACCGCGAAGACGCCGCTGTGGATGGCCGAGCGCCTGCGCCGCAGCGGCGTGCGCCCGATCAGCTTCCTCGTCGACGTGACCCAGTACGTGATGCTGGAACTCGGCCAGCCGATGCACGCCTTCGACAGGGACACACTGCAGGCGTCGGTCGTGGTGCGACCTGCACGCGCTGGCGAGGAAACGAAACTGCTCGATGGCCGTACCGTCGCACTCGACGAGGATTTCCTCGTCGTCACCGACAGCACCGGCGGTCGCGCCGCGCGCGCGGTCGCGCTGGGCGGGATCATGGGCGGGCACGACACGCGCGTGACCGACGCCACCCGCAACGTGTTCCTCGAAGCCGCGCACTGGATCCCGTCGGCGATCATCGGCCGCAGCCGCAAGCTCGGGATGCACACCGACGCCGGCCACCGCTTCGAGCGCGGCGTCGATCCGGAACTGCCGCCGATTGCGATCGAATACGCGACGCGGCTCATCCTCGACATCGCCGGCGGCGTGCCCGGCCCGCTCGTCAACGTGGTGCGCGAAGCCGACATGCCGAAGCCGCAGGTCGTCGGCCTGCGTCGCGCGCGCCTCGCGCGCGTGCTCGGCACGACCGTGGCCGACGCCGAGGTCGAACGCATCCTGGGCGCGCTGGGCCTGGGCGTGACCGCGACGGCCGATGGCTGGACCGTGGACGTGCCGACCCGGCGCTTCGACCTCGCGATCGAGGAAGACCTGATCGAGGAAGTCGCCCGCATCCACGGCTACGACGCCATCCCGACCACGCTGCCCGGCGGCGCGACCCGCATCGCCGCCGGCAGCGAGACCGTGCTGGACGAGGCGACGATCCGCCGCCAGCTCGTCGCCCGCGACTTCCTGGAGGCGATCAACTACGCGTTCGTCGACGAGGCCCTGCTGGCGAAGTGGCAGACCACCGAGAACGCGGTCCCGCTCGCGAACCCGCTGAGCGCGGAGCTTGGCGTCATGCGCACGCTGCTGCTGCCGGGGCTGGTGGCGGCGCTCGCCCGGAATGCCGCGCGCCAGCAGACGCGGGTCCGGCTGTTCGAAGTCGGCAAGACGTTCGCGGCCGCGGACGCGGGAGAGGCGCCGGTCGAGACCCGGTGCGTGGCCCTGGCCGCGGTCGGCACGGCGGCGGCGGAGCAGTGGGGCGTCGCCGACCGTCCGGTCGATTTCCACGATCTCAAGGGCGACCTCGACAGCCTGGCCGCCGCGTCGGGCGCGGCGCTCGAGTACCGCCCGTCGGCGGCGGCCTGGGGGCACCCCGGCCGGTCGGCGGACGTGTATCGCGATGGCGTGAGAATCGGTTGGATCGGTGAATTGCATCCCCGGCTCCAGAAGGCGCTGGAGATCGACCACCGGGTGGTGGCCGCCGAGGTGGACCTGGCGCCGCTGCAGCGCCGCACGCTGCCCCGCGGGAGCGGCCTCAGCCGCTATCCGTCCGTCCGCCGGGACCTCGCGTTCGTCGTCCCGGAGGCGGTGTCCTGGGACGCCCTCCGGGCCACCGTCGAACGCGCCGCGGGCCCGTCCCTGCGCGCCCTCCGGCTGTTCGATCGGTACGTCGGGAAGGGGGTCGAAACCGGATGCAAGAGCCTCGCTATGGGCTTGATTCTGCAAGAGGAATCACGCACTCTCACCGATCGGGAGGTGGATGCGGCCGTGGCTGCCGTGATCGCCGCCCTGCAGGGGGAGCACGGGGCGGAAATCCGCGCGTGAACCGAGCGGCGGCCGGGGGCCACCGGCCGCTGCATGCAATGATCGTGCGAAGCGTCACGCGAATGAAACGGGCTCGTTTTGGGGGAAACGGATGGCATTGACGAAGGCTGAGATGGCGGAACGCCTGTTCGACGAAGTCGGACTGAACAAGCGCGAGGCCAAGGAATTCGTGGACGCCTTCTTCGACGTCCTCCGCGAAGCCCTGGAGCAGGGCCGCCAGGTCAAGCTGTCCGGCTTCGGCAACTTTGACCTCCGCCGCAAGAACCAGCGCCCCGGCCGCAACCCCAAGACCGGCGAGGAGATCCCGATCTCCGCCCGGACCGTGGTCACCTTCCGGCCCGGCCAGAAGCTCAAGGAGCGGGTGGAGGCATATGCTGGATCCGGGCAGTAACCGCGAACTTCCGCCGATTCCGGCCAAGCGCTACTTCACCATTGGTGAAGTCAGCGAGCTGTGCGACGTCAAGCCGCACGTCCTGCGCTACTGGGAGACCGAGTTCCCCAGCCTCAAACCGGTGAAGCGCCGCGGCAACCGCCGCTACTACCAGCGCCACGACGTGCTGATGGTCCGCCAGATCCGCAGCCTGCTGTACGAACAGGGCTACACCATCGGCGGCGCCCGCCTCCGGCTGGACGGCGAGGGCGCCAAACAGGAATCGGCCATGTCGTCCCAGGTCATCCGCCAGGTGCGGATGGAACTGGAAGAAGTGCTGCAACTGCTCAAGCGCTGAGCGAGCGATTTCAGGGGCGACGCGCACGGGCTGGCCGATCCGCCGGCCCTGCGGGTACAATGCCCGTCCTACCCGGGGTATAGCGCAGCCTGGTAGCGCACTTGTCTGGGGGACAAGTGGTCGTCGGTTCGAATCCGGCTACCCCGACCAAATCGAGGGCCGAACAGGTCCGAAGAAAGTCCCAGAGGCCCGCAGGAATGCGGGCTTTCTGTTGTCCGGCACCCGCTGACCTCCAGGATGGGCTACGGGAATCCAGGGCGGCAGAGGCAACAGGGCGGCCGCAAGCGCATCGCTTCCATAGGCGATGCCTGATCCTTCCGGGCGATAGATCGCGGAAGCGCTTCTGCAGCATGGTGGTGATCGCCCTACAGAACCGTTGCTACGGGATACGCAGAGCAGGAAGAGATCCGGATGCCTGCTTCTGTCGTCGCCAGCAAACGCAGTGCCCCTCAGATACCCGTCCAGCGGAGCGGGCGGGTGTCGTATTGACAGGAATTGTGCGAGCTCTGGCGCATTTTCGGGCCAGATGGCGTGACATATTCGAAAGATGAATCGTGCTTCGAGAATCGCGGCCTGGCCGTTGCGCCCGCTACCCGGGTTCGAGACGGGGCATCACCGCACCGTGGTCCGCGGGCCGGGGAAGGGATCCCCTCGACCGTTCGTCGGCTGCGCCGACGGCTCCGCACATTGCCCCTAAACTCCCGCGTCCGTCACCGGATCCTTATCCTTGTGGCGACCGCAGGCGCCATGCCTGTTCTGGGCCGGCCGCGCGACAATTCTTTCCTGTTTGCGCGTCCCGAACATTGGCCACCATCTTCCCAGATGGCCCGGTCCCACGCGCCGCCTTCCGCCCCTCTTTCCGACGCCTGCGTCGCCGTCCGTTCGTTCCGGGATACCGGGTCGGCGCGGGCCGTGCGTCCGCGCATGGCGTTGTGCCGCCAAGGACCGCACCATGACGCTAGACCATCTCGACAACGATGAATTGCTGCGCCTGTCGCTCTCCGCGATCGAGGCGAACCGCGATGCCGAAGCCATCTCCATGCTCAAGGAGATTGTCGCCAGGCAGCCGGATCACTTCCATGCCATCTACCTGCTTGCAGCGCAACATGCGCAGATCGGCATGTTCGATCGCGCCGAATCCGAATTCAGGGCGGCGGTGGCATTGGTGCCGGATTTTCCGGTTGCGCGCTTTCAGCTCGGGCAATTGCTGGCACTGAGCGGCCGTGCCGACGAAGCACGCGAAATCCTGCAACCAATCCTCGAGGGTCGCGATGCGATCGGTGCCTATTCTCGGGCGATCATTGCGCTCGCGGAGAACAGGATCGATGTCGGTCTGCGCGAAATAGACGAAGGCCTCGCGCTGCCGCAGCCAATCCCCGCGCTCACGAACGACATGCATCGATTGTTGCAGTCTCTGCGCGATGCCGAGCCCGAACGTGCGCCCGTCGCGTCCGCCTATTTTGCCGGCCACGGTTACGGACGAGCGGGCGGCGTCGAGTGAGTATCGACCCGCTTTCGTCGCTTTCCGCGCATATCGCCCGCCTGCGTACGGAGCACGCGGAAAAGAACGGAAAATCGCGAAGAAAGCGAACTGCGGAAGATCGAGAAGATACTTCTGCGGATGTGATCTCCGAATCCTTCGGAAACACGAGTCGCGAGGTGGGGGGGCTGCGCGCCGTCATCTCCGACATCGTGCGCGGCGCGAACGACCAGGGTGGCGGCAGCGACGATGTACTGCGTTCGCGAATCGTGAAAGCGATCCTGATCTGGGAGTTCGGGCCTTCGATGCGTGAACATCCCGAGTGGAAGCCAATGATCGAAAAGATTGCGCATGCGCTGGAAAACGATGATCGATTTTCAAGCGCATTTTCCCGAATGATCGAAGAATTTCGATTGGATCAGAAAATCTGAAAATCGGCATTGACAAATTCGAATCTGCTTTAGTAGCTTGAAAAAAGCGAAGTGCAATGCTTCGAAGGAACGAAAAATATTTTCCAGGGGAACGGATTCTTCGTCCGACCTGCCAGCTGATGCGCTCGATTGATCCTTCCATCCCGGAAGGCATATTGGGCGAGCCCGCGGAGACACCATGAACATGACCACCGACATCGAGTCGGTCGCGCGTCTGCGCGGCCATTTCGAACGTGACCCTCAAAATCCGGATCTCGCATGCGCCATCGCCGACGCGAGTTGGTCGATGGGCGACAACGACGGGGCGCGGGCCGCGCTCGGATCGTTGTCGTCGCCTGCCGCGGACGTTCCCGGCGTACGTTTCAGGATTGCGCGCTGCGCGCTGATCGCTGGCGATTACGCCGCGGCGGCGGACGCGTATGTCGCGATGCTCGATGCTGGCGTGGATTCGGCGGCGTTACGGCACGATCTCGCGTTCTCGCTGCTTTGCCTGCACCGCACCGACGAAGCGGAGTCCGTGGTCCGGGCGTCCATCGGAACGTTTGGGCCATCTGCGGAGGCGTTGGTGTTGCGTGCGCGCATCGAGTCGATGCGTGGCGGATACGTCGAAGCGGCGGCCAGCGCCGCCGCGGCCACGGCGCTGCGACCCGATGACGCATCGGCATATGGCGTGATGGCGCTTGCGCTGTTCGACAGCGGCGACACCGAGGCCGCGATGCGGGCGGTGCAGACCGCGTTGATGCTGGACGCCTCGCAGCATGAGGCATTGCTGGTCGCGTCCACGGCGAGCCTGTGGCGAATGGACGTGGACGCGGCAGGTGAACTCTTCGAACGCGCGCTCGCGCGTCATCCGAATTCCGGCCGCGCACTGTCCGGCTATGGTCAGGTGCACATGCTCCGGAACGCGCTGCCCGAGGCATGCCGGACGCTGGAGCAGGCGGTCGCCGCCATGCCGGATCATATCGGTACCTGGCATGCGCTGGCTTGGGCTTACCTGCTGCAGGGGCGCATCGACGATGCCGAGCGCTGCTATCGCAGCGCCTACGACATCGACCGGAATTTCGGCGACACCCACGGTGGATTCGCGCTCGTCGCTGCGCTGCGAGGTCATTTCGAAGAGGCCGATCATGCAGCGAAGCGCGCGTTGCGTCTCGATCCGCAAGCCGCGACGGCACGTTATGCGCGTGCCTTGGTCATGGAGTCTCGAGGACAGACCGCCGACGCCGAAGCCGAGCTGGCGGACCTGTTGCCCGCCAACCGTTTCCCGGGCGTTGCGATCACCGAGTTCGCGGGTCGTCTCAAGGCAAGGCTCACCGGCGTGGCGAACTGAGCGACGACGATGGATTCCGATCTCGCCCTCCGGCTGCTCGCGGACATGCTGCTGTCGGCCGCCAAACTCTCGGCGCCGCTGCTGTTGGCCACGCTCGCGGTCGGCCTCGCGATCTCGATCGTACAGGTCGCGACTCAGATCCAGGAAATGACCCTGACATTCGTGCCGAAGCTGATCGTCGTCATCGTCGTCAGCCTCGGTCTGGGCAATTGGATGCTGTCCGTCGCGGTGGACATGGCGCGTCGCATGTTCGAAATCGCGGGGGGGCTGTGAGCATGGCGGTATCGGCAGTCGAATCGCAGGCGGGCTGGGTCGCGCTGGCGATGGTGCGTTACGTCCCGGTCCTCGTG
>JAEWNA010000318.1 GCA_023392975.1 Pseudomonadota bacterium | reverse complement strand
ACCCGGCGATGCGCGGCGACAGCACCCGCGCCAGCGGGTCGGCGGGGGCCCCGGCGACCGCTTCCTGCGGCAGTTCGGCCAGCGGCCGCACCGGCGCCTCGCCAGGCTGGGCCGGGAGGGTGAGGGACAGCGTGACCGTCTCGTCGCGGGCTTCCAGCAACAGGCGCTGCTGGGCCAGGCCGAACACCGCGCGCATCCGCGGCGGCAACCAGCTGCCGAGGGCGTTCAGCCACCAGCTCCAGAACCCGCGCAGCCCCGGCCAGGCGCGACCGAGACCGGCCTGCGGCAGTCGGGGGAGCGCCCGGGCGGGCGTCGCATTGTCGGCGGGAGTGCTCAGAACCTGTCCTCGTTCGATCGACGCGCGGCGCCCGCGGAGCGCCTCACGCACACAAGACCCCGCGGGCCCCGAAAGGTTCGGGCCCCCGGTTCGGATACGGTGCGGGCCCGCGAGGGACCCGGGCCACCGCGGCGCGGTCCCGGGCTCATCGCACGATGGCGCCTGCTTCCCAGCGCAGCGGCGTGTAGGCCGAGCCCGGCAGCCCGCTGTTGCCGGCGCGCACCACGGCGCGGAGCACCGAGACGCGGCCGCCACGCAACCGCGCCCGGCTGTCGATACTATACGTGCCCGTGCCCGCACCGACGAGCGCCGCAGCCTCGCCCGGCTGGCGCGGACGCAGGCGCTCGGCCAGGGCGCGCTCGGCATCGACACCCATCGCCTGCAGCACCTTGGCGTCGGCGTATTGCTCGTTCGGCCGCCCCTGCCCGCTGTAGACGGTGAGATGCGGGGCCAGCTTCTCGAACAGCTCCGGCGTCATCCCCAGCACCAGTTGCGCCTCGGCCACGGTCTCGAACGGCGCGTCCTTGGCCCCGTAGGGCAGCCCGGCGCTGGAATAGTCGCCGTCCTCGGCACCGCCTTCGGCCTGGGTCAGGCTGTCGGGGTCGCGCCAGTCGAGGATCGCCGCCGCCAGACGGCGCGCCGGCGTGCGCTCGACGCCCTCGGCCTGGATCAGCCCCGCCAGCAGGTCGAGGTCGGCGGCGTTGAGGTCGATCTTCCCGGACTCGTCGGTGATCTTCACCGTCACCTGGGCATCACCGTACCGCCAGTCGTAGTCGCGGCCGTCGGGCAGCCACTGCCGGGTCTGGTCGAGGTCGACCACGCGGGTCATGGCGTATTCGAGCCCGGCGCGGGCGGCCTCGTCGGCGACCACGCCGTCGCTGAGCGTCCGACCCTGCAGGTACTCGACCCGCGCCGCCATCGCGAACGCGCCGACCACCGCGGTCAGCAGCGCGATCAGCCAGATCACCAGCAGCAGCGCGACCCCCGAGTCCGTGCGGCGACAGCGCGGCCCGCGACGAGGCGACGCGGCCATCAGAACGGCACCTGCGAGAAGCCGCCGTAGCTGGCGGCCTGCGGCAGCGAGACCACGATCGGCGGCCAGCGCGCGCCATCGCCGTCGACGATGTCGACCCGCACCTGCAGCGGCAGGCGATCGACCTGGTCCCAGGTGTCGGTCCACTCGCCGACGCGCAGCTGCGTGTCCAGCGCGCGGTAGCGGAGCTTGACCTCGCGCAATCCGCCGACCAGCGCTTCCGGCGGTCGCGGGTTCGGTTCCTCGATCACCTTGTTCGCGAGCACGGTCGAGAACTGCACCTCCAGGCGCAGGCCCTCGCCGCTGGGGTCGCGGACGACGGCGATGTCGTGCAGGTGCGGGCCACCGCGGCCGAGGTAGGCGGGCAGGTCGGCGACGAAACGCAGCCGATCGGGTTCGCCGAGGAACCGCGACGGCGAGCCCGAGCCGGCGTCCATGTCGTAGGCCACCGGCAGCGCGGAGGAGATCCGCTTGCGCAGGAAGCCTTCGACCGCGCGCATGCGTTCGTTGCGCTGCGCCCGCTGCTCGCCGCGGGTCGCAGCGTTGGACGAGGCGCGCAAGGTCGCGAAGGCGAGGGTCATGGCCGCGGCCAGCAGCACGGTCGCGACCAGCAGCTCGATCAGGGTGAAACCGCGGGGCGTGAAACCGCGGGAGCGGAAGCCGCGTGAAATACCGGCGCGGCGGCGGTTCATGGCACCACCCCCGCGGCATTGAGATCGGTGGGCGTGACCAGCCGCAGCGAGCGGATCGCCAGCGTCTGCCGCGGGCCGCCGTCGCCCCAGCGCAGCACCAGCTCCAGTTGCATGAGCTGCGGCGCACCGAGGAGTTGTTCCTGCTTCGGCGGCGCGGTGGGATCCCGCCAGGGCGAGACGTCCAGTTCCCAGCGATAGCGGCCGTCCTCCAGCTCGCCTTGCTTGTGCCCGGGCGCCAGCGCCTCGCCGACGCCGGCCTGGTCGAGCAGCGACTGCGCGTGCAGTGCGGCGCGGCCGTACTCGTCGGACAACTTCACCTGCTTGGTCGCGTTGGTCATCGCGCCGAGCAGCAGGCTCAGTGCCAGCGCGAGCAGCGCGAACGCCACCACCACTTCGATCAGGGTGTAGCCGCGCTGGGTCGCGCGGTTGCGCGGGCGGGCATGCGCGCACCGGCTCATCGTCCGGCCTCGCCGCGATGCAGCGACACTTCGCCGGTCAGCCAGGCCACGTCGACGTTCCAGACCGCACGATCATGCTTCAGCTGGATGCGGCCGCCGGTGGAGGCGCCGTCCTCGAAGAACAGGATCACGCCCTCGCCCCGCTTCTCCTGCACCTGGCGCACGCCGATGAACGTCACGTCCAGCGACGACGGCAGCTCGCCGTCGTGGTTCTTCGCGCCGGTCCACGCGCGTTTGTCGGGCACGACGGTGAAGCGCTGCACGGTGCCGGTGGCGATCGCCTGCGCGCGGGCGAAGCGCAGTTCGGACGCGATCTGCTTGGCCGCGGACCGCATGCGGATGCCGTCGATGCCGCCGTTCATCGCGCCCACCGTCAGCAGCGTGAGCGCGGCGATGAGCGTGAGCACCACCAGCATCTCGACCAGCGTGAAACCGGCCGCGAGCGCGGCCGGGTTTCGGGATCGCCTGGAGGGGCGCGACGGCATCGTCGGGCGCCGGGACTCACGCCCCGCGCTTACTGTTCGTAGTGGAGGTCGGCGTCGACGCTGGTGCCGCCGGGCTTGCCGTCCTTGCCGTAGCTGATCAGGTCGAACGGGCCGTTCTCGCCGGGCGCGCCGTATTGCAGCGGATGGTTGAACGGGTCCTTCAGCTGTTCCTTCTTCGCGTACGGGCCGAGCCAGCCGTTGGCCTGCGGGTCGGTGACCAGGTCCTCCAGCGAGCGCGGGTAATCGCCGACGTCCGAGTTGTACTGCTCGATCTGCGCGGCGACCTGGTTCAGCTGGGTCTTCGCGAGCTTGTACTTGGCCTTGTCGCTGTTGCTGAAGATGGTGCCGCCGATCACCGCCATCACCGCGCCGATCAGCACGATCACGATGATGATCTCGATCAGGGTCATGCCGGCCTGCGAGCGGCGCGGGGCGGGACGGCGGAAGGGGCGGGCATGGCGCATGTCGTTCATTCCATTCAGAAAGGTGAAATCGCGTGGAGGCCGGGATTATAGGCCGGCGTCGCGACGGGGTCGGTCACAGCGAACCGGTCAGCTGGTACATCGGCAGCAGCACCGCCATGATCACGAAGCCGATCACCAGCGCGAGCACGATCGTGATCACCGGGACCATGAGCGCGAGCATGCGGTCCAGCGCCTGCCCGGTCTCGGCCTCGAAGGTGTCGGCGGTCTTCAGCAGCATCGTGTCGAGCGCGCCGGACTCCTCGCCGACCTGGATCATCTGCAGCGCCAGGCGCGGAAAGCGCTTGCCCTTGCCCAGCGCGGCCGACAGGCCGATGCCGTTCTTGACGTCCCCGGCAGCGGCTTCGACATCGGCGATGAGGGCCTGGTTCCCCAGGATCCGGCCGCCGATGCCCAGCGCGGTGAGCAGCGGCACGCCGTTGCGCAGCAGGGTGCCCATGGTCCGCGCCAGCCGCGCGGTCTCCATGCGGGCGACGATCGAGCCGGCGAGCTTGCGCTTGAGCAGCCATTCGTCGAACTTCGCGCGGAACGCCGGCTCGCGGAGCTTGCGGAAGAACAGCCACACCGCGACGGCAGGCAGCGCCACCAGCAGCCACCACCAGTCGTGCACGACCTGGCCCAGCGCCAGCACCATCCGCGAGAACAGCGGCAGTTCGGTGTCCAGGTTCTCGTACATCGCCGAGAACTGCGGCACGACGTAGCCGAGCAGGAACAGCAGCGAGAACCCGACCATCGTCATCAGGATGGCCGGGTAGATCAGCGCGTTGATCACCCGCCCGCGCAGGGCGCGGCTGCGCTCGAGGTATTCGGCCAGCCGCTGCAGGGTGTCGTGCAGGCTGCCGCCGGCCTCGCCGGCGCGGATCATGTTGACGTAGAGCCGCGAGAACGCGCCGTGCTGGCGCTCCAGCGCGACCGACAGCGAGGTGCCGCCACGGACGGCGTCGCGGATGTCGGAAATGGTGCGCCGGGCGCCCTCGTCTTCCGGCAGCTCCAGCAGGATGGTCAGCGCGCGGTCCAGCGGCTGGCCGGCGCCGAGCAGGGTCGCCAGCTGCTGGGTGAACTGCACCAGGCGGGCGCCGGCGAAGGGTTTGGGCTTGAACAGGCTGCGCAGCGCCAAGCCATCGCCGCCGCCGGCGGGCCGGGCCTCCATCGGCAGATGTCCCTGCTCCTGCAGCCGCAGCACGACCTCGGCGTCGCTGGCGGCTTCCATCTGGCCGTCCAGGACTTCGCCGCGGGCGTTCAGGGCTTTGTAGCGGTACAGGGGCATGGCGTCCGATCGGCCGGGGAATGGGCCCCGCCGGCGAACGACGGGGTCCGGCAGCATATCGGCCGCCGTCCTCGAATGGGAGCCTCCGCGGCGGCGAAGGTTCCCGGGCGGGGCTCATCCGCCGGACGCGGCGCCCTTCGCAGGCGCGGCCGATGCGTCGGCCGGTGCCGCCCCGGTCGTCGCCGGTGCCGCCGGGTTCGCCGCGGACGGCGACGCCCACTGCAGCAGCGATCCCCGGATGACGGCGATGGTCGCGTTGACCTTGGCCGGATCGATCGCCTTGTTGCGATTGACGCGGTAGTAGCTCTCGAAGTCGGGCTGGTCGCAGGCGAACAGGGCGACGCACATCAGCCGCATCATCCGCGAGCCGCGGCCGCAGTCGTGGCCGGATGCGCAGGCGACCAGCATCCACGCCTCCGAACCGATGACGTTGTCGAAGGCCATCGCCTGTTCCGGCTGCGACCAGGTGTCGCGCATCTGCGGCAGCAGCGACACCATCTCGAACAGCGCGTCCGGATCGCCGGTGTTGGCGATCTCCTCGATGAAGTAGCGCATCCGGCCCTCGCTGATCCGCCGCGAGGTGCGGTTGATGTAACGCATCTGTGCGGTCAGGTCGCCGGCCTTCGCGCTGCTGTGCAGCCAGTAGATGGCCGCCTGCGGGTTCTTGGTGAGGTCGGCGTCTGCCTGGACGCACATGCGACGGAAGTCGTCGAAGATGCCGCGGATCGCGGCCTTGGAATTCGGATCCGCACTGCGGAGCCGCGCCAGCATCTTCATGTTGCTGCTGAGCGGGCCCCGGTAGGCCATGCAATCATCGTAGACCTCCGAGAGCCGACGCTGCGCCACGCGGTCGCCGTCCACCGCCGCCTGCCGGATCTGCACGTAGCTGGCTTCGCGCCACCAGTGGCGGTTCTTCTCGACCGCGATGCGGACCGCTTCGGCGCGCTCTTCGGGCGTCAGTTTCGGCGAATGCTGGACGGGCTGCACGTCTTCCGTCCCGCCCTCGTCCCGATCGCGGATCAGCCACCAGCCGATCCCGAGCAGCCCGACGACGACGACGACCGCGATCACGGCCAGGATTCCCTTCTTCATGCCCCCACCTCGATGAATGTCCGCGGGTGCCCCCCGCGCGGTCCGACCCCTGCCGTCGATCATGCCACGGAAGCCGGGTCCCCCGGATGTTAACGGAGCCCGGCGCCGGCCCGCATCAGGCGTCCTCGGTGACCCGCAGGACCTCTTCGATGGTGGTCAGCCCGGCCAGCGCCTTGACGATCCCGTCCTCGTACATGGTGCGCATGCCGGCTTGGCCGGCGAGCTGCTCCAGTTCGCCCATGCCGGCATGGCGCATGACCGCACGCCGGATCTCGTCGTTCATCACCAGGAATTCCATGATCGTGGTGCGGCCGAGGTAGCCGCTGGGCGCGATCACCGAGCCGCGCGGCCGGTAGAGGTGGATCGTGCCCGACGGCTGGTAACGGCGCAGGCCGAACTTCTCGATCTCCTCCGGCGAGGCCTCGTAGCGCTCGGCGTGGGTCGGTTCCAGCCGGCGCACCAGGCGCTGGGCGAGGATGCCGTTGATGGTCGAGGTCAGCAGGTAGTCCTCGACGCCCATGTCCAGCAGGCGGGTGATGCCACCGGCGGCGTTGTTGGTGTGCAGCGTGGACAGCACCAGGTGGCCGGTGAGCGCGGACTGGATCGCGATCTTGCAGGTCTCCAGGTCGCGCATTTCGCCGATCATGATGATGTCCGGGTCCTGACGGACGATGCTGCGCAGGGCATGGGCGAAGTCAAGCCCGATCTGCGGCTTGGCCTGGATCTGGTTGATGCCCTCGATCTGGTATTCGACCGGGTCCTCGACGGTGATGATCTTCACGTCGGGGGTGTTGATCTTGCTCAGCGCGGTGTAGAGCGTGGTGGTCTTGCCCGAGCCGGTCGGACCGGTGACCAGCAGGATGCCGTGCGGCTGCTCCAGCACCTTCTGGAACTGCGGCAGGAACTCGTCGGTGAAGCCGAGTTTCTTGAAGTCGAACACCACGGTTTCGCGGTCGAGCAGGCGCATCACCACCGATTCGCCGTGGGCGGTCGGCACCGTGCTCACGCGCAGGTCCAGCTCCTTGCCCTGCACCCGCAGCATGATGCGGCCGTCCTGGGGCAGGCGGCGCTCGGCGATGTTGAGCTTGGCCATGATCTTCACGCGCGAGATGACCGCGGCGGTGAGGTTGGCCGGCGGGCTTTCGCCCTCCTCCAGCACGCCGTCGATGCGGTAGCGCACCTTCAGCCGGTTCTCGAACGGTTCGATGTGGATGTCGGAGGCGCGCAGCTCGACCGCGCGCTGGATGATCAGGTTGACCAGACGGATGACCGGCGCCTCGGACGCCAGGTCGCGCAGGTGCTCGACGTCGTCCATGTCGCCGGACTCGCCCTCGGCGGTCTCGACGATCGCGCCCATCGCGCTGCGGCCCTGGCCGTGCCAGCGTTCGATGAGGTCGCCGATCTCCGAGCGCAGGCCCACCAGCGGACGCACCTCGCGCTGGCTGGCGAGGCGGATCGCGTCGCGCACGTACGGGTCCTGCGGATCGGCCATCAGCACATCGACCCGACCCGGCGCTTCCGCCACGGGCACCGCCGCGAACTGCTTCATGAACTTCAGGCTGAGATCGATCCCCTCGGGCGGCAGGTCGGGCAGTTCCTTCACCGCCAGCAGCGGCAGGCCCAGCACGTCGGCGCAGGTTTCGGCGTGATCGCGCTCGGACACCAAGCCGAGGCGGGCGATCAGGGCCAGCAGTTCGCCGCCGGTGTCTTCCTGCACGCGCTGGGCGCGGGCCAGGTCGGCCTCCTTCAGCCTTCCCTTCTCGACCAGCGCCGCGACCACGCGGTCGCCGTCGGTCGCCGGAGGGGGCGCGGGAGCATCGGTCGGTTCCACCACGGCAGCATTCACCTGCATCGTCCTCTGTTCTGACC
>JAEWNA010000172.1 GCA_023392975.1 Pseudomonadota bacterium | reverse complement strand
ACTTCGCCCAGCACACGGTCGAATCGCTGGTCGCCGGCACGTCGCCGATCGACCACCTGCGCGAGCTGTCGCCGGACATGCCCACCCAGGCGTTCCGGGACTTCCTCGGCAAGTGGTATTTCCCCGGCGATCGCGCGTTCGAGAGCATCGACGGCTTCTCCGGCGGCGAGAAGGCGCGCCTCGCGCTCGCGCTGATCGCATGGCGCCAGCCGAACGTGCTGCTGCTCGACGAACCGACCAACCACCTCGACCTCGACATGCGCGAGGCACTGGCCGAGGCCCTGAGCGATTTCGACGGTGCGATCGTGATGGTCTCCCACGACCGCCATCTCATCGGCCTGGTCTGCGACAAGTTCGTGCGCGTGGCCGATGGCGTGGTCGAGCCGTTCGACGGCGACCTCGACGAATACGCGGCCTGGCTGCGCACGCGGGCGTCGTCGGAGCCGAAGAAAGGCGAGGCGAAGCTTTCCCGCGACAAGCAGGCGGAGGCGAAGCCGGCTGCGCCCGCCCCGGCGCCCGCGCCCGCCGCACCGGCGAAGAAGATCAACCCGCACAAGCTGGCGAAGCTGGAGAGCCGCGTCACCGAGCTGGAAGCGCGGCTGGCGGCGATCGAGGTGGAACTCGGCGAGCCCGCGGCCTACGCCGACGGCGGCAAGCGAGCCGCCGACCTCGGCCGCGAACAGCAGACGCTGCGCGCCGAACTGGACGCGGCCGAATCGGAACTGCTGGCGTTGTACGGCTGAACGGCGGCGTCGCGCCTCAGCCGACGGCCCGCAGCGGTACAGCGGAGGCGTCGTCGTTCGTCCGCGCGTAGAGCGCGTACAGCGACATCTCCTCCAGTTCGATGCGGTCGGCCAGCAGCGAGGCGACCACGTCGAGGTCGCGCAGGAACGCCTCGCGGGTCGACGCGGTCATCTCGACCCCGTCGTAGTGCTTCACGAACAGCAGGGCGAGGCGCGCGATCCCGGCCATGCGCGCGTGCGCCCGCTCGAGCCGCTGCCGCTCGGGATCGTCGTGCCGGAGCGCGCGCAGCACCGGCGTGTAGAAGTACCTGTCCTCTTCCTCGATATGCCGCACCAGTTCGTCGCGCAGCCGCAGCAGCGTCTCCGGGACCCGTTGGTACTGCCGGTGGATCGCGAGGTCCTCGAGCCGCCCCAGGAGGTCCTTCAGCAGCGCGTGGTCGGCGACCAGGTGCGGGATCAGGGCGGGATCGTGGCCGTGCGGCGACGCGGCCTCCGCCTGAGGCGGGACGTTGCTGGCGGCGGCGCGTGCTTCGGTGGGGCGGCGATTGAACGTGAACATCGAGGCAACCTCGTGGGCGCTGGCGCCCAATGGACCTGCATGCAAGCGATTCCGATCGTCGATCGCGGAAGCGTCTTCGCGCTCCTGCGTCCGTGACCTCCCGGGCGTTGTCGATGGATCGACGTCGTGCACCCGCAGTGGAAGCGACAGCAAGCGCGATGCCAGCGGGCGCGTCGTTTTCGCGCACTCCGTTGCAGTTCCCGCATTGCAGTCTGCACGTTCGCATCGTCATGCAGGCGATCGTGGCCGTGATCGGGCGTGCGTCCCGCGTCCACGCATCCGCGCGCATGGCCGCGACGCGCCGGATGCGTACCGCCTGCGCGTGCAGGAAGCGTCGCGTGACGCACAGCGGCAGTTCGTTCGAAATGCAATGCGCGCGGCATCCGTGCGCGGCACTATCGGTCGGCCTGCGTCGCTTCGATCACTGCGACGGATCGTCTTCGGCCGGAAGATCGACGGCGCCTCGCCGTTGCGGCGGGCGGAACGCGATCGCGGGCGCGGCATCGGCCGCGCCCGCGATGCGGGGGTTCACGTCGCGATCAACACCAGCAGCGAACGGCCCTGCAGTCCATAGACGGTGTATTCGCCGCCGATGTAGGCCTCCGCGCCGGGCGTCGCCACCGTGTTCGCGCCTTCGTTCCAGGTCGCGGTATCGGTCACGCGGTACCACTGCTTGCCGGTGCCCGGCCACGGCAGGGTGAAGTTCACGTTGCCCGACCAGCCGTTATAGGCGACATAGATCGCGCTGGCCGAATCGCCGAATTCGCTGCCGTCGACACGCCAGGCGATGGCGTGGTTGCTGGTGCCGTTGAAGTAGGTCGCGTCGGCGACGCCACCGTCCGGCTTGAACCAGCGCAGCTGCTCCATCACGTTGCCGTTGTTGTCGACGCCTGAATAGAAGTTGGCCGGACGCAGCGACGGGTGCGCCTTGCGGAAGGCGATCAGGCGGGTGGTGAAGGTCTGGAAGTCGGCCTCGACGCCGCTGCGGGTCCAGTACAGCCAGTTCGCCGGCGAGTCGAGGTTGTAGGCGTTGTTGTTGCCGAACTGGGTGCGCAGCGCTTCGTCGCCGCCGGTGAACATCGGCACGCCGGCGCTGAGCAGCATGAAGCCCATGCCGGTGCGCGCCGCGCGGCGCTGGTCGGCCGCGACCCCGCCCTGGTCCCAGCTGTTGTTGTTGTCCTCGCCGCCGTCGGAGGGGCCGTACGGCCACGCCTGGTTGTTCTGCTTGCTGTTGTAGGCGTAGAGGTCGTTCAGGGTGAAGCCGTCGTGGGCGACCATGAAGTTGACCGAATGCCACGGTTTGCGGCCGTCGTCGCCGTACAGGTCGGACGAGCCGGCGAAGCGCGAGGCCATCGTGCCCGGCGTGACCACCTCGACGCCCATCTTGTTCTGCTTCTTGCGCATGGCGTCGCGGAAGGCGCCGTTCCACTCGGCCCAGCCCGACGGGAAGCCGCCGACCTGGTAGGAGTTGCCGCCGATGGCCCACGGCTCGGCGATCAGGTCCAGGCCGCTGCCGCCGCCGGCCGGACGCGGCGGCAGTTCGTTGACGATGCGGTTCAGCGCGTTGCCGCTGTCCATCTTGTCGAAGTTGTAGCAGCCGTGTTCGCAGGTGTTGCCGAGCACCGAGGCCAGGTCGAAGCGGAAGCCGTCGACGCCGAGCGTGTCGCGCCAGTAGGCCAGCGAGTCGACGATCAGGTTCTGCGCGATCGGGTTGCGGGTGTTGTAGTTGCCGCCGACGCCGGTGTTGTCCCACGAGTACTGCAGGTTGCTGGTGAGCGAGTAGTAGGTCGGGTTGTCCAGGCCGCGCCACGACAGCAGGTTGTAGACGGTGAGCCCGTCGGTGCCGCCCCAGGCGCCGCCTTCGCCGGTGTGGTTGTAGACCACGTCGATGTAGACCTTGATGCCGGCGTCGTGGAACGCCTTGACCATCGCCTTCCATTCGCGGGTCGGGCCGCCGGCGGTCTTGTCGGACGAATAGCGGCGATCCGGCGCGAAGTAGTTGAGGGTCATGTACCCCCAGTAGTTGTCGCCGTCGTCGGAATTGGGGTTGATGTCGTTCTGGTCGTTCTGGGTTTCCTGCACCGGCAGGAATTCGACCGCGGTCACGCCCAGCGAGGCGAGGTACGCCGCCTTCTGCGCGGCGCCGGCGTAGGTGCCGCGCTGCGCCAGCGGGATCGAGGTGTCGTTCATGGTCAGGCCGCGCACGTGCACTTCGTAGACGATGTCGTCCTTGAAGGCACGGGTGGGCTTGGTGCCGATCGAGGTGGTGTCGGTCGCCAGCACGACGCCCTTCGGCGCGCAGGCGCCGCTGTCCTTGTTGCGATGCGTGGCGCCGCTGGCGTAGATCGTGCCGTCGGTGCAGGTCGACGTGTTCGGGTCCTGGCTCATCTCCCGGGCGTAGGGGTCGAGCAGCAGCTTGTTCGGGTTGAAACGGTTGCCGCTGGCGTCGATGTCGGTGACGAAGCCGGTGCCGCTGCCCTTGGTCCAACTGCTGCTGTAGGTCCAGTTCGGGCCCCAGGCGCGGTAGCCGTAGTAGACCGGCCCGGTGATGCCGTAGGTGCTCTGCAGGGTGGCGACGGAGACGGTCTTGGACCAGACGTTCGCCGCGTCCTTGGTCATCACGTAGCGCACCTTCTCCTGCGCGCCCGTGGCGGTCTTGTAGATCCAGACCTCGATCCGCGTGGCCCGCGAGGAGTACACGCGGAAGGTGATGTTGCTGTTCGTGGCGTCGTATTTCGCGCCGAGGTTCTGGGCGTTGATCGCGGCGCGCGCGGTCTGCGCCGGCAGCGTCGCCAGCAGGGCGGCCAGCAGCAGCGCGGCGAGGGGTCGGGTCCAATCCAGCATCTTGCGTCCTCCGAATCGATGGGGGCGCGCGTCGCGGCGCGCGCCGGCACTATCGCCGGATGTGCGAACGCACATGGCGCCGGCGGTCGACCGGCGGCGCATCTGCAAACGTATTCAGCACGATGCGCGCAGGATGCGGCCCGGATCGCGGGCGTTGCGCGTCTTCGGCGGCGTTGGAACGGCGGTCGATCCTGCGGGTGGACTTGATTCGCGGGCCGCGGCCCCCAGACTATCCGCGGTTTCGAGCACAGCCCCGCTTCCATGCCCATCTATGCCTTCGCCTGCGACGCCTGCGGCCACGCCTTCGACCGCCTGCAGAAGATGTCCGACCCCGATCCCGAGACCTGCCCGGCCTGCGGCGCACCGCAGGTGCGGCGCCAGCTGACGGCGCCGTCGTTCCGGCTCTCGGGCAGCGGCTGGTACGAGACCGACTTCAAGAAGGACGGCGATCGCAAGCGCAACCTGGCCGGCGGCGGCGACGCGCCGAAGCCCGAGGGCAAGGCTGAGTCGAAGCCCGACACGGCCGCGAAGCCGGCCGAGCCGAAATCCGCCGCCAAGCCCGCCGCGGGCGGTGCCGGCGACTGAGTTCCGAGGGCCACTGCCCGCCGGCAGCCACGAAAAAGCCCCGCGATCGCGGGGCTTTTCGCTTGCGCCCGAAGCTGGGGGCTCAGCGCACGCCGAAGCGGGCGCGGCAGCCGCGATCGACCCAGAGGCCGCCGCGCAGGGTGTAGCCCCAGGTCCGGCCCTCGACGCAGGGCTGGCTGGACAATTGCTGGAGCAGGCGCGGCATGCCGTTCCCGGAGGCCCAGGCGCAGGTCGTGCGGCGGTTGTTCTGGCTGGAGCAGGTGACGGTGTAGCCGCCGTCGCCGTAGCCGCTGCCGACCCGGAACACGCCGCGACAGCCGCCATTGACCCACAGGGCGCCGTTGGTCAGCCCCCAGTTGACGTTGCGGACGCAGCGAGTGCCGGAGAGCTGCCGCACGAGGCTCGCCTCGCCGTAGCGCCCGTTGCCGCACTGCCGGTAGCGTCCGTTGTCGCTCTCGCAGCGGATCTGTTCGCCGATGCCGCCGCCGTTCCAGGTGCCTTCCGCGAAATCGGCGCGGCAGCCGCCGCGCACCCATACCTGCCCGGGGGTGCTCGACCAGTTCTGGCCCTCGATGCAGCGGGTGTTGGACAGTTGCCGGACCAGGCGCGAGGTCCCGCGCCATGGCGTGGGGCAGGTGCGCTGGCGGCTGTCGTTGCTCTCGCAGCGCACGCTGCCGCTGTCGATCGGCGGATTCCAGCCGCTGTTGCCCAGCGACTGCGCGATGTCGGTCTTGATCCGGCTGAACGTCCAGCGCGACAGCCGCACCTGGTCCAGGTAGAAGCGCATCTGGTCCTCGGGGATGCTGCGTCCCCGGGACTGTTCGGAATATTCCAGCCCGATCACCCGGCGCTGTTCCGCGGGCGTGAGCTGCCACAGTTGCTCCGGCGCGTAGGCGCGGGTTTGCGCCTGCGCCGCGACGGGCGGGGCCGCGACGATGCCGGACGCGGTCGCGGCGGCGAAGAGGGCGAGGGGGAGTGCGTTGCGAAGCGCGGTCGTCCTGCAGCGGTCCATGGCGATCTCCGGAAGGGCGTCGGGAGGGCGGAACACCGGGGCGCGGTCGTCCCGCGCCCACAGCCTACGCCCAAACGTCAGTCCGGATGCGGATCGCCGCCGTCGCGGCGGTGCGCAGGTTCAGCGCAGTCCGAACCGGCCGCGGCAGCCTTCGTCCACCCAGACCGCGCCCTTGCCGTCGTAGCCCCAGCTGCGGCCCTGCGTGCAGGGCGACGTGGAGAGCGTTTCGAGCAGCACCGGGCGGCCGCGACGCGCATCCCACGGGCAGGTGTGGCGGCGTCCGTTCTCGCTGCCGCAGGTCGTGCTGTAGCGCCCGCTGCTCTCGCCGACGCGGAACACGCCGCGGCAGCCCTTGTCGACCCAGATCGAGCCGCCGCTCATGCCCCAGGTGCTGCCTTCGCGGCAGGGGGCGTCGGACAGCTGGCGGATCAGGTCGGCGTTGCCGTAGAGGTCGCGGCCGCAGGTCTCGTGGCGACCGTCGGGGCTCTCGCACTTGATTTCCTTGCCGCTGAAGCGCGGCCCGAACTCGGCGCGGCAGCCGCCCGACACCCAGACCTTGCCGGGCGTCGACCCCCAGGTGCGGCCCTGCACGCAGTCGGTGGCGGAGATCTGGCGCACCAGCCGGGTCTGGCCGGGCCAGGACACCTGGCAGGTCTCGCGGCGGGTGTCCTTGCTCTCGCACTTCACGCTGTCCCGGTCGAAGGGATTGACGGCGTGCGCGACGGGCGCCGTCGGGCAGGCGGCGAGGGCGACGAGGAAGGCGAGCAGGGAACGGAAGCGGATCATGGCGGATTCCATCGGGGGAAGTCGGAAAGGCGCGTGGCTCAGCGCGGCACGAAGACCGCGCGGCAGCCGTAGTTCACCCACAGGTTGGCGCGACGGTTGTAGCCCCAGGAATACCCCTGCTGGCAGGCGCGGTCGGACAGCTTCTGCTGCAGGCGCGGCGGTCCGCGGCTGTGGTCCCAGGTGCATTCGTTGAACTTGCCGTTGGCGCTTTCGCAGGTGACCTTGTAGCCGTCGCTGGCGCCGTCGGTGACCTTGAAGACCGCGCGGCAGCCGAGGTTCACCCACAGCTTGCCGTTGCGCAGGCCGAAGTTGCGGTCGAGGGTGCAATGCGTGCTCGACAGCTGCTGCACCACCTGCGGCGTGCCGTACAGCTTGTTGCCGCACTCGTGGTACTTGCCGTCGACGCTTTCGCAGCGCAGCTGCGCGCCGGCCAACTCGCCGTCCACCGACGCGAACAGGGCGCGGCAACCGCCGCTGACGCGCACCTGGCCTGGGGTCGTCCACCAGTTCTGGTTGGCGACGCAGCGGGCGCCGGACATCTGGCGCATGATCTTGGACTTGCCGGCCCACGGCATCTGGCAGGTCTCGGCCTTGCCGTCCTTGCTTCCGCAGGGCACGCCGCCGCCCGAGGTGTCGAGGTCCTCGGTGAACTCGGCCCGGCAGCCGCCGCTCACCTGGATCTTGCCCGGCGTGGACGACCAGTTCTGGCCTTCCGTGCAGGTCGTGTTCGACAGCTGGCGCACCAGCCGCGAGCGTCCCGCCCAGGTCGGCGTGCAGGTCCTGGCGCGGCCGTCGGCGCTCTCGCAGCGGACGGTGTTGGCCGACACCGGATCGCTGACGCCGTGTCCGGCCAGCGACTCGGTGATGTCGCTGCGCACCCGGCTGAACGGCCAGCGCGAGAAGCGCACCTGGTCGAGGTAGAAGCGCAACTGGTCGTCGGGGATGGTGCGGCCGTCGGACTGGTCGCTGTATTCCTGGGCGATGACCCGCCGCTGGGCGTCCTCGTCCAGCTCCCACAGCCGCTCCGGCGCGTAGGCCTTGGCGGCGGCCGGCCCCATCGTCTGGTCGGTGACGCCCGGTTCGCCCGGTTCCTGTCCGAAGGCAGGCCCTGCGAGTGCGGCGAACGCCAGGGCGGCGGTCAGGCCCGCGGCGCGGAGGGCGCGTGGGAACGGTCGGTGGATCTGGACGGGCATACGGCGTCTCCTTGACGGCGGGATGGCGCGCCGTGCCGCGCGCGCCGGCCCTGCGGACCGCGTGCGGGCGCCGCAACCGCTAGAATGCGCGGCCCGGCAGGCGCCGGACGATCCTACACCCGGAGTTCCCCCATGCGTACCCACTTCTGCGGCCTCGTCGACGAGGCGCTGATCGGCCAGACCGTGATCCTGTGCGGCTGGGTCAACAAGGCCCGTGTCCAGAGCCACCAGGCCTTCGTCGATCTGCGCGACCACGAGGGCCTCGTGCAGGTGCTGGTGGAAAGCGACCAGCCGGTACTGTTCGGGATCGCGGGGACGCTGGGCGCCGAGGACTGTGTGCGCGTCACCGGCAGCGTGCGTGCGCGCTACGCGGTCAACGACAAGATCCGCACCGGCAAGGTCGAGATCGTGCCGACCGCGATCGAAGTGCTGAACAAGGCCGAGGCGCTGCCGTTCCACGCGCACGAGAACGCAGGCGAGGACGTGCGCCTGAAGTACCGCTACCTCGACCTGCGCCGCCCCGAGATGCAGCAGATGATGCGTACCCGCATCCGCCTGGTGCAGGCGCTGCGCCGCTGGCTGGACGAACGCGGCTTCCAGGACATCGAGACGCCGATCCTCACCAAGGCCACGCCCGAGGGTGCGCGCGACTTCCTCGTCCCGGCGCGCATGCATCCGGGCGAGTTCTACGCGCTGCCGCAGTCGCCGCAGCTGTTCAAGCAGATCCTGATGATCGCGGGCTTCGACCGCTACTACCAGATCGCGCGCTGCTTCCGCGACGAAGCGCTGCGCGCCGACCGCCAGCTCGAATTCACCCAGCTCGACATGGAGTTCGCATGGGTGTCCGAGCGCGACGTGCAGGACACCACCGAAGGCATGATCCGCACCGTCTTCAGGGAGGTGATGGATGTCGACCTCGGCGAGTTCCCGCGCATGACCTACGCCGAGGCCATGCGCCGCTACGGTTCGGACAAGCCGGACCTGCGCATCGCGCTGGAGTTCGTCGATATCGCCGAACTTGTGAAGACCTGCGAATTCAAGGTGTTCACCGACTGGGCGAACCACGCCGACGGCCGCGTGGTCGCGCTGCGCGCGCCCGGCGGCGCGGCGCTCTCGCGCAAGCAGATCGACGAGTGCGGCGCGCACGCCGCCAAGTACGGCGCCAAGGGCCTGGCGTGGATGAAGATCGAGGACGCGGCGAAGGGGCGCGAGGGCATCGCCTCGCCGATCGCCAAGTTCCTCGACGACGCCACGCTCGCCGCCATCGTGCAGGCGACGGGCGCGCAGACCGGCGACGCGATCTTCTTCGGTGCCGCCGACTACAAGACCGCCAGCGACTTCATGGGCGCGCTGCGCCTGAAGCTGGGCAAGGACCTGAACCTCGTCGAGGCCGGCTGGAAGCCACTGTGGGTCACCGACTTCCCGATGTTCGAGTGGGACGACGAAGCGCAGCGCTACGTCGCCCTGCATCATCCCTTCACCGCGCCGGCGGTCGACGACATCACCGACCTGCGCGCCAACGCGAAGACTGCGGTGTCGCGCGGCTACGACATGGTGCTCAACGGCAACGAGATCGGCGGCGGCTCGATCCGCATCCATCGCCCGCAGATGCAGAGCGCGGTGTTCGAGCTGCTGGGCATCGGCGCCGAGGAAGCGGAGCTGAAGTTCGGCTTCCTGCTCGACGCGCTGAAGTACGGCGCGCCGCCGCACGGCGGCATCGCGTTCGGCATCGACCGCATCGCCGCGCTGATGGCCGGCACCGAATCGATCCGCGACGTCATCGCCTTCCCCAAGACCACCACCGCGCAGTGCCTGATGACCGGCGCGCCGTCCCCGATCCCGGACGCGCAGCTGGCCGAGGTGCATGTGCAGGTGCGTCCGACCGAGGCGTGACCCTTGCCTTGGTAGAGCGGCCTGACCGGCCATTCGGCCGTTGAACACCAGGCCGCTGCTCTTCGCTTGATCTCGAAACGGCAGCGGCCTGAAGGCCGCTCTACCGAGCCCGCAAAGAGGAACTCGCGATGACCTACGCCATCCGCCGCGCAACGCCCGCCGACGCCGAGCGCGTCGCCGACATCGCGCGCCGCAACTTCACCGAGACGTTCGGCCATCTGTATCCGCCGGAAGATCTCGCGTACTTCCTCGACACCAGCTACATCGCCGAGACGCAGCGCGAGGCGCTGGAGGACCCGCGCTGCGCGATCTGGCTGCTGGAGGACGGCGAGGAGGCGATCGGCCACATCTACGTCGGGCCCTGCGGACTGCCGCATGCGGACGTGCGCGAGGGCGACGGCGAGATCAAGCGGCTCTACATCCTCTCCCGCGCCCACAACGGCGGCTGGGGCGCGCGGCTGATGCAGGTCGCGATGGATTGGCTGCTGGGCGACGGTCCGCGCACGCTGTGGGTGGGCGTGTGGAGCGAGAACTTCGGCGCGCAGCGGTTCTACCAGCGCTACGGCTTCGGCAAGGTCGGCGACTACCTGTTTCCGGTCGGCCAGACCCACGACCACGAGTTCATCTTCCGGCGCGACGCATGAGGGTCGACGCGCGCCCGCTGCGGGTCGCGCTGGTCGGCGATTCCATCCGCATGGGCGCCGAGCCGTTCGTGCGCGCCGTGTTGCCGCCGGCATGGCAGGTGTGGTCGCCGGCGGAGAACGGCGAGTCCTCGCACAAGCTCCTCGCGCAGCTCGACGCCTGGTTGCCCGCGGGCGCGTTCGACCTGATCCACCTCAACTGCGGCCTGCACGACCTGCGCCACGACCCCGGCCGCGATCGCCCGGTCGCCGCGCCGGCCGAATACGCGGACAACCTGCGCGCGATCTTCGCCGCGCTGGCCGCCGGCGGCGCAACGGTGGTGTGGGCGACGACCACCCCGATCGACGAGGCCGCGCACAACGCGACCAAGGCCTCGCGCCGGTACGCCGCCGACGTGCCGGCCTACAACCGCATCGCGGTCGAGTTGGCCCGGGCGGCGGGCTTCCGCATCAACGACCTGCATGCAGCGCTGTCGCAGGCGTCGCTCGGCGACCTGCTGCTGCCCGACGGGGTGCATTTCACCGCGGCCGGCTACGCGCGGATCGGGGCGCTGATCGCCGATGCGCTGCGGGCCGCTGCCGCGCCGTCCTGATCTCGGCACTCTCTCGCTTCCGGCATGGTTGCGTCGTTGCCGGGGCGCGCCCATGTCCGGACGACCCCCACCGCCACCGAGCCCCTTCCCGATGTCGACGCCCGCTCCTCGTCCCGATCCCGCCCCCGACGGCGCGCCCGCCGTCCTGCTGGTCCACGGCATCTGGAATGCCCGCGCCTGGCTGATGCCGTTCGCGCTGCGGCTGCGCCGCGAGGGGCTGGCGCCGGCGGTGTTCGGCTACGACAGCGTCTGGCGCGACCCGGAGACGGCGGGCGATCGCCTGATCGCACTGCTCCGCCGGCGGCCGGTCGAGGCGCTGGTCGGCCACAGTCTGGGCGGGCTGGTCATCCTCGAAGCCCTGCGCCGGGCGCCGGACCTGCCGGTGAAGCGGGTGGTCTGCCTCGGTTCGCCGTTGCGCGGCAGCGCTGCCGCCGCCGGGCTGGCGGCGCGGCCGCCGGGGGCTGGCGC
>JAEWNA010000159.1 GCA_023392975.1 Pseudomonadota bacterium | reverse complement strand
TCGCCGCGCATCCGATGCCGCCGCTCGGTCCGCACTGGCAGGCGGCGCGCGATCAACTGCTGCGCACGCTGGCCGACGCGGCGGGCACGCAGCCGACCGTCGTCGCGGGCGATCTCAACGCGACGCCGTGGTCGACGGCGCTGACCGGCATCGCCCCGGCCCTGCGCCGCGCCTGCGGCCTGGCGCCGACCTGGCCCTCGGCGCATGTCGGCATTCCGATCGATCATGTCCTCGCCGGCCCGGGCTGGCGTCGCCTCGATTGCGTGCGCGGGCCGGACATCGGCTCGGATCATCGTCCGATCCGGGCGACACTGGTCCTCGACACCGACGCGGATCGGATCGCCGGCGACTGAGCGTCCCGTCCGCATGACGGAAAAAGCCGGCGCCATCGCGTAAGCTGCCCGGCGCCGTATCGCTTCCGGACTGCACGGATGACCGAATTCATACCCGCGGGCACCCGCTTCCTCGACCTGCCTTCGCCGTTCGCGATGAAACGCGGCGGTGCGCTGCACGGCGCGCGCATGGCCTACGAAACCTGGGGACGGCTCTCGCCCGCGGCCGACAACGCCATCCTGATCCTCACCGGCCTGTCGCCCGACGCGCACGCCGCGCGCCATGACGACAATCCGGAACCCGGCTGGTGGGAAGCGATGCTCGGCCCCGGCAAGCCGATCGATACCGATCACTGGTTCGTGGTCTGCGTCAACTCGCTGGGCAGTTGCAAGGGCTCGACCGGGCCGGCGTCGCTTGATCCCGCCACCGGCGCGCCGTACAAGCTGTCGTTCCCCGAACTCTCGGTCGAGGACGGCGCCGATGCCGCCGCGCACGTGGTCCGCAGCCTCGGCATCGCGCGACTGGCCTGCGTGATCGGCAATTCGATGGGCGGCATGGTCGCGCTGTCGCTGCTGCAGCGGCATCCCGGCATTGCCCATGCCCACGTCAACATCTCCGGCGCCGCGCGCGCGCTGCCGTTCTCGATCGCGATCCGCTCGCTGCAGCGCGAGGCGATCCGGCTCGACCCGCTGTGGAACGAAGGCGACTACACCGAAGCCGCCTATCCGGAATCGGGCATGCGCATGGCGCGCAAGCTCGGCGTGATCACTTATCGCTCCGCGCTGGAATGGGACGGCCGCTTCGGCCGCGTGCGCCTGGATTCGGAACGCCGCGACGACGATCCGTTCGGCCTGGAATTCGAAGTCGAAAGCTACCTCGAAGGCCACGCGAGACGGTTCATCCGGCGCTTCGACCCGAACTGCTACCTCTACCTCAGCCGTTCGATGGACTGGTTCGACCTCGGCGAGTCCTGTCACGGTACCTGCACCCAGGGTCTGTCGAAGCTGCGCGTGGATCGCGCACTCGCCATCGGCGTGCACACCGACATCCTGTTCCCGATCCAGCAGCAGCAGGAGATCGCCGACGGCCTGCTCGCCGGCGGCGCCGACGCGCAATGCCTCGCCCTGCCCTCGCCGCAGGGCCACGACGCCTTCCTGGTGGACATCGCCCGCTTCGGCCCCGCGATCCACGACTTCCTCGCCTCGCTGTAGGGCGGGTCTCGACTTGAGGTATCCCCGCTCTTTATCGAGATAGACCATCAGGTTGGCTCAGTTCGACCCACTGGCTGTCATCCCGAGCCGCAGGCGAGGAACCTGCTTCAGTGACGAACGTCGTGATTCTCGACGAAGGCATACGGGCAAGCTCCTCGCTTGGCTGTTGGTTTCGCTCGCTGCCGCGAGCGAGTGACTTTTCTTTGCTTGTGCAAAGAAAAGATCACCAAAAGAAAGCACACCCCGTCGGTCGCGCCCGGCGCGTTGCGCCGGGTGCACGGGATTCGCGGGGTTTTTCGACAGCACATCCGTGTGCTGGTCGAAAAACGCGCGGCCTCCTGCCGCGCGCCCTGCGGGCCTGATCCGCGAACCCCGTCGCGACCAGGGGCCCGGAAGATCAAGACCAGCACCGGCTCACGAATCTCGTCGCAGCGTGAATACCCGATAATTTCTGGAAAATTTGTGGGGATACCTCAGGTCTCAACCTGCCGCCGCGGCGACGGAGACACCTTTCAGTCGAGCCGCTTCCGGAACCGCGCGATCGTCATCGTCATCGCGACGATCGAGAACGCGACCAGCGCCAGCACGTCCGGCCACAACGACGCCAGCGACGCGCCGCGCAGCATCACCCCGCGGATCAGGCGCACGAAGTGGGTCAACGGCAGCACCTCGGCGATCCACTGCGCCGCCCGCGGCATGCCGTCGAACGGGAACATGAAGCCCGACAGCAGGATCGACGGCAGGAACAGGAAGAACGCCATCTGCATCGCCTGGAACTGGGTCTTCGCCTTCGTCGACACCAGCAGGCCCAGCGCGAGGTTGGCGACGATCAGCAGCATCGCCGCGCCGTAGACGTCGAGCAGATGCCCGCGCACCGGCACCGCGAACACGCCGATGCCCAGCAGCAGGACGACGGTGGTCTGGATCAGGCCCACCGCGACGTACGGCAGCACCTTGCCGATCATCAGCTCGGCGCTGGACACCGGCGTGGTGATCAGCAGTTCGAGGTTGCCGCGCTCGCGCTCGCGGACGATCGCCATCGCGGTGAACATCACCATCGTCATGGTCAGGATCACGCCGATCAGCCCGGGCACCACGTTCACCGCCGACCGGCGTTCGGGGTTGTAGAGCGGCAGCATGACGATGGGCGAGGCGGACGACGCCGCGCGGCCGTCGAGCGGCAGAGACGTGAGCTGGCGCGCCGCCGACTGCACGGTCAGATCGCTGCCGTCGACGATCACCTGCACCGCGTCGCGGCCGTCTAGGCGACGGCGCTCGAAGTCCGGCGGCACCACCACGCCGATCTTGATGTCGCCGCGGTCGAGCAGCGCCCGGATCTCCTGCGGCGTCCGCGCCTCCGCGGCGCGGCGCACAACGCCGGCGGCGTAGAGATCCTGCACCAGCGCGCGCGAGCCCGCGGTGCCCGCCATGTCCGCCACCGCCGCCGGCAGGTTGCGCACGTCGAGGTTGATCGCGAACCCGAACAGCACCAACTGCAGCGTGGGAATGCCGATCATCATCGCCAGGGTCATGCGGTCGCGCCGCATCTGGCGGATCTCCTTCAGCACCACCGCGACGATGTGCCCGAAGTTCATGCGGCCTCCGCGCGGTCGCGCCGCTGCGTCGCCGAGACGAACACGTCTTCGAGGTTCGGTTCGATCGCCTCGACCTCGGCATCGAGGCCGGCATCGCGCAGGCGACCGGCGACCGCGGCGGCATCGAGCCCCGCCGACCCCAGCACCCGCAGCGTCGCGCCGATCTGGGCGACGCTGAGCACGCCCGGCGCCCCGTGCAGCGCGGCCTGTGCGCGCCGGGTCTGGGCGGCGCGCACGCCGAACGTGCGACCGGCCAGCGCGTCGGTCAGTGCCGCGGGGGTGCCGTCGGCCACCAGCCGGCCCTCGTCGAGGATGGCGATGCGATGGCAGCGCTCGGCCTCGTCCATGTAGTGCGTCGACACCAGGATCGTGGCGCCGGCGTCGGCCAGGTCGAAGAGCTTTTCCCAGAAGTCGCGGCGCGATTCCGGATCGACCGCACTGGTCGGTTCGTCGAGGAACAGCAGCTCGGGACGATGCACGGTCGCGCCGGCGAGCGCGAGGCGCTGCTTCTGGCCGCCGCTGAGCGTGCCGGCGAGCTGCTTCTGTCGGTCGGCGAAGTCGTAGGTGTCGATCAGCACGTCGACCCGCTGCCTGCGCTCGCCGCGCGGCACGCCCTGCACGTCGGCGAGGAATTCCAGGTTCTCGCGCACCGACAGGTCCTCGTACAGCGAGAATTTCTGGGTCATGTAGCCGATGCGGCGGCGCAGCGCCTCGGCCTGCTCCGGGATGCGCAGGCCCAGTACCTCGATGTCGCCCGCGGTCGGCGTGAGCAGGCCGCAGAGCATGCGGATGGTGGTCGATTTGCCGGAGCCGTTCGGCCCGAGGAAGCCGTAGACATGCGCCCGCGGCACGCGCAGGTCGACGCCGTCGACGGCGAGCAACGCGCCGAAGCGCTTGCTCAGACCGGTGGCACGGATGGCGAGATCGTCCTCGCCCGCGCGCTCCACGACACCGGCATTCATGCGGTCGCCTCCGCAGCATGGCGATCGCGACCGATGCGGCCGAGGTGCGTCGCGCGGAACCCGGCCGCGTACTTCAGGCCATAGCCGAGCATGCGATCGAACCCGACGTGCGCGATCCAGATCAGCCCGGCCGCCAGCGCCGCGCGTTCGCCGTTCGCGACAGCGAACGCGAGCAGTGCCAGCGGCCCGACCAGCGCATGCGTGGCGTTGTACGCCAGCGCACCGATGCGCGGCCCGGCGAGATAGCCGAGGAACGCGAGATCGGGCAGCAGGAACCAGAGCGCGAACGTGCCCCAGCCCGTGCCCCATCGGCCATAGGCCCACAGCGCCAGCGCGAACAGCAGGGCCGCTTCCATGCGCAGCAGCGCGCGCGCGCCGCCGCGCACGGCGCCGTCGGCGCGGCCGGGGGCGACGGTCATTTCGAGGCTCCCGCGAACGTCGCCTGCACCGGCAGGCCGGCGGGCAGGTCGGCGGCGCCGTCGAGCGCGATCTCGGCGAGATAGCTCAGCCGCGCCGCGTCCTCGCCCTGCAGCGCGTAATACGGCGTGAAGGCCGGATCGCTGCGGATCGCGCGCACATGGCCGGTGAGCGGTGTCGCGACACCGTCGACGCGCACGATGGCGGCATCGCCGACCTTCACCGATGCGCGCATCGGCTCGGGCACGTAGACCCGCGCGTACGGCGCATCGCCGACCAGCAGGATCGCCAGCGGCGAACCGACCGGCGCCTGGTCGCCGAGCTTGTACGGCAGGCTGTCGATGCGGGCGTCGCGCGGCGCGACGA
>JAEWNA010000094.1 GCA_023392975.1 Pseudomonadota bacterium | reverse complement strand
GATGGGGGGGTAAGGCGCGCATTGACTTCGGACGGGGGCGGGGGGGGGGGGGGGGTGGCTGGGTGGGGTCCCGTCCACGGAGACCGCCCATGCGCCTGCCTGTCCTTGCGATGCCTGCCTTCGCGATGCCCGCGCTGCTCGTCCTCACGCTCGCCGCCGCCGGCTGCTCGCGTGCGCCCGTGCGCGATGCGCAGGCGGTGCGCGCCGCACTCGCCTCGCCCGCGCGGAGCGCCGACGATCGTGCCCGCGACCTGCGCGACCATCCCGACGCCGTGCTCGGCCTCGCCGGCTTCCGCCGCGGCAACACCGTGGCCGACGTGTTCGGCGGTGGCGGTTATTACAGCGAGCTCCTGTCCGACGTCGTCGGCCCCGGGGGCACGGTGCTGCTGGTCAACAACCCGCCGTACGCGGCGTTCGCGAAGGAAGGCCTGGCGACGCGCTTCGCCGACGATCGGCTGCCCAACGTGCACCGCTCGGTGGTGCCCAACGAGGCGCTCGGTCTCGGCCGCAACGCGCTCGACGGCGCGCTGATCGTGATGTCCTACCACGACCTCTACTACGTCGATCCCGCGCAGGGCTGGCCCGCGGTGGATGCGGGCGCCTTCATCGACCAGATCGTCGCCGCGCTCAAGCCCGGCGGCAGGCTGCTGATCGTCGATCACGCGGCGCGCGAGGGCAGCGGCAGCGCCGACGCGCAGACGCTGCACCGCATCGACGAGGCCTTCGCCGTCCGCGACTTCAAGGCGCACGGCCTCGACTTCGTCGGCAGCATCGCGGTGCTGCGCAATCCCGAGGACGACCGCACGAAGAACGTGTTCGATCCGGCGATCCGCGGCCGGACCGATCGCTTCGTGCATCTGTACCGCAAGCCCTGAGCGAATCGGCCGGGACACTTCACTCGCTGTCCACGCCGGCCAGGTCCAGCACCCATTTCGGGACCTCCGGTTCGCCGGCATAGAACGTCTTCGGCTTCTGCTCGGCCATCGCCCAGCGGTGCAGCCAGCTCGGGCCGTAGCGGCCGTGGTAGCCGTCGGGGCGCACGTACGCCGGATCGCGCATCGCCTCGTCGAGGGTGACGAAGCGGTAGCCGCGGCGGCGGATGCCGGCGACCAGCTCGGTGTAGGCCACCGAATTCAGCGTATTGGCGTGGATCAGCAGCACCTGCGGCAGCGCGTACCCGAGCAGGGCCTGCGACTGCGCTTCGTAGTAGTCGAGCTTGTTGAGCATGTAGGGCACGTAGCCCAGGCGCAGGCGTTCGAGCGTCGCCGCGCGCTCGGGCGTGTCGGGCTGGCCGTCGAGCACGCGCTCGTAGGCGAACGCCCAGACCCACTCGCCGTTGTCCACCGTCACCGGCGCGACGCGATAGCCGTGCGCACCGAGGAAGTCGACGATCGCCCGCTTGTCCGCGTCGGTCTGCCCGGCGCGCAGGTAGGGATGGCGGAACCAGCGCGGGGCGTCGCCGCGTTCGGCCAGCAGCGGACGCAGCACGCGCTCGCCCTGCACGATCGCGTCCTCGAAGGCGGGAATGCCGACCGCGTGCAGATCGACGTGCCCGTAGGTGTGGTTGCCCAGCGCGAAGCCGGCGTCGCGCCAGTCGCGCAGCATCGCGACCCGCGCCGGCTGCACGACGCCGTCGACTTCGAGCTTGTCCTCGTTGACGAAACCGATCACCGGCACGCCGGCCTGCTTCAGCTGCGCGATCAGCGCTTCGTGCCGTGGCTGCAGGGCCTCGGGCGGCGTGACCGCGATCCGCTGCCAGGGCAGGTCGTCGATGGTGACGGCGATGCGGCGGTCGGGCTCGGCGGCGTGGGCCATGGCGAAGGCGCCGAGCAGCAGGACGATCGACAAAGACATGCGCATCGCGGGCCACCTCCAGGGGAGCCGGGACTCTAGCGCAGCCGCGTGAAGTCCGCGAATCCCCGACCTCTTGCACTCGTGCCGGATCGCCGTACGCTGCGCGCCGTGCCGATGGTCGCGGCGCGCGAAAACGCGGCTCGGTGCGAAGGGCGGACAGTCTTTTCGCGCGATGCGTCGAGGGTGTGACCGCGGTCGCGCTCCGTGCGACGGGCGTGCATCGCGCTGGCCTGCGTGTCCGGACTTCGTCGTTTCCGTTGGGGTGTCGCAAGGGGCGACACATCCTCCGAAACGATCGAGAACAAGGACCATGACCAGACACGCCACGCTGTCGGCCGCCCTGTCGGCCGCCATCGCCTTCACCGCACTCTCAGGCACCGCGCAGGCGAAGGAAGACACCCTCCGCCACGTGCGCCTGTGCGACGCCTCGTACTGCTACTACGCCTGGAACGTCGTCGATTCCGACGGCGACGGCGTCTGCGATGCCGACGAACTCGTCGCCGGCACCGATCCGCACGACCCGAACAGCCGACCCGCGCCGGAGATCATCGCCACGCTCGTCGGCAAGCAGATGCTGCCAAGCTTCGAGTTCGGCCTCGGCAAGGTGATCCTGTATCCGGAAAAGCTCCAGGAAACCATCGAAGCCGGCCAGAGCGATCCGATGGCCGCGTTCCCGATCGGCCAGCGCAAGGACGCGATGACGCGCCTGGGCCTGTCCGCCGAACTGATGGCCGCGCACGGCATCGAGGTCGGCGACGGCTTCACGCTGGCGCAGGAATTCGACGCCAAGGGTGGCGCGCCGTATCGCCGCGTCGGCGGCATGGACATCAGCCTGATCAGCGCCGGAGACGACGACGACGGCGGCTGGGAGCCGCTGACCTCGCCCGAAGTGAAGGAGATCTACAACTACGACGATGGCTCCACCGGCTACCTGCTGACCAACGGCGACTGGATCTACGACGGCGCCGACGGCCATGGCCTGCGCCAGGACAAGGACGGCAAGATCCTCGACGACTGGTACGTCAATCCCGATGCCGACACTGGTGCGGGCGATCCGCCGACCGACGAGCAGTTCAAGGCCTGGGAGCGCGTGCACGGGGCGACGATCCTGACCGTGCAGGGCCACGAACCGCCGACGGTCGATCCGGACGGCATCGAGAACCCGCGCGACCTCATCGTGTTGATCGATCCGGAATACGCCGATTACGGCGGCATCATCCAGGACGCCCCGCGCGTCACCACGGCGCAGCCGGAGACGCGGCCGGACCTGCCGAATCCGCAGATCCCGACCGATTGCGGCAAGTTCTGCGGCCACTGACCGCAGCGGATGTCGACACGCGAACGGCGGCCCAATGGCCGCCGTTCGTGCGTGTGCGTGCTGGATGTCGGCTGCGGTCGCGTGCGGTGCTCGGAGCGGTGGGACGTCAGCGCCGCTGATGGCGGCGCGATGTGCGGAGCGCCCGGATGTCGTCCGGGTCAATCGCCGACGGAGTGCTCGGTTTGCCCCCGCAGTCGACGCAGGGCATGCAGTCCGGCCAATGTGCCTGCCGGAACGAAGAACAGACTGATTGCCGCGAGCAACGCCAGCAACCCCGGTCGCTTCGAAGTGCGGAATACCGCGGCCGTGATGGCGAGCAGCAGCGCGCCCGCGGACAGGTAAAGCACGAGCAAGATCATGGCGCCCCATCTGCCGAAGGCATAGATCAGCATGCCGCCATAGGACAGATAGACGCTCGCCACGAAGTGCTTGTCGTGCCACAGCGCGCTCCAATCGCGCATCAGCCATGCCGTGGCGAGGCCGGCGCCGGCGAACTCGAGCAGGCTTGCGAACAGGAATGCCTTGGCAGCCTGGAAGCGCAGTGGCTCCGGAACGCTTGTCGTGACGGGCAGCGGTGGCGGAGACGGCTTCGGATCGCGGGACATCGCTGGCTGCGTCGACGTCACAGCAGCGGCACGTCCTGCTCTTCCGTCGGGAAGCCGAACGACTTGCGCATCGTGCGGATGCTCGCCGGCATCGGCGGGCGGGCGATGCCACGGTCGCGCAGCCAGTGCTGGCACTTGCGCTGCCATTCCGCCGTCTTCGGGCTGCCGGGATGCCAGTAGATGTTCTCGACGATGGGCATGCCGTCGACGTAGACCGGCTTGCCGTCCTTGCCGTACTTGACCCAGGCGAAACCGTCCGGCGGCGCGTCCGGCTGCGGCAGCGGCGTGCCCTTCGCGTCGGTCGGCGCAAGCGCGGTGCCCTTGACCTTCTTGGTCGGGTCGGCCCCGTGCTGTAGCAGCCAGTAGGCCTGCTCGAAGCCGCCGCGCCCGGCGTACCACTCCAGCGGCGAGCCCGGGTAGAAGGAGGGGTCGTTCACCTTCGCGCCGCGTTCGACCAGCAGCTTCACGTTCTGCCACTGGTTCTGGTGCAGGAAGGCGACGAAGGTCAGCGGCTCGTCGTTGGTGTTGACCGTGTTCGGGTCGCCGCCGTGGTCGAGCAGCAGTTTCAGGTAGACCGGGTCCTCGGCCTGTGCCGCATAGACCAGCGCGTTGTTGTAGCGGAACTTGTGGCTCTCGGTGCCGTCGTCGTAGCGCTTGTCGATGCGCTCGGGGCGGCGGGCGTTGGGGTCGGCGCCGTTCTCCAGCATCGCCTTCAGCCCCGCCGGATTCTCGGTGTAGACCGGCCAGGCGACCAGCGGCATGCCCTCGCCCATCGCGCCCTTGGCGAAGATCGTGTCCGGATCGACCTTCTCGTCGCGCATCAGCCGGCGGATGGTGTCGACCTTGCCATGCTCGGCGGCGATCGCCAGCTCCAGTGCCTTGCCGTCGAAGTAGCGCTCGGCGGCATGCTGCGAACGGCTGGCGTCGTTGGCCGCGGGGAGCGGGCCGAAGCAGGCGCAGAGGCCCAGGCTCAGGGCGATCGCGACGGCCCAGCGAGGCGGCGCCCGGCGGACGACAGACGGGAACATGGCGGCATCGATTCGGGGGATGCGGCCTTGATAGCAGAAAATCCGGGGGGACGGTATCGGCCGGCTTGTGGCGCGGCATGGGCTTTGCGAGGATGGTGAACCACGCGTTCAGGGAACAGAAGCCATGACCGAGCCCACCCGGGAGAGCGTCCGCGCCGAGCGCGAGGCGCAGGACAAGCTGGTGTCCGACCTGCGCGCCGCCGGCGAGACCGGCCGCGCCGACCGGCTGGCCGGTGGCTACCACGCGCAGCGGATGGCCGACCTGGCCGCGGACGTCTACGTCTCGGCACGGGGCGAAGGCAAGCCGCCGGTGGGCTGGACCCGCGCCAGCGAGCATCCGGAGATGCTGCAGGCGCTCGCGCCCGGGCTCGATCGCCGCCAGATCGACAACATGCTGCATCCCGACGGCTCCGGCTACCGCGCCGAGGTCTACCTGCCGGACAAGTCGGTGCTCGGCCCGGATGCGAAACCCGTGCTGGTGTTCAAGGGCTCGACCGGCGCGATCATCGATCCGGCCGCACCCGGCGGCAAGCGCGAGAGCGCGGCCGAGGATTTCCTTGCCAACAACGTCCCGCAGGGGCTAGGCCTCAAGACCGACTATTACGACCGCGCGATGGACGCCGCGACCCGGCTGAAGGGCGTGCAGGGCTTCCAGTTCGAGATCGCCGGCCACTCGCTGGGCGGCGGCATGGCCTCGGCGGCCGGTGCGGTCACCGGCGTGGAAACGACCACGTTCAACGCCGCGGGCCTGCATCCGAACACCGCGAAGCGCTATGCCGACGAGCACGGTCTGCAGGTGTACGATACGAAGCGCAACGTCGATGCCTACCAGGTCGGCGGCGAGATGCTGACCGACGGCCAGACCGGCATCCAGAAACTCGACGCGGCGCGGCGTGCCGAAGCGGGTCGGCTGGCGAACGACGTCACCTCGCTGATGGCCCAGCCCGGCGCGCGCGAGTTCGTCGCCGGCAAGCTGTCGGGGATGCTGCCGCCGGAGGCGCAGAAGTCGGCGATGGGCGCGATCGACTACCTGTCGACCCATTCCGGCAACCAGGCGCTGAAGAACCTGCCGACCGCCGCGGGCGAACTGCAGCCGCTGCTGTCGCCCAAGACCCGCGACGAGCAGGGCCGTCTGGTGAATCGCCCCGACCAGATGGCACTGAGTGAACTCGGCGCCTACGCCGGCCCGCTGACCGACGTGCTGAGCGCGACCGCGATGAGCGCGCGCGTCGGCCGCAACGTCGGCGAAGTGGTGAAGGCACAGGGTCAGGCGACCGAACAGGGGCTGCACATCGTCGGCCAAGGCCTGAACTACACCGCGCAGCTGCAAGGGCAGGCCAACGCCTTCGTCACCGGCACCACCGGCAAGGTCGTCAGCGGCACCGTGAGTGCCGGCGGCGAACTGACGGCGCAGGTGCGCCTGCAGGCCGGCAACCTGTCGGCCGGCATCGACCACGTGCAGGGCAAGGCCCAGGAAACCGCGACATCCTGGACCGCCAGTGCGCTGCGCATCCTTGCGAAGCCGCTGCCCGAGGGCGCGGAGAAGTGGGTCGGCCAGCAGGCACAGGGCATCGAGAGCTACGGCAAGCAGGCGATGCAGCACAACGAGCAGGAAGCGCGCCAGGCGCAGGCCGCCGCGCAGCGCGACGCCGCCGGCATCCGCCAGGGCACGCAGGGCCTCGCCGGGCGGATCGACCAGGGTGCCACCGTCCTCGCCGATGCCCAGCGTGAAGGCGGTCGCCAGGCCGGCGCGTGGCTGCAGCAGGGCGTCGATGGCGCGGGCCAGACGATCCGCGGCGTCACCGACAAGGCGCCGCTGGCCGGCACCGTGGTCGGCGGCACCGTGGGCGGCGTGACCTCCACCGTCGCCACCCACCTGCCGGTCAACGTGCAGAACACGGTCAACCTCTACAACACCATCACCGTGCTGCAGAACGGCCAGCAGGTGGCGGGCGAGGCGGTGTTCCGCCACGGCATGGTCGGCTCGGTCATCCCCAGCCTCGATGCCTCGGTGCAGCAGCAGGAGCAGGCGGCGCGCAAGGCGCTCGCGGCGCATCCGCAGCAGCCGGACGCGCATGCGCCCGCCGCGCGGTCGCCCGAGGGCGTCCCGCCGCCGCGTTCGCCGGTGACGCCGGCTTCGACGGCGCCGCTGCTCGACGATCCCGCGCATCCCAGCCACGCGCTGTTCCGCGATGCGCAGAAGGGCGTGCACGGCATCGACCAGCGCTTCAACCGCGCGCCGGACGCCGGCAGCGACCGCCTCGCCGGCGCGCTGACCGCCGAGGCGCACAATGCCGGCTTCACCCAGATCGGCCGGGTCGAGATCAGCCGCGACGCCAGCCGCATCTTCGCCGTCGACACCGCCGATCCCAACGCCGCGCACCAGCGCGTCGCCTTCACCGGCGTGCAGCAGGGCCTCCAGCAGCCGCTGGAGGTCAGCACCCAGCAGGTGAACCGCGCCAACGAGCGCATGGCCGAGCAGGCCGCGCAGCCGCAGGTCCAGCAGCCGGGCGAACCGGCGCGCGGCGCACCGAAGGTCGCCTGATCCGCGGCCACCGCCTCCCGTCGCACGCGGCGTTCGATCCGGCGGCGCGGCGGTGGGCGTGCGGACATCCTCCACCGCTTTCGCGACCCGACCCGGAACGACGATGAAGAGATTGTGTTCGGCGCTGCTGCTCGCGGCGACCCTGCTGCTCCCCGCGATCGCCGCCGGCGACGAAGCCGAGGAGCGCATCGAACTCCGGATGCAGTCCCTGAAGGCCTTCGGGCTCGGCCGGCATGCGGAACTCGAGCGGATGTTCGAGCAGGCCCGCACCCGGCAGACGCGCACGTCGAGCGGCGTGTGGGCCCTGACGATCCTCGACGACGGGCTCGCCAATGCCTTCAAGGCCGACCCCCGCAACGACGGGATGTGGGCGCAGCAGGAGGCGCGCGTGCAGGCCTGGCAGGAGGCCTACCCGAAGTCGGCCGCGGCCCGCCTGGCGCAGGCGAAGCTGCTGCTGTCCCGCGCCTGGCGCTATCGCGGCGACGGTTACGCCGGCACGGTGAAGGAGGCCGACTGGGCGCCGTTCCATGACTACGTCGGCCGCGCCCGCGACTACCTGGAGCGCAACAAGGCGATCGCGTCCGTGGATCCGCGCTGGTACGACTACATGGAGGACATCGCCATGTACCAGCAGTGGCCGAAGGACGAGTTCGCTGCGCTGGTGGACGAAGGGCTGTCGCGCCACCCGACCTACTACCCGCTGTACTTCACCGGCGTGGACTACCACCTGCCGAAATGGGGCGGCAGCGCCGAGGAGGTGGAGGCCTTCGCCCGCGCGGCGGTGGCGCGTTCGCGGAAGACCGAGGGCGAGGGCATGTACGCGCGCATCTACTGGGTCGTCGCCGGTTCCCAGTACGGCGATGACCTCGTCCTCGACTCCCGGGTCGACTGGCCGATGATGAAGCGCGGGATGCACGACGTGCTGGCCCGCTATCCCGACGCATGGAACCTCAACAATTTCGCGCAGTTCGCGTGCGCCGCGGGCGATCGCGAGGAGACCGCGGCCCTGATGCGCCGGCTCGGCGACGAACCCGACCCGCAGGTCTGGCGGACGCCCGGGCAGTTCGAGCGCTGCCGCGAGGGCGACATCGGCCCGCTCAGGGTCCGGCCGCGCAAAATCGTGCCCGGGCGCACCACCAGAGGCTGAGCGGCGCTCCGGCGACGGTCGCCGGAGCGCGTGCGGGGCTCACCGCACCACGAACACCACCACCGTGCGCGGCGGCAGGGTGAAGCGCCCGGTCGTGCGATCGTAGGCGGCTTCCGCGGCGCGGCGGTCGGTCGCATCCACCGCCCGGTGCACCGGATGCAGCGCATAGGCCTTGCCGGCCTCCTCGGGGATGGTCAGCGCCTGCGCGACCTTGTCGACGTTGATGAAGTACAGCACCTCGCGGAAGTTCGCGCCGGGATAGCCGTTGCCGTCGAGGTGCGCGACCAGCACCGTCGGCACCTGCGCGCTGCCGGTGTTGCGGAAGCGCAGGCGCTGCCGGATCTCGTCGGCGGTGCGCAGGTGGAACAGGCGCGTGCTGGCGCGGATCCGCATCAGGTCGCGGAAGGCGTCGCGGGTCCAGACGATCTCGCGCTGGGTCGGTTTGATGTCCGCATTCGCCAGCAGCGGCGCCATGATCGACCAGTCGTTGCCGTTGTCGCCCTGCGGCGGCAGGCCCGAGCCGAAGCCGTTGTCGCGGTAGCGCCAGTCGATGCGGTTGAACCAGTCGCCGCTGTCGTAGCTGTTGCGGTCCAGCGACTTGCTGCGCAGGGTGTCGACGCCGGCGTGGAAGTAGGCCACGCCCTGGCTGAAGGCGTCGATCGCCGCGCCCAGCACCTGCACCCGGGCGCGGTCCTCGCGGCTGGTTGAGGTCGGCAGCTTGTAGACGTTGTTGTCGAACAGCGTCGCGTTGTCGTGGTTCTCGACGTAGTTCACCACTTCCTGCGGGTCGACGACGTAGCCGGCGGGCTGGCCGCCGTAGTCGATCTGGTCCAGGCGCAGGGTCGCGTCCCAGTGCGTCGTCATCACGTAGTCGCGGATCGAGCCGGCGAGCCCGACCTTGATCACGTCGCCGGACCACATCAGGTCGTTGCGGCTCTTGCCGCCGCCGCTGCCGTTGTCGTCGTACCACAGGCCGTTGATGTAGCCCTGGTTGCGCAGCAGCGACACGCCGCTGTCGAAGCCGCCACCGCCGCGCACGTGGTCGCGGGTGCGGTCGCTGAAGGTGCCGATGCCGCTGCCGTTGAGCGACAGCTGCGAGGCCTGCACGAAGCGCGCGCCGTTGGCGACCTCGCCGAAGTTCCAGCCTTCGCCGATTAGCGGCACCGGATGGCCGGTGGCGACGGCGAGCTCGTCGCGCAGCCGCTCCATCACCGCGCGCGGCTGGTGGCCCATGAGGTCGAAGCGGAACGAGTCGATGCCGTACTGCGTCGCCCAGGTCTTCACCGAGTCGATCATCAGCTTGGCCATCATCCTGTTTTCGGTGGCCGTGTTCTCGCAGCAGGTGGAGCGTTCGATGTCGCCTGTGGCATTCAAGCGGTGGTAGTAGCCGGGGACGACGCGATCGAGCACCGACTTCGCGTTCTCGCCCGAGGCGCTGGTGTGGTTGTAGACCACGTCCATGCCCACGCGCAGGCCGGCGGCGTTCAGGCCCGCGACCATCGCGCGGAACTCGCGGATGCGAGCGGCGCCGTCGTCGGCATCGCTGGCGTAGCCGCCTTCCGGCGCGGTGTAGTGCCAGGGGTCGTAGCCCCAGTTGAAGCAGTCGCTGCCGCGCGCGGCGTTCGCGGCGGCCTGCTGCGCGTCCGAGTCGGGCGCGGCGGCCGGGATGACCGGCATCGTGCAGCCGGTCTCCGGTGTGCTCGCGAAGTCGAAGGTCGGCAGCAGGTGCACATCGGTGATGCCGGCCTGCGCGAGTGCGCGCAGGTGGCGCATGCCGTTCGAGTTCCACTCGGTGAAGGCGAGGTACTTGCCGCGATTCCACCGGCTGACCGTCGGGTCGTTCGCGGAGAAGTCGCGCACGTGCAGCTCGTAGATCGTCATGTCCTCGGGCGCGGCCGCGACCGCCGGGCGGGCGCGATGGCGCCAGTTCGGCGGCATCAGCCAGGGGGCGGACAGGTCGGCGACGTAGCTCCGCTGCGAATCGGCGTTGAGCGAGACCGAGTACGGGTCGGTGACGAGGTTGCGGACCACGCCCACGCCGCGGACGAAGACCTCGACGGCGTAGCGGTAGTACAGGCCGCGGCGCTGGTCGTGCGGCATGGCGCGCCAGACGCCGGTGGCGGCGTCGAACGTCATCGGGATCCGGTCGTGCGACACGCCCTGCGCGCCGTAGGTGCACAGCGTGACCTTGCGTGCGGTCGGCGCCCACAGCGCGAACGCGGTGCGGCCGCGGCGGGTGACGGCGCCGAGATCGTCGACAGCGTCCGCGGCGGCGTAGCGGTCGTCGAGGAAACCGGCGAGCTGCGGCGTGGTCGCGCCGAGCACGCGGCCCTGCGCGTCCTCCTGCACCAGCACGAGTTGTGCCTTCATCAGCCCGTCGAGCGCGGCGACGTCGCTGGCGGGTACCGACAGCACGATGCCGGCGTCGAGGTACTTGAAGCGTTCCGCCGCGTTGGCCGGCACGCTGCCGCCGACGGCGAGCGTGATCGCGCCGTCGGCGCCGCTCACCGGCTGGCCGCGCGGGGCGAGGATCTGCCCGTCCGCCGAGTGGTACAGCCGGAACGTGCCGAAATCGTCGACCAGCGGCCACTTGATCAGGTCGCGGGTCAGCCACGCCGCACGGGCGTCGACGGTGGAGACGCGGCGCGTGTCCGGCGGCGCGGTGAACACGGTCGGCGTGCCCTGCACCAGCCACACCTGGCCGACGCCCTGGTCGATGTCGAGCGCGGCGTAGCTGACGCGGATGTTGTCGCTCCAGCCGTCCTTGTTGTCGACGCCGCCGTTCGGATTGGACGGCATGCCGTGGACGATGAATTCGACGCCGGTGCGCGAGGGGTCGACCTTCGGATCGATCACCGGCAGGTCGAACACGATCTCGCCGCTGCCGGCGGCGTAGCCCGGCATCGACGCGAACGGCACCGGCGCGCCCCATTGCTCGATGGCCAGGCCGGCCAGTCGCGAGACGTCGAGCCCGCTGCCGTTCCACAGGTGCAGGCCCCATTGCGCGTAGTTGCCGTCGAAGCGCTTGTAGTGCACGCGCACGGTGTCGATGTCGGGCGTCGCGCCGACCGGATTGCTGCGATAGACCGTCGGGTCGCCCGAGCGCAGCCAGAACTCGCCGCCGTCGGTGAACTTCCACAGCCGGTCGATGCCCGGATCGCCGCCCTGGTTCGGCGGATGCACGATGAAGCCGAAGCCGGCCGCGTTCGGGTCGGTGAAGGCGGTCGCCGGCAGGTCGAAGTACGCGCCGTAGGCATCGAGCCCGGTGCGCGCGAACGGCGCGCCCCAGCTCACGCCGGGAACGTCGGCGACGTACTGGCCGGCGGCATTCACCTGCCACAGGTGCAGGCCCCAGTCGGCGTAGTTGCCGTCGTCTCGGCGGTAGTGGATGCGCACGTCGACCGGCGCGCCGTCGCGCGGCGGCGACGGCACCGCGGTCAGCACCAGGCTGGGGTCGGTGGCGTCGCAGATCGCATCGCCGACCTTGCGGTGTTTCGTGGCGTCGAACGCGACCGGGACGGTGCCGACCGAGGCCTCGAGCCCCTCGTCGGTGAGCCGCGCCTGCCACGGTGGATCGCAGGCGGCCAGCGACAGGGTCAGGCACAGTGCCGCGAATGCAGGCAGCGTGCGTGAAAACCAGTGGGACACTCTGGGGGAAAAGGGCGTGCGCATCCTGGCCTCCGGACGATTCGACGGATGGAAGGCGGCGTCGACGAGGATGTTGCGATGCACCAAAAACGCTTGGAAAAACAGGGGGTTCCGTGCGTCGTCGCGACCGGCGAGGCACTGTCGGCCATCCACTGGCGCAGGACAAGACGCACGCCCCTGCCTGAAAACGTATTCCCGCGATTCTTCATGATCGACGCGCCCTTCGCGGTCGATTCGCCGATCGATTCGTCGATCAGGGCGATGCCGTGTCGTCGAGCCGTCGCAGGAATGCCGGCGGCACCGCGTCGGCCAGCCACACGCCGTTCTCGGCGCGATGGAAGACATGCCCGGCGGACGCCATCGCCGCCGCATCCACGCGCAGCACGACCGGGCGGCCGTGGCGGGCGCCGACCCGGGTCGCGGTGTCGGCGTCGTCGGAGAGGTGGACATGCTGGCGGCCGCGCCGGTCCAGACCCTCGCGCAGGATCGCGTCGAGGAACCGGGTCGCGGTGCCGTGGTACAGCACCGCCGGCGGCGCCACGGCCGGCAGGTCGAGCGCCACCGCGACCGCATGCGAATGCCCCTGGCGCGCGCGGATCCGGCGCCCGTCCTCGCTGATCGCGTAGCGCTGCTTGTTGTTTTCGGCGACCGCCCGTTCGATCAGCGCCCGGGTCAGCGGGTGGTGGCCGGCGGCGCGGGCGATCAGGTCGTCGATGTCGGCCCAGCCCGCCGCGTCGAGGGTCAGGCCGATGAGCTCGGGCCGGTGGCGCAGGACCAGGGCGAGGAACCTGCTGGCGGCGAGGACCGGATCGGACATCCGGGCAGGCTAGCGCGGGAGCCGGGCAGAGGTCACGTTTTGGCCCGCCCCGGGCGGTGCGGCCTGCGTGAAGGCTGTCCCGGTCGTCGTTTCGCCTTATGCTGGTGGCCTTATGCCGGTGATTCCGCAGGGAAACGGAGCGAGCGTGATGCGTTCAGCGTGGGTGTGCGTGGGGGTCGTCGCGATCCTGTTCGTGTCGGGGTGCAAGAAGGCGGAGCCGCCGAAGACGCCGGATCTGCCGATCCCGCAGTGCAAGGAGGTGCCCGAAGCGGGCGCCAAGAATTTCGCGCGCCTGATCCACGCCATGGATCGCGCCGGCGATCTGCCGATGCTCACCCAGACCTTCGCCGGCTACCGCAAGACGCTCGACGCCGAGATCGCCAAGCGCGACCCCGCGCTCGCGCAGAAGCTCAAGCCGGTGCTCGACCGCCACTTCTCGCAGGATGCCCTGCGCGCACGCACCGCCTGCGCGCTGTTCGCGCCGCTGGCGGCCAAGTCCGGCGGCGTGGCCGCGATCGATGCCTGGTCGCGCTCGCCCGAGATGCACGCGATGAACGTGTCGATCTGGACCCGTGCGCCGGTGCCGTCGGAGGAAGAGAACGTCCCGAATTCCGAGCGTCGTTCGCAGCGGCTGCGCGACGTGGTCACGGCGATGGCGCTGGAGCAGGTGCAGAGCAACCGCAAGGCCGGCGAAGGCCCCGAACCGGTGGCGCTGATCGCTGCGCTCGACTCGGCGGCGCTCAGCCTGCCGGCGCCCGCGCCGCGTGAGCGCATCGACCGCACCACGCTGATCGAGCAGTGGCTGCAGCCGGCGCTGATCAAGACGTCCGACGAGGACATCGAGACCTTCATGAACTTCGCGGAGAGTCCGTTCGGCGCCGACTACTACGTCGCGCTCGCCTCGGCCTACGACTTCCGCTACGGCGACTGGTACAGCCAGCTCTACCAGGATCTGCGCGAAGCCGCGGCGCCCGGCGAGCTGCCCGGCGGCGCGCCCGGCGGCAAGGAGGCGGTGATCGTCCAGGCCCGCGGCCTGCTGCGCAACGTCGCGACGCCCGCGGCTGCGGCGCAGGCCAGCGCGATGCTGCAGGAAGTGGAGCGGATCGATCCGCGCAACGCGCAGGTGCACCTGCTGCTGGGTGAGGCGGCGATCAAGAGCGCGCCGCCGATGCCGCTCCGCCAGGACCAGCTGCGCGCCGTCATCGACGTGCCGAACTACTACGCCGCCGAGCAGGAGCTCACCAAGGCGCTGGAGCTGGCGCCGAACGAGCCCGACGCGCTGATGTGGCTGAGCCGGCTGCGTTACCTGCAGGGGCGCGACGCCGAGGCCAACCAGCTGCTGCAGCAGGTGGCGGCGATCGACGAGGACCATCCCTACCTCGACCTCTACACCGCGGACCTGATCTTCGAGACCGGCGACTACACCAAGGCCATGCGCTTCTACCAGGCCGTGATCGACAAGCCCGAGGGCATGCCGTTCCTGCACGAGACGGCGATGGCCCACCTGATGAGCGCGATGCGTCGCGGCAACCGCGGGGACGACTTCCCGCGCATCGCCGAGGCCTTCCTCGCCAAGCATCCGGACGCCTGGAACGTGCGCCTGGATTTCGCCGATTACCTGATGGCCACGCCGAAGGCGAAGGCCGACCGGATCATCGCGGTGGTCGATCCGGTGCCGGATGCCTGGCTGCCCGCGCGCAAGTACGCGGTGCTGTCGGCCGCGCTGGTGCGCAAGTCGACCGAACTGCTGGACCGCAAGACCGGTGCGCCGATCGGCGCCAGCCTGGCGGCGATGAAGCGCGTGCTCTCGCTGAATCCGGATCCGCGGACGCTGACCGAGGCGGTGTGCCGCGCCGGCCTCGACGCCAAGCTCGCGCAGCTCTACGTCGATGCCACGTCCAATCCGAAGGCCACCATCACGCCGTTGACGGTGTGCGCGCTGCGCTGGCAGCGAGTCGACATCCTGCGCGCGATCACCCCGTACGGGGACGGCGTCGCGCTGAGCAGGCCGCAGCAGGACCTGCTCGGCGATACGCCCCTGTGCTATGCCGCGGCGACCAAGAACGTGAAGGCGTTCGTCTCCCTCGGCAAGCTGCAGGTCAGCCCGGCGCAGCGCTGCAACGACGGCAACACGGTCGTGGAGCGTCTCTCGCGCATGGCCTACGGCGGCGATCCGGCGGTCGCGCAGATGCAGTCGGTGCTGATCCGGTTCTACCGCAAGAACTGACGGCGCGGACGACGGCGCGTGGCCGTCGTCGTCCACCTCATTCCGCCGGGATGCCGACCACGGCGGCGAGCGTCATCGTCGCGGCCAGCGTCGCCCAGCCGCCGGTGCGCAACGCACCGCGCCCGGCCTGCCGCGCCAGCACCGCCGCCAGCGCGCACTGCAGCGCGTAGTAGATCGCGAATGCGCGCGAGGCGTGGCTGATGATCGCGTAGATGTCCGACGTCCACGTCAGCCACAGCGCGCAGCCGACCAGCATCGCGTAGGCGACGCGCGCGCGCAGGCGGCCGCCGCTCATTTCGGCGGCCAGGCCGCCGCAGCCGTTGGTGTCGGCTACCGCGGCGCTGAAC
>JAEWNA010000002.1 GCA_023392975.1 Pseudomonadota bacterium | reverse complement strand
ACCTATAATCGACCGCTCCCCACGCACGGGCACGACCTTGAAACTTCCGGTCCCCTTCATCCAGCTGCCCCTGTCCTTCGACGCCGCCGCCCTGTCGGCGGAAATCGAGCAACTCGGCGAATCCGAGTGGCGGCCGCATCCGGAGGGCTTCGCGGGCAACTCGATGCTGCCGCTGCTGGCGACCGACGGCGATCCCGCCAACGAGGCCTTTTCGGGCCGCATGCGGCCGACGCCGGCGCTGCAGCGCTGCCGTTACCTCCGTCAGGTGATCGCCAGTTTCGGCGCCACCGCCGGCCGCACCCGGCTGATGCGGCTGGCCGGCCAGGCGGAGGTCAACCGCCATGCCGACCAGGGCTACTACTGGGTCGAGCGCGTGCGCGTGCACGTGCCGATCGTGACCCAGCCCACCGTGCGCTTCGAGTGCGACGGGCAGGGCATCCACATGGCCGCCGGCGACTGCTGGATCTTCGACACCTGGCGCCAGCACCGCGTGATCAACGACGCCTCGCGCGCGCGCATCCACCTGGTCTGCGACACGGTCGGCGGCAGCGGGTTCTGGGACCTGGCGGCGCAGGGCCGTCCGCACGACGCGCCGGCCTCGGGCTGGCAGCCGCGGCTGCTGCCGCCGGGCACGGACGCGCCGGACACCTTCGCCTGCGAGTCGTACAACCTGCCGACGGTCATGACGCCGTGGGAGCTGAACCAGCACCTGGCGTTCCTGTTCGGCGAGTGCCTGCCGCACCCCGGGCTGCCCATGCTGCAGCAGCACGCAGGGCGGTTGATGCGGCACTGGAAGGGGCTGTGGGCCCAGTACGGCGACGCGCCGGAAGGGCGCAGCGCCTTCCGCAGCGCCTTCGACGCCTTCGCGCAGGCGGCGCATCCGATCGCGCAGGGCGTGGTCCTGCGCAACGAGATCCCGTGGTCGCAGGTGATGACGGTGATGCTCTCGCGGATCGTCGTCGCTCCGGCGGCCGGGGCCGCCGCCGGGCCCACGGGCGAATACGCCTGACACGAAAAAGCCCGCGCACTGCGCGGGCTTTTTCGTTCGGGTCGCGATGCGTGGACTCAGAAGTTCGGCTTCTCGCCCTCGGGCGTGTCGTTGTAGCGCGCGATCGACTCCAGGATGATCCGCTTCGCCTCTTCGGCGCCGCCCCAGCCGTCCAGCTGCACCCACTTGCCCTTCTCCAGGTCCTTGTAGTGCTCGAAGAAGTGGCCGATGCGCTCCAGCCAGTGCTCGCTGACCTTGTCGATGTCGTGGATGTGGGCGTAGCCGGCGAAGACCTTGTCCACCGGCACCGCCAGCAGCTTCTCGTCGCTGCCGGCCTCGTCCTTCATGCGCAGCACGCCCACCGGGCGCACGCGGATCACCGAGCCGGGCACCAGCGGCAGCGGCAGGATCACCAGCACGTCGGCCGGGTCGCCGTCGCCGCAGACGGTGTGCGGGATGTAGCCGTAGTTGCACGGATAGCGCATCGGCGTGGACAGGATGCGATCCACGAAGATGGCGCCGGTCTCCTTGTCGACCTCGTACTTGACCGGCTCGGCGTCCTTGGGGATCTCGATGATGACGTTGACTTCGTTCGGCGGGTTCTTGCCGGTGGGAACCAGATCCAGGCCCATGGGGCGCTCCGAGGCATGCAAAAGAGGCGGGCATTCTACGCCGGGGGATGCTGCGGCGCAGCATCCGGGATGCCTCCCGCCGGGCGGCTCCGGGCGACGACAGGCGCACTCCGGCCTGGCCGACGGCGCCTGTCGCCGGATTCCTCCGGACTCAGCCTGCGGGCGCCGCCTGCGCGGCCTCGCGAGGCTTGCCCGGAAAGGTCAGCAGCCACAGCAGGACGAGGATGCCGGCGGCCGGGGCCAGGCTGATCAGCTGCCACCAGGGGCTCAGGCCGGCATCGCGCAGCCGGCGGGTGCAGGCGGCGATCCACGGGATCAGCACCACCAGCCAGGCGAGCCGGACGGGCACCGGCCCCATCGCCTGGGCGAGGGCTTCGCCGAAGGCGAGCACCATCGCCACCGCCAGCGCGAACCACCAGAACGCGGCGCGCGGGGTCGTACCGCCGAAGTCGAGGCCACGCACCACGCCGTCGCGCATCGCTGCCAGCGCCGGCTGGCTGGGTGAGGGCGCGCGGACCAGCAGGGTCTCGGCCGGCACTTCGAACACCGCGGCGAGGGCACGGAGCGATTCGGTCGAGATCTTCGCGCCGGCTTCCAGGCGCTGGATGGTGCGGAGGTTCAGGCCGGACAGCTCGGCCAGCTGCTCCTGGGACCATTGGCGGGCGCCTCGCAGTTGGCGAAGGCGGGCGCTGTCGATGTGCTGGCTGTCGAGCGGCATGTGCGTCTCCTGTGCGAAGGGCCCGCCGACATGGCCGGCCCGTGGCAGGCGATCATCGTGACCCAGGGCGGCCGGCGTGACGACAGCATGACGTCACGAGGCCGCCACGGCGACGACAGGGCCTTGCCGCCAGCGCCTGCCGTGCCCGTGGCGGCCCCGGTGCCGGGTCAGGCCGGGTCGGTGCCGCCGCGGTGGCGGCCGGAAACGCGAACGGCGGCCCGGAGGCCGCCGTTCGGATCGCGTGTCCGGATCGCGCCGTGGCGCGACGCGTCACTCCACCGTGACTTCCACCCGGCGGGCTTCGTCGGCGTCGGTACCGCCGGTGGTCGCCTGCGGCTTGCGCAGGTCGATTCGGTCCGCGGCGATGCCGGCGTCGACCAGCGCCTGCTTCACCGCCTCGGCGCGCTGCTTCGACAATTCGGCGTTCTTCGCCGCATCGCCGCTGGCGTCGTGGAAGCCCGAGATCACCGCCTTGGCCTCCGTGCTGCCCTGCAGGGTCATCAGCACGTGGGACAGGCTGGCCGCCGCGTCGGCCGGCAGCTTGGCCGAACCGCTGGCGAAGTAGAGCCGGGCCTTGCGGGCGTCGTCGGCCATGTCACCGCCGGCAGCGGCATCGCGCACCGCGTCGGCCGAGGCCGGCATGGCGT
>JAEWNA010000363.1 GCA_023392975.1 Pseudomonadota bacterium | reverse complement strand
AACGCCTCGAAGGGACCGGCGGTGCGCGCCACGCGCTGCCAGGCCGACAGGTCGCTCTACCGCCGCTTCATCCGCCGTGCGGTCGAAACCGAACCGAACCTGACCGTGTTCCAGTCCGCGGTCGACGACCTGATCCTGGAAGGCGATGCCGTCCGCGGCGCCATCACCAACACCGGCCTGCGCTTCCGCGCGCAGGCCGTGGTGCTGACCGCCGGCACCTTCCTCGCCGGCAAGATCCACATCGGCGAGACCCAGTACGCGGCCGGGCGCATGGGCGACCCGCCGGCGGCCACGCTCGCCGCGTGCCTGCGCGAGCGCCCGTTCGCGATCGACCGGCTGAAGACCGGCACGCCGCCGCGCATCGACGGCCGCAGCCTCGACTATGCGGCGATGGAAGAGCAGCCCGGCGACGATCCGCGCCCGGTGTTCTCGTTCCTCGGCAGCACGGCGGACCATCCGCCGCAGGTGTCGTGCTGGATCACCCACACCACCGAGCGCACCCACGACATCATCCGCAATGCGCTGCACCGCTCGCCGCTGTACAGCGGGCAGATCGAGGGCATCGGCCCGCGCTACTGCCCGTCGATCGAGGACAAGGTGGTGCGCTTCGCCGAGAAGGCGAGCCACCAGATCTTCGTCGAGCCCGAAGGCCTCGACGTGTTCGAGATCTACCCGAACGGCATCTCGACCTCGCTGCCGTTCGACGTGCAGCTCGACCTGGTCCGCAGCATCCGCGGGTTTGAGCACGCGCACATCACCCGCGCCGGCTACGCGATCGAGTACGACTTCTTCGACCCGCGCGGGCTGAAGGCCTCGCTCGAGACCAAGCTCGTCTCCGGCCTGTTCTTCGCCGGCCAGATCAACGGCACCACCGGCTACGAAGAAGCGGCGGCGCAGGGCCTGGTCGCCGGCCTCAACGCCGCGCGCCACGTGCGTGGTCTCGATGCCTGGTCACCGCGCCGCGACGAGGCCTACATCGGCGTGCTGATCGACGACCTGATCACCCATGGCACCAACGAGCCCTACCGCATGTTCACCAGCCGCGCCGAATACCGGCTGCAGCTGCGCGAGGATAACGCCGACCTGCGTCTGACCGAAACCGGGCGAACCCTCGGCCTCGTCGACGATGCGCGCTGGGAACGCTTCTCGCGCAAGCGCGACGCGGTCGCGGCCGAGACCGCGCGCCTCGCCGCGGTGTGGGCGGCGCCGAACAACGCGCTGGGTCGCGAGACGGTGGCGACGCTGGGCATCGACCTCAGCCGGGAGACGCACGCGCTGGACCTGCTGCGCCGTCCGGAACTCGATTACGCGGCGTTGATGCGGGTGCCGTCGCTAGGCCCGGGCACGGACGATGCCGGCGTCGCCGAACAGGTCGAGATCGAGGCGAAATATGCCGGCTACCTCGCCCGCCAGCGCGAAGAGATCGCGCGCCAGCAGCGCCATGAACACACGTCGATCCCGGCGGCGTTCGATTACGCCAGGGTGCGCGGGCTGTCGAACGAAGTGCAGCAGAAGCTCGAGCGCGTGCGCCCGCAGACCGTCGGCCAGGCGCAACGCATCCCGGGCATGACCCCGGCGGCGATTTCGCTGCTGCTCGTGCATCTGACCAAGCGGCGCGGCGCGGCGGCTTGATGTCGCCATGCGCCGCATCCTGCTGATCGGTCCCGGCGGCGCGGGCAAGTCGACGCTCGCACGGCGCCTCGCCGAGCGGCTCGACCTGCCGCTGATCCATCTCGACGCGCTGTACTGGCGATCCGGCTGGTCGGAAACGCCGAAGGACGAATGGCGGGCGACGGTGTCCGCATTGCTGCAGGGCGAGAACTGGGTGATGGACGGGAACTACAGCGGCACGCTCGACCTGCGCCTCGCCGCCTGCGACACCGCGATCCTGCTCGACCTGCCGCCGTGGCAATGCCTGTGGCGCGTCGTGAAGCGCCGGCTGCGACATCGCGGCCGCGCGCGGCCGGACATGACGCCGGGTTGTCCGGAACGGCTGGATGGTGCCTTCCTGCTCTGGATCGCCACCTGGCGACGGCGTCGCGGGGACGATGTGCGGCGACGTCTCGCGCGCGCGGCGCAGGCGGGCGTGGATGCGCACGTGCTCCGCTCGCAGGCGGTGGTGGACGCCTTCGTCGCCGCCTTGCCGCCGCGGCGCTGACGATTCAGGCCTCGAAGCGGTCGCCGGCCGTCCCGGGAGCTGCGTTGTCGTCCGCTGGATCCGGATCGGCGTGGCCGTCTTCGGTGCGCCGCCACGGCAGCGGCACCCCGAACAGCAGCCCGAACAGCAGCGCCAGTCGGCTCGACCACGTTTCGCGATATGGGGGCGGTTCCCCGGCGGCCTCCGGCTCCAGCGAGAACGCGCCGCCATCGAGCTCCGCGATCAGCGCGCATGCCGCCTCGAAGTGGTCCTCCGCCACGCGCACGCGGGTGCCGCCGATCGCCTGGCGCCATTCCCAGTTCGCGAGGTTGGTCTGGTCGTCGCTGACGATCGCGTCGATGCCTTCGGCCTGCAGGCGGCCGCAGACGATGTGGGCTTCGATCGGATCGAGGTAGCTCGCGACGGTGCGGTGCATGCGGGTGCCGGGCAAACGCGACAGGCGTAACCTAGCAGAATGCGCACCCTCCTACGCCCGCTCGCCCTGTCTGCCCTCGTCCTGCTCGCCGGCTGCGGCGAAGAGGCCGAGGCCCCGAAACCCGTGCGCGTCGGCGATCTCGCGATCGAGGCCTGGCCGCTGCCCGCGCCGCCCGGCTCGGCGCAGCCCGACCTCGTGGCCGCGCCGGATGGCCGCATCCTGCTGAGCTGGCTCAACGTCCAGACCGGGCGCCGGCCGGCGTTCCAGATGGCCGAGCGTTTCGCCGACGGCCACTGGGAGGGCCCGCGCACGATCGCGGTCGGAAACGCGATGTTCGTGAACTGGGCGGACACGCCGCACCTGATGATCACCGACGACCGCGCGCTGTGGGCGCACTGGCTGCAGAAATCCGCCGATGCGCCGTATGCCTACGACGTGATGCTGGTGCGCTCGATGGATCACGGCATGAACTGGAGCGCGCCGGTACGCGTGCACGACGACGCCACCGCCACCGAGCACGGCTTCGTCTCGTTCTGGCCGCAGGGCGAGGACCGGCTCGGCGTGGCCTGGCTGGACGGTCGCCGCACCGCGGGAGACGCGAAGGCCGATGCCGCCGGAGAACACGCCATGCACGACGACGGCGAGGGCGGGGGCCCGATGACGCTGCGCGCGGCGGTGTTCGACGGCGATCTGCGCGCGACCCGGGCGGTCGAACTCGATGCCCGTACCTGCGACTGCTGCCAGACCGACGCCGCGGCGACCGCGGACGGCGCGCTGCTGGTCTATCGCGACCGCAGCGACGACGAGATCCGCGACATCTACGCCACGCGTTTCGACGGCAAGGCCTGGTCGACGCCGGTGGCGGTGCATGCCGACGGCTGGAAGATGCCGGCCTGCCCGGTGAACGGGCCGTCGGTGGCCGCGCGCGGCACGCAGGCGGTGGTCGCGTGGTTCACGAGCGCCGGCGACAAGCCGACGGTCAACCTCGCTCGCAGCAACGATGGCGGTGCGCATTTCGATGCGCCGGTGGCGGTGGATCAGGGCGCGTCGGTGCAGGGCCGGGTGGCGGTCGCGATCGACGCCGGGCAGGTCTGGCTGCTGTGGCTGCGCGAGGATGCCGGCAAGCAGTCGCTGTGGCTGGCCCGCTACGCGCCCGACTTGTCGAAGGCGCTGCAGCGCACGAAGCTCGCCGACCTGCAGGGCACCGGCCGCGCCACCGGATTCCCGCGGATCGCGCTCGGCGCCGATGCCGCCTACGTCGTGTGGACGGACGTCGTCGACGGCGCGCCGCAGCTGAACGGGGTGCGCATCGCACTCGCCGCCGCGCCTGCGCCGCGTTCCTGAACGCACGCGCGACGCGTCCGCCGCCGGCGATGGCCGTCCGCGGCGAACGACGGCGTTATCCTCGACAGGGGCGACCCCCGTCGGCGCTGCGCGATGTCGTTCCCGCGCCCGACGCGCACATCCGGAGGTGCCATGGCCACGCGATCCGCCACTGTCCGATCACCGCTTGCCTCGATCGCTGCGCTGATCGTCGTCTCCGGCTGTACGTCCCTGTCTTCCACGCCCCGCGTAGCCCAGGAGCTCCCCATGACCGTCACCGACGCTTCCGTGACTGCCGACGAGATCGGTCGGCGCGTATTGAAACTGATCGGGAACCTGCACGACGCCCGCGATCTCTCGCCGGAACGCATCGAGCAGGAGACGGGCTTCAAGGTCGAGTTCAATCCCGACGACCGCAACATCTACGGCTTCGGCGGCAAGCTCACGGACGCGTGGTCGTACAGCCTCGTCTCCACGCCGGAGAAGCAGGGGGAAAAGCCGAACAGCCTGCGGTTCTCCTTCGACGACACCACGCGGGACCACGCCGATCCGACGCCGATCTGCACACCCGGCTTCGACGACTACTCCAGGGCGCTCATCGCCGCGGGTTACACCGGAAAGCCGCTGCAAGGCTATCGCGGCGTGGAGGGCTGGTATTTCACCCGCGACAACATCGGCGTGATGGCCTACACGGTCGGCAAGGTCGATCCGTCGGCCGGCCCGGCGTGCCTCTCGAAACTCATCATCAGCGCGTACGCGTGAGGAGAGCGAGATGGCGACGAAGGACGAAAAGAAACTCGAAGCGCTGATCGCCGATTTCGAGAAAGGCAATCCCGCGGCCGGCAAGAATTTCCGGGACCTGGTCAACGACACGCCCACGCTCAAGGCGAACCTGCTGGATGCGATCCACAAGGGCAATCTCGACAAGATCGGGCCGTTGCCCGTCGGCCTGCCCGCGGGCGTGCTCGGAGGCTACGACCCGACGACCAAGAGCATGGTGCTGCCGGTCGGCATCCTCGACCTGATCGACAAGAATGCGCAGCTGTCGAACACGATGCGGATGGTCGTGACCCACGAGTCGGCGCATGCGGTCAACAAGCAGTCGATCGAGAAGGCGGACAAGGCGTTCGACGCCAGCCTGGAGAAGATCGCGAAGGGCCCGTCCCCGCACGACTACACGAACGTCATCAAGACCCACAACGCCAGCGAACGGCTGCGCGAGGCGACCGACCAGATCGGCGGATTCAATGCGCTCGCGGCGCACGTCCGCAAGCAGAATCCGTCGGCGAAGCCGGGCGAGCTGTACGAAAAGCTGTACCACTCCAGCGACCAGATGGAGCAGTATTTCGACGTCTCCGGCACGCCGCCCAAGCAGACGTTCGCGCCGAAGGCCGGGCTGACCGTGGACAAGGAAGGGCACATCGCGCCGACCAAGGCGAATGTCGAAGCGATGGCCAAGCACTTCTACGACGCCAACGGATACCAGCAGATCTACGGGGTGCGCGCGCTGCAGCGGGCGGTCGACGTGGAAGGCGCTGCCCAGTCCGCGGCGGCGGCCAAGGATCCGAAGTACACGCCCCCCGAGGTCCGCGTGAACCTCAAGGAACTGGGCCTGGACGGCAAGGTGGCGTTTCCGCCGGGCTCGGGGATCACCGACACCAGTCCGAAGCCTGCAGCGCCGAAGGCGCCCGTCTCGCCGATCGAAGGCGCCGCGCCGCGCGTCGCAGAACCGGCGCCGGCGCTCTACCTGCAATCGGTGTCCGCGCTGGAGAAACTCGGCGCCGGCACCGTGGCGCTGGGCAATCGCGAGCAGTTCAACGCGGTCGCCGCGGCGATGGCGGTCAAGGCGCAGCACGATGGCCTGGACCGGGTCGATGCGGTGCTGGCGAGCCGCGACGGCAAGGGGCTGATCGCCGTCCAGGGCGACCCGTCGACGCCGCAGGCGAAGACGAGCTATCTCGACAAGGCGGCGGCCGCGGAGCAGCCGCTGGAGCAGAACCTGGCGCAGCTGCAGCGCGAACAGCCGCAGGCGGCGGTCGCGCAGCCTGCGCAGCAGACGAGCGTGCCGACGCGCTGAGCGCGCTCAGCTGCGGTGCGCCCGCGCGAGATAGTCCTCGCCCTGCATCTCGATCAGGCGCGAGGCGGTGCGCTCGAACGCGCCGACCAGGCGTTCGCCGCGATACAGCGCGGCGGGCGCGGCATCCGCGGTGCAGACCAGGTTGACGTGCCTGTCGTAGAGTTCGTCGATGAGCGTGACGAACCGCCGGGCCGCGTCGTCGCCGCGCGCATCGAACGCCGGGATGCCGCCGAGCAGCAGCGTGTGGAACTCGGTCGCGATCTCGATGTAGTCGGCGCTGCCGCGCGGGCCTTCGCACAGCGCGGCGAAATCGAACCAGGCCATGCCGCGGGTACGGGCGCGCACCGCGATGCGCCGACCCTCGACCACGATGCCGGCGTCGCGATGGTCGTTGTCGCCGCCCAGCGCGTGCCAACGTTCGTCGAGCCAGCGGTCGCTCTCGTCGTCCAGCGGCGCGCGATACACCGGCGAGCGTACCAGCGCGCGCAGGCGGTAATCGTGGTCGCTGAGCAGGTGCACGACCTCGCAGTGGCGTTCGATCAGCGCGATCGCCGGCAGGAAGCGCGCGCGCTGCAGGCCGTCCTTGTACAGCTCGGAAGGCTCGGCATTCGAACTGGTCACCAGCGCCACGCCCTCGTCGAACAGGCGTTCGAGCAGCCGCCCCAGCAGCATCGCGTCGCCGATGTCGCTGACGAAGAACTCGTCGAGCACCAGCACGCGCAGCTGCGCGCGCCACTCGCGGGCGATCGCCGCCAGCGGGTCGCGCTCGCCGGCGTGCGCGCGCAGGCGCTCGTGCACGTCGCGCATGAAGCGATGGAAGTGGGTGCGCCGTTTTTCCGCGATCGGCAGGCCGGCGTAGAACAGGTCGATGAGGAAGGTCTTGCCGCGGCCGACGCCGCCCCACAGGTACAGCCCGCGCGGCCCGGGCGTCACCGGCTTGCCGAACAGCGCGTCGAGCAGGCCCTTGCGCGGCGGCGGGGTCGCCAGCGTCGCGTGCAGGCGATCCAGCACAGCCAGCGCCGCATGTTGCGCGGGGTCGTCGTTCCAGTCGCCGCGGGCCACGCCTTCGGCGTAGCGCGCGGAGGGCAGCGGCGCGTCGCTCATCCGGCGGGATCGACCGGCGGTTCGGGCAGGTACGGCTGCGCGAAGTGCTTGATCGCCCCGCGCAGGTCCATCAGCTTTCGATGGAAGAAGTGGCTGGTCTCGGGCATCCGCACCAGCTCGGCGTCGGGATGGTGGGCGGCGACCTTGTCGAACCAGTCGTAGACCGCCTGCGGGTCGACCACCTCGTCTTCCTCGCCCTGCAGCACCCGCCACGGCATCGTCGGGGTGACGATACGATCGAAGTCCCAGCGCCCGGCCGGCGGCGCGATCGACAGCAGCAGTGCCGGCTGCAGGTCCGCCGCCGCGCGCAGGCTGACGTAGGCGCCGAAGCTGAAGCCGGCCAGCCACAGCGCGTCGCCCGGCCGGGCCGCGCGGACCCAGGCCACGACCGCGCGCAGGTCCTCGACCTCGCCGTCGCCATGGTCGAACGCGCCCTCGGAGGCGCCGGTGCCGCGGAAGTTGAAGCGCACCGTGGTCGCGCCCAGCTCGCGCAGGGCGCGGGCGGTCATGGTCACGACCTTGTTGTGCATGGTCCCGCCCTCGGTCGGCAGCGGATGGCAGAGTACCGCCACCACCGGCTGTGCCGGGACGTCGGCCTCGGGTGGATCCACCGCGACCTCCAGCCCGCCGGCAGGGCCGGGCAGGGTCAGCGTGGTCGCGGTGTCGGGGAAGGCGGGGGACGTCATCACGCCATGATACCGGGCGGGGCGGGTGGGGTCGGTCCGGGGCCCTCGGCCGGCGGGTGACGCGACCCCCTCCCGACCTCCCCCTGCGCTATGCGCAAGGGGAGGAGGCCGCAGGCAGCACCGCCCGGGGTCCACGCCCTCCCTTTCGCCGGAGGCGAAGGGGAGGGTTGGGGAGGGGGCGAAGTCGGGGAAAGCCCCCCGGCGCGATGACCCGCCCCTCAGGGCCGCCGCAGGCGGAAGCCGACCACCAGCGGGTCGTGGTCCGAGCTGCGCCGTGGCGAATGGTCCTCCGGATGCGTCTGGTAGCCGCGGCTGTCCGGCTCGTCGGCGTTGACGTGCCATTCCGCCGCGCCGGCCAGCCGTGCGGCCAGGGCTGGGCTGAGCAGCGCGTGGTCGAGACGACCGGTCTGGGCGGCGTAGACGTAGCTGTACGGGGTCTCGCGCTGTCCGGCGAAGGCGTCGCGCCAGCCGGCGTCGACCAGCGCCTGCACCGGATCTTCCTTCGAGTACGCGTTCAGATCGCCGACGATCATCGCCAGATCGCTGCCGGAGTGCGTGGGGTCGGTACGCAGCCAGGCGTCCAGCCGGCGCGCGGACGCGGTGCGGGCGGCGTTCCAGCAGCCCTGGCCGTCGTGGCGGTCGGCATCGTCGCCGGTCGCGCCGCCGCAGCCCTTGGACTTGAAGTGGTTGGCGATCACCGTGAACACCGGTCCGTCGCCGGCGCGGAAGCTCTGCGCCAGCGGCGGTCGGCTGCGGCTGCCGAACAGGTCGTCGGTCAGGGTCGCGGCGGCGCCGACCGGCTGCACCCGCGAGGCGCGATAGATCAGCCCGACCCGGATCGCGTCCGTGCCCTGGTCGGCGTCGGTGGCGACGAAACGCCAGTCGCCGTCGCCGGCGCCGTTCAGCGCCTCGACCAGTTGCGCCAGCGCCGAATCCGGCCCGAAGCCGTCGTTCTCCAGCTCCATCAGCGCCGCGACGTCGGGCTTGAGGCCGCGGATGGTCGCCACCAGGCGCGCCTGCTGGGCCTGGTGCTCGGCCTCGCTGCGGGCGCCGCGCGGGGTCGGATAACCGCCGCCGTGGCCGTCGCCGTTGAAGAAGTTCTCGAGATTGAACCCGGCCACGCGCAGGTCGCCGCCGACCTGCGGCGGGCGCGGCGTCGCAGGGCGGACGAAACGCGGGGCGGCGGCGGGCAGCAGCAGGACCGCACCGTGGCGTTCGTCGATCACGCCCTCGGCCCCGCGCACGCGGGTGCCGGCGCGCGGGGCGCCGCTGGCCGGCAGCCAGGCGACGTTCGCCGGGTGTTCGGCGTCGCTGCCGTCGTCCAGCAGCAGGGTGCGCCGGGCGTTGTCCGCGGCGATGCGCTGCAGGGCCTCGCCGGGACGTGCGGCGTCGCTGGGCGTGCGCAGGCGATCGCCGAAATTGAGCGCGATTTCGCCGTACTTGTCGATGCGATCGCTGCCGGCGACGGTCAGCGGCGCGGCGATGCGGACGCGCATGCCGGCGTAGCGACCCCAGTCCTCCGGCACCGTGCGCAGCACGACCGGCCTCGGCAGCCGGCCACGGCCGAGTTCGGCCACGTCCACGGCCTGCAGCGCGGTGCGGGTGCCGCGGCCGGTGTCCTGTTCGGCGACGGTGCCGTGGACCCGGACCCGTTCGCCGATGGCGGGCGCCGGCAGCCCGACGACGAACAGGGCGTCGGACGTCGCGGGATCGCGGTCGCCGCCGTCCTGCACGAACCAGCCGTCGCTGCGGATCGCGGTGACCACGCCTGCGACAGTCACGTCGTGGCCGACCTGTTGGCTGCGCGCCTCGCGTCCTTGAACCGTGCTGATCGGCGCCGGGGCCGGTGTCTGCGCCTGGACGGCACAGGCCAGCAGCAGTGTGGCGAGGAGGGGAAGCGGGCGGGCGCGATGGACCATGGCGACACTCCGGGAAGCGGAAAGACGAACGCCGCCCGGAGGCGGCGTTGCGGAAGCGGTGGGGCGGACGTCCGGGCTCAGGACTTGCCGACCTGGCCGAGCATCCAGTCGACGGTGGCCTTGACCTGCTCGTCGGTCAGCGCCGGGTTGCCGCCCTTGGCGGGCATCACACCGGCGGTGCCCTGGAAGCCTTCGATCGCGTGCTGGTACAGCAGGTCCTTGCCCTTGGCGGCGCGGGCACCGAACCCGGCGGCGTCGAGCTTGGGCGCGCCGCCGGCACCGGACTTGTGGCAGCCGGCGCAGAGGTTGCCGAAGATCACGCTGCCGTCGGTGGTGCCGCCGTAGGCCACTTCCGCGCTGGCGGCGGCCTTGGCCGCCTCTGCGGCGGCGGCCTGCTGGGCCGCGCCGGTGGCGCCGGCATAGACCTCGCCGGTGGGGGCGATGCGGGCCTCGGTACGGGCGGCCTGGACCGGGTTGGCGGTCTGCGGCACTTCCTTCTGCAGGTAGTGGGCGAACAGGATCAGGCCCAGCGTCACCGCCGCCAGGAAGGCGATGACCATGGAAAAGCGCTTGAGGAAATCCAGATCGTAGTTGCGCACGACTCACCCGCGGGAACGAAATTGAGAAACGGAAGACGGAGCTGGCGCCGTGGCGCCAGTGCGCCGGAAGCGACGCACAATCGGCGCAGTATAAGGGATTCGCGCCCGGCGGCGCCCGGTCCCGGGTCGGCGCCCGGACGGGCTGGGACGGAAGTCGGATTCGACCCGGGCCTCACACGTGGCACACTAGCGGCCGCATGAGCGACTCTCCCGTCCTAGACCTGATCCAGCTGCGCCGCGGCTGCACGTACTGTTCCGTGCGCCAGCTGTGCCTGCCGGGCGGCATCGGCAACGACGAGATGCTGCGGCTGGACCAGATCGTCCAGCGCCGCCGGCCCATCGCCCGCGGCGAGCGCCTGTTCCGGCTGGGCGATCCGCTGGCGGCGGTCTACGTCACCCGCGACGGCGCGTTCAAGTCGGTCAGCATCAGCGAGGACGGCGAGGAGCAGGTGCTCGGCTTCCATCTGCCGGGTGAACTGATCGGCCTCGACGCGCTGGGCAGCGGCGAGCATCGCTGCGAGGGCGTGGCCCTGACCGCGGGCAACGTCTGCGAGATTCCGTACGACCAGTTGTCCACCGTCGCCGCGCAGATCCCCAGCCTGCAGCAGCAGCTGCTGCGCGTGATCGGCCAGAGCGTCGGCCGCGACCACGACCACCTCGGCATCCTCGTCCGCCGCCAGGCCAACGAACGCATCGCGCTGTTCCTGCACAGCCTGGGCGAGCGCTACCGCAACGTCGGCCAGTCCGATCGCCAGTTCCAGCTGCCGATGAGCCGCGAGGACATCGCGCGCTTCCTCGGCCTCGCGCTGGAGACGGTGAGCCGCGGCTTCAGCCGCCTGCAGGACGACGGCGTCATCGCCGTCACCGGCCGCCGGGTCGAGATCCTCAACATTCCCGAACTGCTGCGCCTCGCCCACGGCGGCGATTCCGCCGGCGACGGCCGCCAGCGCCGCGCCTGACGCGCAGCGCGGCCTAGCCGCCCGCGTCCTTCACCGCCGCCCAGTCCAGCCCGAACTTCGCCAGGTATTTGCGCAGGCGGTCGGCGTCGTTGGTGCTGCTGCGCTGCGCGCGCGAGACGGCGAACAGCTGGCGGCCGGCCTCGGACATCGATTTCGCCCGCGTGCAGACCCGCACGACGTCTTCCAGCTGCACGCGATCGAAGCGATCGAGCGTGTCGGCATCGACGCCCGGCAGCGCGTCGAGGACGGACGCCTGCGCGGGCGGCCGCCACAGTGCACGCAGCCGGGCGATCTCTTCCTCGACCAGCGCCACGCCGATTCGGCCGCCTTCGGCCAGCGTCGCCATGCGCATCACCGAGGCGCCGAGATCGCGGAAATTGCCGGTCCACGTGGCATCGGACGAGGTCGCGAAGCGCAGGTAGCGTTCGCGCGCCTCGCGGTTGAACGCGATGCGCCCACCCTGCTCGCGCGACCAGCGCTCCAGCTCGAAGTCGAGGTTGGGCTCGATGTCCTGCGGGCGCTCCGCCAGCCCGGGCAGGCGGTAGGTCCACAGGTTGAGCCGCGCCAGCAGGTCGTCGCGGAAGCGGCCGCGCGCCACCGCGTCCTGGAGGTCGCGGTTGGTGCCGGCGATCAGCTGGAAATCGCTTTCCACGTCGCGGTCGCTGCCGACCGGCGGGAAACGCTTCTCCTCCAGCGCGCGCAGCAGCAGTGCCTGTTCGTCGAGCCCGAGTTCGCCGATCTCGTCGAGGAACAGCAGGCCCTTGTCGGCCGAACGCAGCAGGCCAGCGCGATCGCTGCCGGCGCCGGTGTATGCGCCCTTCACGTGGCCGAACAGAGCGCTCATCGCGCCGTCGCCACGCAGCGTGGCGCAGTTCACCTCGACGAAGCGCCCCGGCAATTGATGTTTCTGCTTCTTCAACTCGAACACGCGTTTCGCCAGCTGGCTCTTGCCGGCGCCGGTGGGGCCCATCAGCAGCATCGGCGCCTTCGAACGCGTGGCCACCGTCTCGATCTGCTCGATCATGCGGTTGAACGCCGCGTTGCGAGTGGCGATGCCGCTCTTGAGCAGGTCGCGATCCTCCAGCCGCTGCTGCGCGAACCGCTGCGCGATGCGGTCGTAGCGCGAGAGGTCGAGGTCGATCACCGCGAAGCTGCCCGGATCGCCGCCGCCCTGCTTGCGCGGCGGCGAGGTCTGCAGCAGTCGGCCCGGGAACAGCCGGCTTTCCGCCAACAGGAACCAGCAGATCTGCGCGACGTGGGTCCCGGTGGTGATGTGGATGTAGTAGTCCTCGTCGTCCGGACGGAAGGTGTAGCCGTGCACGAAGTCGTGGAGCGTGGCGTAGACGCCTTCGAAGTCCCAGGGATCGGCGAGGTAGGTGTCGTGGCGATGGAGCGCGGTCTCCGGCGAGATCTGCGCGAAATCCTCCTGCACCTGCTGCGCGAGCCGGCTGTAGCGACGCTCGTCGACCAGCAGCTCCAGCCGGTCGACCACGAAGTCCTCGTGCTGGCCCAGCGACACCGTCGGCCGCCACTTCTCCCAACGGCCGGGCCCGATGCCCGCGTCGATCTGGGTGCCGAGCATGCCGAACACCACCTGCGGTTTGCGCATGATCCAATCCGATAGAAAACGATCCAATCATATACGAAATACAGAAATCGGCGGTTCCGGATTTTCGGCGAATTGAACAGTAATTCCATTAAAAACAAGATGTTGAAGCGTCCTGGATGACGTTGGCACGAGGATTGCCTTGTCCATGCCATCCCGAAGGCCGGGACGCCATGCGCAAACGTGGCACCGGGCCGACGGGATCGTCTCGATCGAGGCGAGGCCAGGGCACAGTCCCGGCCGGCAATGGGGCCGGCCGGGCGCAGCCATCGGCGGACGGCATGGCCGTCCACGGCGCCCGGTCCCGCCTCCCTTTTTTTCGCCATGCGAGGATTCCGCCATGCAACCGTTGACCCACGACATCCTCCACGAGCCGGGTTCGGCGCCGATCAAGCTGTGGACCCGCGGCGTGCCGCTGGAGGACGAGGCGCGCAAGCAGCTGCAGAACATCGCGAAGCTGCCCTTCATCCATCGCTGGATCGCGGTGATGCCCGACGTGCACCTCGGCAAGGGCGCGACCGTGGGCTCGGTGGTGCCGACCATCGGCGCGATCGTGCCCGCCGCGGTGGGCGTGGACATCGGCTGCGGCATGATCGCGGCGCGCACCACGCTGGTCGCGAGCGACCTGCCCGACAGCCTCGCCGGCGTGCGCAGCGCGATCGAGCGCGCGGTGCCGCACGGCCGCAGCCCCGCACGCGGTGGCCGCGACAAGGGCGCGTGGGACACGCCGCCGGCGCTGGCGGTCGAGGGCTGGTCGCAGTTGGTCGCGGACTTCGAGAAGATCTGCGAGCGCCACCCGCGCCTGAAGAACACCAACCAGTTCAAGCACCTCGGCACGCTCGGCACCGGCAACCACTTCATCGAGCTGTGCCTGGACGAGGCGGATCGCGTGTGGGTGATGCTGCACTCGGGATCGCGCGGCGTCGGCAACGCCATCGGCTCGCACTTCATCGAGCTGGCGAAACAGGAGATGCGCCGCTGGATGATCAACCTGCCCGACCAGGACCTCGCCTACCTGCCGGAAGGCAGCCAGTACTACGCCGACTACGTGTTCGCGGTGGACTGGGCGCAGCGCTATGCGCGCATGAACCGCGAGATCATGATGCGGCACGTCGTCGAGGCGCTGCGCACGGTGATCGCGAAGCCCTTCGAGGCGCAGGCCGAGGCGGTGAACTGCCACCACAACTACGTGCAGCGCGAGCACCACTTCGGCAAGGACGTGCACGTCACCCGCAAGGGCGCCGTGAGCGCGCGCAAGGGCGAGCTGGGCATCATCCCGGGCAGCATGGGCGCGAAGAGCTTCATCGTGCGCGGCCTCGGCAACGAGGACAGTTTCTGCAGCTGCAGCCACGGTGCCGGCCGCGTGATGAGCCGCACCCAGGCGAAGAAGCTGATCACGCTCGACGACCACATCAAGGCGACCGCGCACGTGGAATGCCGCAAGGACGCCGACGTGGTCGACGAGTCGCCGGCCGCGTACAAGCCGATCGACGCGGTGATGGCGGCGCAGGCCGACCTCGTCGAGATCGTGCATACGCTGCGGCAGGTGGTGTGTGTGAAGGGGTGAGCGTTGCCCGTGCTTGGTGCGGGCGTGGACAACGTCTCTTTCATGAGGAGAGAAGCAGTGAAACGGATCGAAAATCCAGAATTCGACAGCTTGATGGCACGTTGGAAGGCATTGGGTGTTGTGCTCGAATGCGTGCCGTTCGCACTGGAAGGCGCAGATGGGCACTGCCGCGGTGTGCATCGCGCTGCGGCACTGGCGACGCTCGAATCCGTCAAGGAAACCTACGACGCCTATTGGGACAGGGTTGCGGTGCTCCCTCAATTTTCCTGCAAGACGCGCGAAGTTCTTCCGAGGATGGAAATCAATTCCGAAGAACTCGGTGGGGGTGAGCTGATCAAAAAGGACGAGTTTCTGGGTTGCGGATGTGACCTCGTCGGTCGTCGCCTGCTGGTACGGGGTAGAGCCCCGCATCATCGAGGCGACATGTTCTGGTCCGGCGACACGGAAAGCCCGGAGAATCGTGTGCTGCTCCCCGAAGGGTGGCAATGGCATGGGACCTTATCTCATGCCTATCTTGACCCACCGTATCCACTGTCGGGAACGGCGGTCGAACAGAGCGACGCATTCTTCGAGTGGCTGGATATGCTGTTCGACGGCTTGCGCGGCGACTGTGCCATCTTTCGCTGGAGCGATTCCTCTTCGAGCTACTTCGAAGAAGGCCGGGATTGGTGGGGCACTTATTTCTGGACCGCGCATGCGACCGACACCGATCGAATCATCGGCCTCGTTGCCTCGACGAGCGACTGACTCGAAATTCAGACAATCCTGCATACACGCAAGACAACGCGACCCATGGACATGATCGAACTCGACGGCGCAGCCGGCGGCGGACAACTGCTGCGGACCGCGCTCAGCCTCAGCCTGTGCACCGGCATCGCCTTCGCGATGACGCGCATCCGCGCGCAGCGGTCGAAGCCGGGGTTGATGCGCCAGCACCTCACGGCCGTCAATGCCGCGGCGAAGGTCGGCAACGCCTTCGTCGAAGGCGCTGTGCTGGGCGCGACCACGCTGCGCTTCACGCCCGGCCCGGTGACGGCCGGCGACTACGCGTTCGCCACCGGCAGCGCCGGGTCGGCGATGCTGGTGCTGCAGACCGTGCTGCCGCCGCTGTGGCGCTGCGCGCGGCCGTCGCGGCTGCGGCTGGAGGGCGGCACCCACAATCCGCTGGCGCCGAGCGCGGACTTCCTCGTCGACACCTACCTGCCGTCGCTGCGGCGGTTCGGGATCGAGGCGACGCTGGCCGTCGAGCGTCCCGGCTTCTTCCCGGCCGGCGGCGGCATCGCGCATGCGGTCGTGCAGCCGGCGCCGACGCTGGCGCAGCTCGACTTCGGAGCGCGCGGCGAACTGCAATCCATCGAAGCGACGGCGCTGCTGTCCGGGCTCGCCGCCGGCATCGGCACGCGCGAACTGGAGACGCTGGCGCGGCGGCTGAAGCTGCCGGCGACCGCGCTGCACCAGCGCCAGGTGCGGCCGTCGATCGGCCCCGGCAACGCGCTGCTGGTGCACGTGCGCCATGCGCATCACGTCGAGGTGTTCACCGGCCACGGCGAGCGCGGGCTGTCGGCGGAGTCGGTGGCGGAGCGTCTGGCAGCCGAGGTGAAGGCGTATCTCGATGGCCGCGCCTGCGTCGGCGAGCACCTGTCCGACCAGTTGCTGCTGCCGATGGCGCTGGCCGGCGGCGGCACGTTCACGACCGCGGCGATCAGCGACCACCTGTCGAGCAACGCGCGGCTGATCGAGAAGTTCCTGCCGGTGGAGATCGACTGGGCCGAGACCGGCGACGGCTGGCGGGTGACGGTGGCGGGCTGAGGGGCGGCAGGCAGGGGTCGCGCGACGCCTGTCTTGCGCATGATCAAGTCGGGGCGCCGCCGGGCTGACTAGGCTGTCGCCCTCGTTCCTGCGCAGGGATCCGCCGCCGTGTCCACGCCTCCGCCCGCTACCCTCGCCGCGCGCCTGCTGCCGCTGCTCGATCTCACCAGCCTCGGCGAGGACGACACGCCCGCCGCGATCCGCACGCTGTGCGCCTCCGCGCGCCTGCCCGCCGGGCTGCCGGCGGCGCTGTGCGTCTACCCGGAATACGTGCTGGCGGTACGCGAGGCCATGGCCGACACCGGCGTGAAGGTCGCGACGGTGGTGAACTTCCCCGACGGCGGCGACGATGCCGCGCGCATCGTCCGCGAGACCCGGCGCGCGATCGCCGCGGGTGCCGACGAGATCGACCTGGTGCTGCCGTACCGCGCGCTGATCGAGGGCCGCACCGACGCCGCGCGCCGCGGCGTCGACGCCTGCCGCGAAGTCTGCGGCACGCGCACGACGCTCAAGCTGATCCTGGAGACCGGCGAACTCGCGTCGCCGGCGCGCATCCGCGCCGCCTGCCGCATCGGCCTGACCGCGGGCGTGGATTTCCTGAAGACCTCGACCGGCAAGGTCGCGATCAACGCCACGCTCGACGCCGCCGCGATCATGCTCGACGAGATCGCGGCCGGCGGCGGCCTGTGCGGCTTCAAGGCGGCCGGGGGCATCCGTACGCTGGCCGCGGCGCAGGCCTATGTCGTGCTGGCCGAAGACCGGCTGGGCACCGAGTGGGTGACGCCGGAGCGCTTCCGCATCGGCGCCAGCGGCCTGTTCGCCGACATCGTCGCCGCGCTCGCCGCGCCGGCCGCCTGAGCGGGGGGACGCTGCCATGCCGCGTGCCGTCTGGGTCGTGCTCGATTCGCTGGGCCTGGGTGCCGCGCCGGATGCCGCCGCCTACGGCGACGCCGGGGCCGACACCTTCGGCCACATCGCCGCCGCCTGCGCCGAGGCCCCGCGCGGGCCGCTGCGC
>JAEWNA010000314.1 GCA_023392975.1 Pseudomonadota bacterium | reverse complement strand
GCGTGATGGATCGCGGCCCCGGCGTGCCCGAGGCGGCGCTGACCGGGCTGGGGCGGCCGTTCCACCGGGTCGACGCCGCCCGCGGGACGCCGGGCAGCGGCCTCGGGTTGGCGAGCGTGGCGCGGGTCGCGGCGGTCCACGGCGGCGGGCTGGTCCTCCACAACCGCATCGGGGGCGGCCTGATCGTCGAGCTGACCCTGGCGTCGGACCCGCGATTGGGCGCCGCCGCCTGAATGCCCGTCGTCCGGTCCGCCGGACCCTTTGTGGCAGAATGCCCGGCCATCTCCGCCGAGTCGCGCCTCCGATGCCGGTCACCGCTCCGCTCCGCCCCGTTGGCCGCCGCAGCGCGGGAGTCCGCTGACATGGCCGACCAGACGGGACACCTGCCGCGCACGCCGGCCCGGATCTTCAAGGCCGCGAAGTGGTCCTGGCAGGGCCTGCGCGCCGCCTGGCTGCACGAGTCTTCGTTCCGGCTGGAGGTCTACCTGCTGGTGGTGCTGGCGCCGCTGGCCTGGTGGCTGGGCGGTGACGCCATCGAGCGGGTGCTGCTGATCGGCAGTTGCCTGCTGGTGCTGAGCGCCGAGTTGCTGAACTCCGCGGTCGAGGCGGTGATCGAACGCTACGGCCCCGAGTTCCACGAACTGGCCGGCCGCGCCAAGGACATGGGCTCGGCGGCGGTGTTCGTGCTGATGATGAACGTCCTGCTGGTCTGGGGCCTGATCCTCGGCGAGCGTTACCTCTGAGCGGCCGCCGCCCCTGACCGGCGGCGACCTCCGACCTTTCGTCCGCGCCGACGCGCGGCCCTCCCGGAACCGAACCGAAGACGATGCTGGCACTGCTTTCCGATCCGCAGGCGTGGATCACCCTCTTCACCCTCAGCGCGATCGAGATCGTGCTGGGCATCGACAACCTGGTGTTCATCTCGATCGCCGTCTCCAAGCTGCCGTACGAGCGGCGGGAGAAAGCCCGCAAGTTCGGTATCGCGGTCGCCTGCGTCACCCGCATCTGCCTGCTGCTGACGCTGGCCTGGCTGGCCGGACTGACCCAGGACCTGTTCTCGGTGTTCGGGCAGGGCATTTCCGTCCGCGACCTGGTGCTGATCCTCGGCGGCGTGTTCCTGGTGGTGAAGGGCTACGGCGAGATCCGCGACATCATCGCCGGCGAGGGCGAAGCCGAGGACATCGACACCAAGCCCAAGAGCGCGTTCTGGGCGGTGATCGCGCAGATCGCGGTGATCGACATCGTGTTCTCGCTGGATTCGGTGATCGCCGCGGTGGGCATGGCCAACCAGAAGCCGGTCATGGTCGGCGCGATCCTGCTGGCGGTGGGCGTGATGCTGTGGGCGGCGACGCCGATCGGCCGCTTCATCGACAACAATCCGACGATCAAGATGCTGGCGCTGGCCTTCATCGTGCTGGTCGGCGTGTTCCTGGTCGCCGAAGGCTTCGAGGCGCACGTGCCCAAGGGTTACATCTACTTCGCGATGGGCTTCTCCGCGGCGGTCGAGTCGCTGAACCTGTGGGCGAAGAAGCGCGCCCGCGAACGGGGCCAGCCGGAATGACCGCCGTCTCCCGGCTGCGCGCCGTGCTGCTGCTGGGGCTGATGGCCTCGGCTGCGGCCTGCGCGCCGGAGGCGCCGCCGCCCGAACCGGTGACTGCCGCACCGCCGCCGCCAGCGGCGCCGCAGCCCGCTCCCGGTCTGCCCGAACGCCCGTTCGTGCCCGCCGCGCATCCCGGAGAACAGCCGGTGCCTGCCATCGTCCCGCCGGGTGGCCTCCCCGGACCCCTTCCGCCGGGTCCGGGAGCGCCGCTGCCGCCGCAGCCCGTGCCGGTACTCGGCCCGGACGCGGGGCCGCCGCACCCGCCGCCGCCGGGCAGCTGACCGCCCCGGCAACGCGGCCCGCGTTGCGTCGCGGGAAGGGCGGTGCTGGAATGGGCCATCGACCCGCCGGAGACCGCCCATGCGCACCATGCGATTCCTCCTCGCCGTGCTGCTCGCCGCCAGTCTGTCCGGCTGCGGCTACAACGAGATCCAGCGCCAGGACGAAGCGGTGAAGGCGTCGTGGTCGCAGGTGCTCAACGTCTACAAGCGCCGCGCCGACCTCATCCCCAATCTCGTCGCCACGGTGAAGGGCTACGCGCAGCAGGAGCAGACCGTCCTGCTCGGCGTCACCGAAGCCCGTGCCAGGGTCGGGCAGATCCAGGTGAACCCCGACGACGCCGATTCGCTCAAGCAGTTCCAGCAGGCGCAGGGCGAGCTGTCCGGCGCGCTGTCGCGGCTGCTGGTGGTCAGCGAGAACTATCCGCAGCTGAAGTCGGACCAGGTGTTCATCGGCCTGCAGACCCAGCTCGAAGGCACCGAGAACCGGATCACCGTCGAGCGCCAGCGCTACATCGAGGCGGTACAGACCTACAACACCACGATCCGCGAGTTCCCGGTGAACCTCACCGCGAAGATGTTCGGCTACGAGACCAAGCCGAATTTCACGGTCGAGGACGAAGCGAAGATCCAGGACGCGCCGACCGTCGATTTCGGCACCGCGCCCAAGCCTGCGGGCGGCTGACCGCGGCGCGGAGGCCCCGGTGAACGCGATGACGCACGCCCTGCGCACGGCCGTCACCGTGCTGCTGGCCCTCGCGCTGGCGCTGGGCGCGTCGCACGCGCGGGCGGAAGCGCTGGCGCCGATCCCTGCGCTCGATGCACCGGTGGTCGACACCACCGGCACGCTGTCGTCGGGCGACGTCTCCCGCCTGCAGGCGCAGGCGCTGGATCTGCAGCGGCGCAAGGGCAGCCAGTTGCAGATCCTGATCGTGCCGACCACCGCGCCGGAGAGCATCGAACAGTACGCGCAGCGCGTGTACGACCAGTGGAAGCTCGGCCGCCAGGGCGTGGACGACGGCGTGCTGCTGCTGGTCGCGAAGGACGACCACCGCGCGCGGATCCAGACCGGCTATGGCCTGGAGGGCGCGATCCCGGACATCGCCGCCGGTCGCATCATCCAGGAATACCTGGTGCCGAAGTTCCGCGCCGGTGACTTCGCCGGCGGCCTCGACGACGCCACCGCGCAGCTGGTGCGGCTGATCGACGGCGAATCGCTGCCCGCGCCGATGGCACCGAGCGCGGATGGCGGTGGCGACACCGGGTTCGACGGCCTCGCCCTGCCGATCTTCCTGTTGCTGTTCCTGCGCGGCTTCCTCGGCTGGATGCCGCGCCTGGTGCGGATTCCGCTGTTCGCCGGCGCCGCCGGGCTGATCGCCTGGGCTATGACGTCCTCGCCGGCGATCACCGCGGTGGCCGCGCTCGCCGGCCTGCTGATCGGTGCGATCGGTGGTCGCAGCGGCCGTTTCGCACGGGATTCCGGCTGGGGCAGCTGGGGCGGCGGTTCGTCCGGCGGCGGCTGGTCGTCGGGCAGCGACAGCGGTGGCTGGTCCGGCGGCGACAGTGGCGGCTGGTCGGGCGGTGGCGGCAGCAGCGGGGGCGGCGGCGCCTCCGGAAGCTGGTAGGCGGCCCGATGCGACTCCTCCGCCATCTCTTCGCCCGCTCCGCGCATGGCCTGTTCCCGCAGGACCGGCTCGAACGCATCGCCGCGGCGATCGCCACCGACGAGGCGCGGCATCGCGGCGAGCTGTGCTTCGCGGTGGAAGCGGCGCTGCCGTGGTCCGCCTTGCGGGCCGGCCTGTCTGCGCGGGCGCGGGCGGAACGGACGTTCGCCGAGTTGCGCGTGTGGGACACGCGCGAGAACAACGGCCTGCTGATCTACCTGCTGCTGGCCGATCGCCGGATCGAGATTGTCGCCGATCGCGGCCTGGCCGCGGTGAGCGCCGAGCAGTGGCGGGGCGTCTGCCTGGCGATGGAGGAGCGCCTGGCCGCCGGAGATCCGGAAACCGCGGTCCTGCGCGGCGTGGCCGCCGCCGGCGACCTGCTGGCGGCGCATTTTCCGCGCATCGACGGTGCGGGCGACATCAACGAACTGTCGGACCTGCCGCGCATCCTCGACTGAACGCCGCGCCCGCGGGCAGCGTCTGGCCCGCTCCGGCACAATACGGGCTTCCGCCGACGCCCGAGCCCCAATGACGTTCCTGCCCCAGCTCGACCCGATCATGGTCCAGTTCCCCGAGTTCTCGCTGTTCGGGAACACGTTCCATCCCGCGGTGCACTGGTACGGCGTGATGTACCTGCTCGGCTTCACCGCGGCCTGGTTCCTCGGCCGCAGCCGGATCCGGGCCGGACGCCTGCCGGGCGTGGACGAGCAGGCCTACGGCGACCTGCTGTTCTACAGCATGCTCGGCGTAATCTTCGGGGCGCGCATCGGTTACATCCTGGTCTACGACCTGCCTGCCTACATCGCCGATCCGATGCAGGTCTTCCGCATCTGGGAAGGCGGCATGAGCTTCCACGGCGGCCTGGTCGGCGTGCTGGTCGCCTCGCTGTGGTGGGCGCGCAGGCACCGCATGCACTATTTCGACGTGGTCGATTTCGTGGCGCCGCTGGTACCGCCGGGGCTGGGCTTCGGCCGGCTCGGCAACTTCATCAACGGCGAACTCTGGGGCAAGTACACCCACGGCGGCTGGGGCGTGATCTTCCCGCACGCCGAGCCAGACCTGCAGGCGTACGACGCCGCCACGCTGCAGGCGATGCACGCCAGCGGCACGCTGGACACGCTGGCCCGTCATCCCTCGCAGCTGTACCAGTGCTCGCTGGAAGGCGTGACCCTGTTCTGCGTGCTGTGGTGGTTCTCGCGCAAGCCGCGCCCGCGCTACGCGACGGCGGGCCTGTTCGCGCTCCTGTATGGCTGCTTCCGGTTCCTCGTCGAATTCGTGCGCCTGCCCGACGCGCAGATCGGCTACCTGGCCTTCGGCTGGCTGACGATGGGCCAGGTGCTGAGCCTGCCGCTGGTCGCGCTGGGACTGGTGCTGCTGTGGCTGTCGCGACGCGCGCCGGTGCTGCAGCCGCAGCCGCCGGTCGCCACCGCCCGGGAGGCCACGGCATGAAGGCCTATCTCGACCTGCTCCGCGACGTGATCGAACACGGCAGCGACAAGGCCGACCGTACCGGCACCGGCACGCGCAGCGTGTTCGGCCGCCAGATGCGCTTCGACCTGCGCGACGGCTTCCCGCTGGTCACGACGAAGAAGTTGCACCTGCGCTCGATCGTCCACGAACTGCTGTGGTTCCTGAAGGGCGAGACCAACGTCGCCTACCTGCGCGACCACAAGGTCTCGATCTGGGACGAATGGGCCGACGCCGATGGCGAACTGGGCCCGGTCTACGGCAAGCAGTGGCGTCGCTGGGCGACCGCCGACGGCGGCGAGATCGACCAGATCCGCTGGGTCGTCGACGAGATCCGGCGCAATCCCGATTCGCGCCGCCTGATCGTGAGCGCCTGGAACGTCGCCGACCTGCCCGACATGGCGCTGATGCCCTGCCACACGATGTTCCAGTTCTACGTCACCGACGGCCGCCTCAGCTGCCAGCTCTACCAGCGCAGCGGCGACCTGTTCCTCGGCGTGCCGTTCAACATCGCCAGCTACGCGTTGCTCACGCACATGGTCGCGCAGGTGTGCGATCTCGGCGTCGGCGACTTCGTGCACACGCTCGGCGACGCGCACATCTACGCGAACCATTTCGATCAGGTCCGCGAGCAGTTGTCGCGCGATCCGCGCCCGCTGCCGACGCTGCGCCTGAATCCCGAGGTGAAGGACCTCTTCGGCTTCACCTACGACGACATCGCCATCGATGGCTACGACCCGCACCCGGTGATCAAGGCGCCGGTGGCGGTGTGAGCGTCGATCTCGTCCTCGTCGCCGCGCTCGATTGCCGCAACGGCATCGGTCGCGGCAACGCTTTGCCATGGCATCTGCCGGACGACCTTAAACGCTTCAAGGCACTGACGCTCGGCAAGCCGGTGCTGATGGGCCGCAAGACCGCGGAATCGCTGGGGCGCGCGCTGCCGAAGCGGCGCAATCTGGTCCTCACACGCAGCGGCCAGCTGCCGTTCGATGGCATGCAGGCGGTCGCTTCGCTCGAAGAAGCGATCGCGTTCGTCGAGAACGACGTCGCTGACGAACTGTGCGTCATCGGCGGTGGCGAGGTGTACGCGCTCGCGCTGCCGCGGGCGATGCGGCTGCATCTCACGCATGTCGATACCGTCGTCGACGATGCCGATGCGTTCTTCCCCGTGTTCGATCCCGCGCAGTGGCGCGCGGTCGCGCGCGAGGCGCATGCGGCGGACGGCCATCATGCGTTTGCCTTCGAATTCGTCGATTACGAACGCATCTGATTGCTGGCCTTGGTAGAGCGGAGCGAAGCTCCGCTACCCACCTGTCCGGAGACGGAGCAGCGGAGCTGCGCTCCGCTCTACAGATCCGGGTGCAAGGCGGGACGGTAGTGCCCCGTGATCGGATACGCGAACAGGATGTCGTCCTCGCGGGTGCCGTGGCCGATGTTGTGCAGGATCAGCGGGACGTGCGAGAACGGCGAGCGGCGATCGCCGACGATGCCGATGTGATCGAGGTTGCCGGGCAGCGTCCAGGTGACGATGTCGCCGGGACGGTAGTCCTGTGCGCGGTCGGTGACCGGTACCGACCAGCCCTCGCGGTCGAACCAGACCTGCAGGTTCGGCACGCGGCGGTGGTCGATGTTCGCGTCCGGCGCGCGCAGGCCCCATTTCTTCGGGTAGGCGTCGAAGTGCGCCAGCATGTCCTCGTGCACGCGCTGCTGCAGGTCGAGTTCCTTCGCGCGCAGGGCACGGATCACCACGTCGGTGCAGACGCCGCGGTCCTGCGGCACGTCGCCGCCGGGGTAGGGCAGCACGACGTAGGTCGGGTCGTAACGCACGGTGACGCCGATCTGCTTGCGCGCCGCGGCGACGAGGACGGGGGAAGGCGGAGGCGGTACGACGACCGTGGGAGCCGTGGCGACAGGCGCGGTCGCAGGGGCGCCATGTCCGTCGCCGCAGCCACTCGCGAGGGCGCCGAGCAGCGCGACGCACAGCCACGCGTCGGCGCCGCGGCGTGGCATCAGTCCTGTTCCACGCCCGGGTTGGCGACTTCGCGGCCCGGCACCTGCACGATGCGCAATTCGTTGGTATCGAGCTGCAGCGCGGTGAGCTTGCCGCCCCAGACCGCGCCGGTGTCGATCGCGTGCACGCCATGGCCGATGAACAGGCCCAGCGTGGACCAGTGGCCGCAGACGATCTTCAGGTCGCGCTCGACCCGGCCCGGCACGGCATACCAGGGATACAGTCCCGGCGCCTGCGTGCCCGGCGCGCCCTTCTCGTTGAACGCGATGCGGCCACGCGGCGAGCAGTAGCGCAGGCGGGTGAAGATGTTGATGATCGCGCGCTCGCGCTCCACGCCGCGCAGCGCCGGCGACCAGGCCGGGAAATCGCCGTACATGTTGCGCAGCAGCTTGCGGCGGCTGTCACTCTGCAGGCGGCGTTCCACTTCGCGCGCGTGCCTTTCCGCGTGGGACACGCCCCACTTGGGCGCGAGGCCGGCGTGCAGCATCATCCAGCCGAGGTCGCGATCGACGTGCAGCAGCGGGCGTTCGCGCAGCCAGCCGATCAGCGCGTCGCGGTCCTCGGCGAACAGTACGCGCTGCAGGTCGGGATTGACCTTGCGCTGGTCCTCGGGACTGCGTTCGGAGATCGCCAGCAGCGACAGGTCGTGGTTGCCCAGCACCACCGTGCACTGGTCGCGCAGCGCATGCACCAGACGCAGCGTCTCCAGCGATTCGCCGCCGCGGTTGACGAGATCGCCGCAGAACCACAGCCGGTCCTGCGCCGGATCGAAGCGGATCTTCTCCAGCAGGCGCTGGGTGGGGCCGTAGCAGCCCTGCAGGTCGCCGATCGCCCAGACCGCCATCAGTGGATCGTCCGCGGGATGCAGAGCACGAACGCCGGGATCGGCGCCTCGAACTCGGTGCCGTCGTCGGCGCGCATCGTGTACGCGCCTTCCATCGTGCCGCAGGGGGTGTTGAAGAACGTGGTCGAGGTGTACTCGAAGCGCTCGCCCGGTCGCAGCCGCGGCTGTTCGCCGACCACGCCCTCGCCTTCGACCTCGCGCAGCCCGCCGGTCGCGTCCACCACGCGCCAGCGCCGCGCGATCAGCTGCGCCGGGCGTGCGCCGGTGTTGCGGATGCCGATGGTGTAGGCGAAGTAGTAGAGGTCCTCGCCGGGGCGGGATTGCTCGTCGAGATAGCGGGTCGCGACGTCGATCGCGATGGCGAATTCCGGGGTGTCCTGCATGCCGACAGTGTAGTGCCTGCGGCGATTCCGTGGCGGGCTTCTCAGTCCGTGGACGGGGCCAGGTTGGCGAGACGCACGAAATCGGCGACTTCCAGCCGCTCGGCGCGGATCTGCGGGTCGATGCCGGCCGCGGCGATCTCCTCCGCCGTGCAGGTGCCGCCGAGCGCGTTGCGCAGGGTCTTGCGACGCTGGCCGAACGCGGCGCGGACGATGTCCGCGAAGCGCTTCGGGTCGGCGATGCCGATTTCGGCCGGCGCCTTCGGCACCAGCCGCACCACGGCGGAATCGACCTTCGGCGGCGGCCGGAACGCGCCCGGCGGGACCTTGAACAGTGCGGTGACGCGGCAATAGGCCTGCAGCATCACGCTGAGCCGGCCGTAGACCTTGCCGCCCGGCGCGGCGGCCATGCGGTCGACCACTTCCTTCTGCAGCATGAAGTGCATGTCGCGGATCGCCGCGGCATGGTCCAGCGCATGGAACAGGATCGGCGAGGACAGGTTGTACGGCAGGTTGCCGACCAGGCGGATGCGGTCGTCGCCGGCGACTTCCCGCGCGAGCGCGCTCAGGTCGACATCCATCACGTCGGAATGCACCAGCGTCAGCTCGCCGTGCGCGCGGGCCTGTGCGGTCAGCGGCGCGAGCAGGTCGCGGTCGAACTCGATCGCGGTCAGCGCGCCGTGGCGCGCCAGCAGCGGAAAAGTCAGTGCGCCCTGGCCCGGGCCGATCTCGACGAACCGGTCGCCCAGTCGCGGATCGATCGCCAGCAGCATCTTGTCGATGACCCCGCGCTCGTGCAGGAAATGCTGGCCCAGCGCCTTCTTGGCGGGGCGGACGAAGGACGCGTCGTGGTCGAAGTGGTCGTTCATGCGTCGTCCCCTGCGCGCATCAACCGCGCCTTCGCCAACCGGGTGCAGGTGTCGATCGCCGCGAACAGGCTGGACGGGTCGGCCACGCCGCGGCCGGCGAGGTCCAGCGCCGTGCCGTGGTCCACCGCGACCCGCGGGTAGGGCAGGCCGAGGGTGAGGTTCACCGCCCGCTCGAAGCCGCTGTACTTCAGCACCGGCAGCCCCTGGTCGTGGTACATCGCCAGCACCGCGTCGAAGCCGGCGAGCTTGGCCGGCAGGAAGGCGGTGTCGGCGGGCAGCGGGCCGATCAGGTCCCATCCCTTGCCGCGCAGGGTGTCGAGCAGCGGCGCGATGATCTCGCCCTCCTCGTGGCCGAGGACACCGTCCTCGCCGGCGTGCGGGTTCAGTCCGAGCACGGCGATCCGCGGCGCGGCGATGCCGAAGTCCTCGCGCAGGGCCGCGTGCAGGATGCGCAGGGTGCGTTCGAGGCCCTCGCGGGTGATCGCGTCCGGCACCGCGCGCAGTGGCAGGTGGGTGGTCGCCAGCGCCACGCGGACGATGTCGTTCGCCAGCATCATCACCACTTCGCGCCCGGCCTGGGCGGCCAGCAGTTCGGTGGTGCCGGTGTAGGGCAGGCCGCCGGCGTTGATTGCGGCCTTGTGCACGGGACCGGTCACGATGCCGTCGCACAGGCCCTGCAGGCAGGCCCCGGCGGCGGTCTCCAGCGCGGCGATCACCGAGCGGGCGTTGCGGGGCTCGGGCCGGCCGAAGGCGGCGGCGACCGCGTTCGGGATCTCGACGTGCGCCAGCCGGCCGGGGCCGGCAGCGGAGTCGTCGTTCGGGGAGATCAGGCGCAGCGGCAGCCCGATGGCCTCGGCTGCGCGCAGCAGGCAGTCGCGGTCGCCGTAGCAGACGAGCCGGGCATCCCAGTCGCGCTGGGCCGCGCGGACGACCAGTTCGGGGCCGACGCCGGCGGGCTCGCCCGGCACCAGCGCGAGGCGCGGGCGTCGCGCCATGGCTCAGCCGCCGGCCGGCGTACCGCCGTTGCGGATGTCGATGAAGGCCTCGCCGCGCATCTCGCGCAGGAAGCGGTTCCACTCGTCTTCCAGCTTGCGCTGGCCGATGCTCTCGCGGATCTGGGCGCGACGGTTCTCGTCGCTGGCCTTGCCCTGGCGGGTTTCGAGGCGCTGGACGATGTGCCAGCCGGCCTGGGTCTTGAACGGCACCGAGACCTGGCCGTCCGCCAGCGCGGCGACCTGGGTGCCGAAGTCGGGGCCGTAATCGTCCTGCGCGAACCAGCCGAGGTCCCCGCCCTTGGCCTTGCTCGCGTTGTCCTGCGAATTCTCCGAGGCGAGCTGGGCGAAATCGGCGCCGCCCGCGACCCGGGCGCGCAGCGTGTCGAGCTTGGCCTTGGCGGCGGTGTCTTCCTTGCCGTCCTCGGTCCGCAGCAGGATGTGGCGGGCGTGGTACTGCGTCACCGCGCCGGTACCGCCGGCGTCGCTGTTGCGCATCTCTTCCAGCTTGATCAGCTGGAAGCCGCTGGGGCCGCGGATCGGGCCGATGATCTGGCCGGGCTGCATGCTGCGGATGGTGCCGGCGAAGCTGGTCGGGATCTGGTCGAGGCTGCGCCAGCCGAGATCGCCGCCTTCCAGCGCGTTCGGGCTGTCGGAATAGCGCACGGCGGCGGCGCTGAATTCCATGTCGCCGCGATCGAGCAGGCTCTTGATGCCCTCGATCTTCTTCTGGCCGGTGGCGATCTGCTCGGCGGTCGCGCCTTCGGGCAGCGCCACCAGGATGTGGGCGAGCCGGTACTGGGCGTTGCCGCCGGCCTGGGCGGCCATGGCCGCGTCGACCTCGCCGTCGCTGACGCTGACCTTGCTCTGGGCGAACCGCTGGCGCAGGCGCTGGACCAGGAGCTCGTCGCGCAGCGAGCTGCGGAAGTCGCCCATGGTCATGCCGTCGTGGGCCAGCTGCTGGCGCATCTGCTCGGGCGTGAGGTTGTTCTGGCGGGCGATCCCGGCGACCGCGTTGTCGACTTCCTCGTCGGCGACCCGGATGCCGGTGGCGTCGGCGCGCGCGGTCTGCAGGCGCATCAGGATCAGGCGCTCCAGCACCTGGCGCTGCAGCACGTCCGCCGGCGGCAGCTGGGCCTCGCGGCCGGCGTACTGGCCGCGGATGTTGGCGACGGCGCGATCCAGTTCGCTCTGCAGGATGATGTCCTCGTCGACCACCGCCGCGATGCGGTCCAGGGGCTGCTGCTGGGCGAGGGCGGTGAAGCTGCCGACCAGGAGGAGGGCGGCGAAGAGAGCGCGGAGCGGTCGGATCATGGAATCGAGTCGGAAGAGGGGAGTTCGCCGCCGCGCGACTGGGGCGGGGGCACGAGGGACAGATCCTCGCGGTAATAGCCGAGGATAGCACGGCGCAACCGGCCTTCCGTGTCCGGACCCGCGGAGCCTAACCCCTTCAGTTCGATCTCCAGCTGAATGGCGTTGTTGAGCTCCTCGCCGCGATAGCGCAGGTAGCGGCGGCCGACCAGGCGGACCGCGATGCAGCAGCTTTCCCACTGCACGCCGGCGATGCCTTCCAGCAACTGGTGGTCGCGCAGCGAGTAGTAGTAGCGGCCGACCACGCTCCAGTTCGGGTTGATCGGGTACAGGAAGGAGAGGTCCGCCTGCTCCAGCAGGTCGCGGCGGTAGCGGTAGCTCAGGTTGACGATGCCGTCCTCGCCGATGAGGTAGCGGGTGCGGATGCTGGTGAGGTCGCGGCGGCCGGCCTTCGGGTCCCACTGGTAGGAGGCGCCGATGGTCCAGCGGTCGTTCGGGGCGTAGCTGGTGTCGACCACCCAGGCCGACTTGCCCTGCTCGACCGGGTTCTCGCCCGGCACCGTGACCCGCGAGTCCTCGAAGTAGCGGATCTGGCCGAGGCTGGCCGAGAGCTTCTCGCGGCCGTCGCTTTCGCGGATGAACCGGGTCGAGACCGCGAGGGTCAGCTGGTTGCCGTCGGCCTGGCGGTCGGCGCCGGAGTAGCGGTTGTCGCGGAACAGCTGGCCCCAGCCGAAGGTCAGCGGCCGGGTGTCGAACAGCGGGATGCCGTTCTGGTCGCGGTACGGGGCGTTGAAGTAGAAGATCCGCGGTTCGAGGGTGTGCAGGTAGCGCTCGCCGCCCCAGTTCGCCGAGCGGTCGAAGTACAGGCCGGCGTCGAGCGTGGTGACCGGCAGGCTGCGGGTCGGGCTGTCGTCGCGCCCGGGCAGCGCCGGGTCCTTCTCCAGGTTGTAGCCGGTGTAGCGCCAGGCGAACGTCGGCTTGATGAACCAGCTGTCGCCTTCCAGCGGCAGGCTGAGGTAGGGCTGCAGGTCGATGCGGTTGCCGCCGGCGAACTCGGCGTGGTCGAAGCGCACGGCCTCGGCGGCGATGCCGGCCTCGAGCATCGGCAGGAAGCGCTTGTGCCAGCGCACCTGCGCGCGGGGCAGGCGGTTGAACGGCAGGTTGGCGTCGGTCAGCGTGTAGTCGGCCAGCTGCCAGTGGTCGGCCATGATCGACGCGTCCCAGTCGCGGCCGCGGCCGTACAGGCCGATGTCGCTGAGCACGAACGAGTTGGCGCCACTGTTCAGGTTGTTGCTGGCGTCGTCGAGGTAGCGCGCGTCGCTGATCCAGCCGATGTTGGCGCGCGCCTGCCAGTGCGGGCCGAAGTCCTGGCTGCCGGCGAAGCGGGCGTAGCCACGGTCCGACTTGCGACGGTTGCCGACCGGCACGCCCTCGGCGATCTCGATGTCGCGCTCGCGGTCGGTCAGCTTGTCCGAGGGCAGGAACGCGCCTTCGAACACGCCGCGGCTGGTCGGGGTGAGGAAGCGGAACTCGCCGCCGAGCTGCAGGCCGCGCTTGCTCATGTAGCGCGGGTTGAGGGTGGCGTCGTAGTTCGGCGCCAGGTTCAGGTAGATCGGCTGGCGCCAGTCGAAGCCATTGCGCCCGGACTGCGAGATCGCCGGATAGAGCAGGCCGGTGCGGCGCTGGTCGTCGATCGGGAAGCGGAACCAGGGCAGGTACAGCACTGGCACCTTGCCGACCCGCAGGGTGGCGTTGTGGGCGGTGCCCATGCCGGCCGCGGTGTCGACGTCGATCCGCTGCGCGCGCAGCTCCCAGCGGCGGGCGTCCGGCGGGCAGGTCGAATAGGTCGAGCCGTACAGCGAGCCGATGTCGCCGTGCATCTCGATGCGCTTGGCGCCGCCGTTGCCGCGGCGGGCCACCAGCTGGTAGCGGATGTCCTCCAGCTCGTGCGTGTCCTTGGCCTGGTCGCCGCGGGCCCGGGCCGCGACCAGGCGCATGCCGCCGTCCTGGTAGCGGACGCTGCCTTCGGCGGTGTAGGTCTCGGACGCCTGGTCGAAGCTGAGGTGATCGGTCGCCAGCGTCTGGTCGCCGCGGCGCAACAGCACGTTGCCGCTGAGGTTCACCACCTCGCCCTCGGTGCCTTCCAGCGTGTCGCCGTCGATGTCGGTGTTCTGCTGGGTGCGGTCGATGCCGGTCGCCGCATCGGCCGGCGGCGCCGGCAGGTCGGTGA
>JAEWNA010000267.1 GCA_023392975.1 Pseudomonadota bacterium | reverse complement strand
ACCGTCGGACGCGAGCCAGCCGGCGGATGCCGGCCGCCGCGGCCAGTCGTCGCAGAGGAGGCGGTACAGCACGACGCCGAGCGCATGCACGTCGATCGCCACGCTGGGCGGGGCGCCGCGGGCCGCTTCCGGCGCGGCGTAGGCCAGGCTCAGGCCGATCCGCGCCCCGCCCTCCTCCTGCGCGACCAGCAGCGCGGACAGGCCGAAGTCGAGCAGGCGCACCGCACCGGTGTCGTCCACGAACAGGTTCGACGGCTTGATGTCCTGGTGCAGCACGCCGTGCGCATGCGCGTAGCGGACCGCATCGCAGGCATCGGCCAGCAGCGCCACCCGGGCGCGCAGATCGAGCCGCCGCGCGTCGCAGGCGTGGTCGATCGGGGCGCCGTGCACGCGCTGCATGGCCAGCCAGGACTGGCCGTCCTCCGCCAGGCCCGCGTCCAGCAGCGTCGCGATCGCCGGATGTTCCAGCCGCGCGAGGTGGCTGCGTTCGCGGTCGAAGGCCTGCAGCACGCCGGGCGAGACCAGTTCGGGGCGGATGGTCTTGATCGCGACGTCGCGGTCATACCAACCGTCCGCACGGTGCGCGGCATAGACCACGCCCATGCCGCCGATGCCGATGACATCGTCGATGCACCAGGCGCCGACACGGGTGCCGCTGCGCCACACCGCCGGCCCCGGTTGCCGCATCGGGCCCGCGGCGTCGGGATCGGCGCAACGCGCGGCCATCCACGCCAGCGGCGAGACCAGGTCGCGCCCGCTCGCGTCCGCGGCGAGCAGCGCGGTCAGCGCGGCGCAGACCTCCGGATCGGTCGCCTCCAGCGCGGCCAGCGCGGTGGCGCGGCGGGCTTCGCCGAGTTCCGCATAGCGATCGAACAGGTCCATCGCCCTGACCGCGATCCGGTCTTCGACATCCATGGGCCGGTCTCCTCAGTCGAGCGCGAAGCGCGGCCGTGCGTGGCATCCGGCGCGGGGCGGGCGGGTCATGTCCGTATTCTCGAACGCGCGCCGAAAGCGGACATCCGCCGCCCGCGCCGCCGCGCGAGGACGCAGCACGACGCGGCCGGTCACGCCGGCACCCGGGCGGGGTCGCCGAGCTGGGCGATCAGGAAGGCGCGCGCGCGCCGCCAGTCGCGTCGCAGGGTACGATCGGTCACACCCAGCGCCTCCGCGATCTCGGTCTCGTCGAGGCCGCCGAAGTAACGCATCTCGACCAGCTGCGCCAGCCGGGCGTCGAAGCGGGCCAGCCGATCCAGCGCGGCGTCCAGCGCGATCATCTCCGCCATCGCCGCATCGACGGCGGGCTCCGCGTCGCCGTCGAGCACCACGGTGCCGCGCCCCTCGCCGCGCTTCTCGGCCATGCCCCGGCGCACTTCGTCCATCAGCACGAAGCGCATCGCGCGCGCCACCAGGGCGGTGAAGTGCCGCCGGTCCTTCACGTCGAAACGGGCACCGTTCAGCCGCAGCCAGCTCTCGCTGACCAGCGACGTGGCCGAGATCCGGCCGTGCGTGCGCTGCCGGATCTGCGCGTGGGCGATGCGGTGCAGCTCGGCGTAGAGCAGGGCGTAGATGCGGTCCCAGGCGAGGGCGTCGCCTGCCTGGGCTTCCACCAGAAGTCGGGTGACCGATTCGGGCGGTTCCGATCCCGGGTCGACGCGCTGCCGAACCATCGCTTCACTCCATGTCCGGAAACGGGCCCCTGTCGCGAGTAGCAGGCCAAGTAAAGCACAGCCGTCCGGACCGCGCACGGCCCGTCATTCCGGGTCACGCGGTGCCGAACGAGGCCACGCAAGGATCGCGAAATGCCGTCACGCATCGTCCACGCCCCACTCGCCCCCGGCGCGAAGCGCGCGCCGTCCCCGCACGGCGGCCGGACGCACGCGCGGTGACCACGCCGCTCTACCGCCACGAGGTCCTGGCCGCGAAGCAGAACCGCTGGCTGGGCCCGCTGCTGCTGCGCCAGCCGGTCTCGCACTGGGTCGCGACCTGGGCGTCGATCGTCCTGGTCGCCGCGGTGGTCGTGTTCCTCTGCGTCGGCGAGTACGCACGCAAGTCGCGGGTCGAGGGGCGCCTGGTCGCGCGCGCGCCGGCCGCCGCCGCACCGCAGGAACCGGCCCTCGAAGCCGAACTGGTCGTGCCCGAGCACCTGCTCGCCTCGATCTCGGTCGGCGACGAGGTCCGCCTGCGCTATCGCGCGTACCCGTACCAACGCTACGGCCAGTACGCGGGCCGCATCGTCCGCGTGGGCTCGACGCCGCTGCCGGCGGACGTCGCCGGCACGGCGGGCGAAACGGCCTACGCCGCGACGGTCGCGCTGACCGACGACCGGGTCCGCGACGACCGCGGCGTCGAAAGCGCGCTGCGCCCCGGCCTCGGCGTCGACGCCGAGATCGTCGTCGACAAGCGCCGCCTCTACCAATGGCTGTTCGAACCGCTCGCGTCGCGGCGCGGGCGCGAGGACGGCCGTGTGTCCCCGCCGAACGCGCATCGCCCATGAAGGAGCCCCGCATGTCGCTTCCCAGGAAGACCGTCCTCATCCACACCATGCCGGACGACTGGCACGCCATCCTCGCCGAACAGGCGCTGCGCGAACGCGGCCACCGCGTCGTCCGTTACTTCGGCTCCGACTTCCCGGCCCGCGCGGACATCGAGTTCCGCTACGGCAGGGAGGGCGAATCGCTGCACCTGCATACGCTCGACGGCAGCGTCGCCCTGTCCGAGGTCGACGTGGTCTGGAACCGGCGGATGGTCTCGCCCGCGATCCCGGCCAACGTCGATCCGCGCGACCGCGAATACGTCTCCCAGCAGATCCGTTTCGGCGACGCGGCGCTGCGCAGCCTGCTGCGCGAGGCGTTCTGGATCAATCCGTACGACGCCGCGCGCAACGCCGACCACAAGCCGAAGCAACTGCAGCTCGCGGTGCGCAACGGCCTGCATATCCCGGAAACCCTGGTCAGCAATCGCCCGGAGGCGATCCGGCGCTTCCTCGAAGCGCATCCCGACACGATCCACAAGCCCCTCATCGGCGCCTCGTGGGAAGAGGACGACAAGATCCTCTCCACCTACACCGCGCGCGTCCGGCTGGAAGACCTGCCGCCGGATCCGCTGCTGCGCGCCGCGCCCGGCATCTTCCAGGCGAAGGTGAAGAAGCAGTACGAGGTGCGCGCGCAGTTCTTCGGCACCAGTTGCTTCGCGCTGAAGATCGATCCTTCGCGGATCGAGTACGGCGAGATGGATTGGCGCCTGCACCAGAACGGCGACATGACCGACGGCAGCGTGACCCTGCCCGACGCGGTGCACGCGGCGTGCCTGCGCCAGTTGCGCAGCCTGGGACTGGTCGCGGGCGCCTTCGACTTCATCGTCACGCCCGAGGACGAATGGATCTACCTCGAGGTCAACGAGGCCGGGCAATTCATCTTCGTCGAACAGTGGTGCCCGGAATTGCCGCTGTTCGATGCGCTCTGCGGCTTCATCGAGAGCGGCGACCCGGACTTCGCCTACCGGCGTCCGGAACGTCCGCAGACGCTGGAGGCACTGAAGGCAGCCGCGGACCCCGAGCGCGTGTGCGCGGAGGACGCGGCCCGGCGCGATCCGGCGCCGGCCGCGACGACGGCATCGACGCCGACCGAGACCGAAGCCAGCGACTGAGCGCGCCGACCCACGCATCCGCCGGCCGACGCCGTCGGCCGGCCCTTCCGCGGGTGGCGCCGCCCGCGGTGTACCACCG
>JAEWNA010000243.1 GCA_023392975.1 Pseudomonadota bacterium | reverse complement strand
CTCCAGCGCCTCGGCGTCGCGCACGACGATGCCGGCGCGCGCGGCGACGCCGGTGCCGGCCATCACCGCCGCGGGCGTCGCCAGCCCGAGCGCGCAGGGGCAGGCGATCACCAGCACCGCGACCGCGTTCAGCGTGGCGCGGCTCCAGTCGCCGGTCGCCAGGCCCCAGCCGAGCAGCGTCAGCAGCGCGATCACGACCACCACCGGCACGAACACCGCGCTGACCCGGTCGACGAGGCGCTGGATCGGCGGCTTGGCGGCCTGCGCGTCCTCGACCAGCCGCACGATGCGCGCCAGCGCGCTCTCGGCGCCCACCGCGACCGTGCGCAGCGTCACCGCGCCCTCGCCGTTCACCGCGCCGCCGATCACGCGATCGCCGGGCTGCCTGGGCACCGGCTGCGACTCGCCGGTGATCAGCGCCTCGTCGGCGTGGGTCCGGCCCTCGATCACATCGCCATCCACCGGAAAACGTTCGCCAGGGCGCACGACGACCACATCGCCGACCACCACATCCGACAGCGGCAACTCGCGCTCCACGCCGTCGCGGCGCACGCGGGCGCGGGCGGGACGCAACGCCTGCAGCGCGCGGATCGCCTCGCCGGCGCGCCGGCACGCGCGGGCTTCCAGCCACTTGCCGAGCAGCACCAGCGCGACGACCGTCGCCGACGCCTCGAAATACAGCGGCCGCGCGCCGTGGTGCGGTGCCGGTTGCAGCAAATGCCAGACGCTCAGCCCGTAGGCGGCGCTGGTGCCGAGCGCCACCAGCAGGTCCATGTTGCCGGTGCCGGCCTTGAGCGCGCGCCAGCCGGCGCGATAGAACCGCGCGCCCAGCCAGATCTGCACCGGCGTCGCCAGCGCCCACTGCACCCAACCCGGCAGCATCGGGTGCACGCCGAACGGCATCGCTAGCATCGGCGCGACCAGCGGCAGCGACAGGGCGATGGCGATCAGCAGGTGCCAGGTCTCGCGACGCAGGCCCGGGGTGGCCTCGGCGACGGGTGTGCCGTCGGCATGCGGCCGCGCCGTGTAGCCGGCGGCCTCGACCGCGGCGATCAGCCGCGCGGTGGAGGCCTCGATCGCGCCGGCATCGGCGGGATCGGCCAGCACCGTGGCGGTCGCGCGTTCGGTGGCGAGATTGACGCTGGCGGCGGTCACGCCCGGCACCGCCCGCAACGCACGCTCGACCCGGCCGACGCAGGACGCGCAGGTCATGCCGGTGATGTCGAGCGTGACATCGGTCGCCGCGGCCGCGTAGCCGGCGGCCTCGACCGCAGCGGCCAGCGCGGCGGCGTCGAGACCCGTGCCGCGCACGTCGGCGGTGTCGGAGGCGAGATTGACGGCCGCGCTCGCCACGCCCGGCACCGCGTCCAGCGCACGTTCCACGCGACCGGCGCAGGAAGCGCAGGTCATCCCGACCACCGGGAAGCGCAGGCGATCGGCGGTGGACGGCGGTGCGGCGGACGGCATGGACATGGCGAGCCCTGCGATGCGGAGACTCACAGGATCGACCTTCCCCGCGGGGCAAGGTCAAGCCGACGGACAATGGCCGGGCCGACTTGACCTTCCCGCAGGGGGAAGCCCGAGACTGATCGTCGACCTCCCATGGCCCTCCGGAGTCCGCCATGAAATTCACCGTCGACGGCATGACCTGCGGCCACTGCGTCCGCGCCATCACCCGCGCCGTGCAGGCGCTGGACCCCGCCGCACGGGTCGAAGCCGATCTCGGTGCAAAGACGGTCGCGGTCGATGCCGACCTGCCCGCGGAGCGCGTCGCGGCGGCGATCGCGGCCGAGGGGTACACCGTGACCGCGGTCTGAGCGGACTTCGGCGCTACACTCGGCCCATGCGTCCGTTCCGCCGCCTGCTGCACCTGCTGCTCGCCCTCGCCGTGGCGGCGAACACGGCCGGCCCGGCACTGGCATCGACACACGGCTGCTGCGCGAAGAGCGAGCGCGTCGCGGCTGCCACCGCATCGTCGACCTCGATGCCCTGCCACGACACGGCCGAGGCCGAAGCGACCGCGACGAAGCACCGCGCCGGGCACGCCGCCGCACCGACGTCCGCCCACGACGATGGCTGCGGCCACGACCACACCGACGCAGGCGGCGGTTGCACCTGCAGCCTGCACGCGACGACCCTGTTGCCGGCGCTGCCGTCCCTGGCGTTCGCGCCCTTGCACGCCGCGACGATCGCCTTCGCCGCGCACGCCCGCGCCGCGCCACCGCTGCCGCATCCCCTCCGACCTCCGATCCACGCGGGCTGACCGATTCCGCCCCGCGGCGCGTCTTCGCGCCTTGTCCGACCCGAAGCCGCGCCTGCGGCCGATCCGGAGCGTTTCCCATGTCTTCCAGGTTTCCCGGCGACCCGTCGCGTCGCCGTTTCGTCCAGGGCCTCGCCGGCGGCGGCGTGCTCGCCGCCTGCGGCTGGCCGCGCGCCGGCTTCGCCGCGCCGCGCGTGCCGGTGCTGACCGGCACCGACTTCGACCTCGCCATCGGCGAGCTGCCCGTGAACTTCACCGGCCGCATCCGTCCCGGCATCGCGGTGAACGGTTCGATCCCCGGCCCGGTGCTGCGCCTGCGCGAGGGCACCACGGTCGAGCTGCGCGTGCGCAATGCGCTGCCGGTCGGCGCCGGCCATGGCCGCATGACCTCCATCCACTGGCACGGCATCCTGCTGCCGGCGAACATGGACGGCGTGCCGGGCATGAGTTTCGACGGCATCGCGCCGGGCGAGACGTACCGCTACCGGTTCACGCTGCGGCAATCGGGCACGTACTGGTACCACAGCCATTCCGGCTTCCAGGAACAGGCCGGACTGTATGGCGCGCTGATCATCGATCCCGCCGAACCCGAACCGTTCGCGTACCAGCGCGACCACGTGGTGCTGCTCAGCGACTGGACCGACCTCTCCGCCGACGCTCTGTTCGCGCGGCTGAAGACGATGCCGGGCCACGACAATTATGGGCGCCGCACCGTCGGCGATTTCGCCCGCGACGCGAAGCGCGACGGCCTGGCCGCGACGCTGCGCGACCGCCGGATGTGGGGCGAAATGCGGATGACGCCGACCGACCTGTCCGACGTCAACGCGCACACCTACACCTACCTGATGAACGGCACGACCGCGCTGGGCAACTGGACCGGGCTGTTCACGCCCGGCGAGACGGTGCGCCTGCGCTTCATCAACGGTTCGTCGATGACCCATTTCGACGTGCGCATCCCGGGCCTGACGATGACGGTGATCGCCGCCGACGGCCAGCCGGTGCATCCGGTGACGGTCGACGAATTCCGCATCGCGGTGGCCGAGACGTTCGACGTGCTGGTGACGCCGTCGGGGCAGGACGCGTTCGCGATCTTCGCCCAGGACATCGGCCGCACCGGCTGCGTCACCGGCACGCTGGCGGTGCGCGAAGGTCTGCGCGCGCCGGTGCCGCCGATCGATCCGCGCCCGATCCTGTCGATGGCCGACATGGGCCACGGCGGCATGCAGCATGACGGCATGGGCGGTGGCCACGCGATGGCATCGATGAAGGGCATGGAAGGCGGCTGCGGCGCCAACATGCAAGGTTCGATGCAGGGCATGGACCATGGCGGCAGTGGCATGCAGGCGCATCCCGCGAGCGAACGCGACAATCCGCTGGTCGACATGCAGACGATGGCGCCGACGCCGAAGCTCGACGACCCGGGCATCGGCCTGCGCGGCAACGGCCGCAAGGCGCTGAGCTATTCGATGCTGCGCAGCCGTTTCGACGACCCCGACGGCCGCGATCCCGGTCGCACGGTCGAGTTGCACCTCACCGGGCACATGGAGCGTTTCGCCTGGAGCTTCGATGGCGAACCGTTCGCGAAGGCCGAACCGCTGCGCATGAACTACGGCGAGCGCCTGCGCATCGTGCTGGTCAACGACACGATGATGACCCACCCGATCCACCTGCACGGGCTGTGGAGCGACCTGGAGGACGAACGCGGCGATTTCATGGTGCGCAAGCACACCGTCGACATGCCGCCCGGCACGAAGCGCAGCTACCGCGTGCGCGCCGACGCGCTCGGCCGCTGGGCCTACCACTGCCACCTGCTCTACCACATGGAAGCCGGGATGATGCGCGAAGTGCGCGTCGAGGAGCGTCGCGCATGAAGACCGCCGCGAACGCATCGACGAACGTGTCCCGATCCCTCCGCCTCGCCTGCGCGCTCGCGCTCGCCGTCGCGCTGCCCGCGCACGTGCATGCACAGGCGCACGACGCGCATGCGGGCCACGCCATGCATGCGATGCCGCCGACCGATGCGCCGAAACCCGACGCCGTGGACGCCGCGCCGTCGGCTGCCGACACGCAGGTGCCGAAGACACCCATTCCGTCGATCACCGACGCCGACCGCGCCGCGGCCGCGTCGCCCGGGCATGGCCACGAACACGGACGCACGGTGTTCGCGTTCCTGATGGTCGATCGCCTCGAACGCTGGAACGACGGCGCCGGCGGCGAAGCCTGGGGCGTGAAAGGCTGGATCGGCAGCGACGAACACCGCCTGTGGCTGCGCAGTGAAGGCGAACGCGAAGGCGGCAAGCTCGCCGACGCCGACCTCGAAGTGCTCTACGGCCATCCCGTCGCACGCTGGTGGGATCTGCAGGCCGGCGTGCGCCGCACGTTCGGCCCGGGACCGTCGCGCACCGCCGCCGCCTTCGGCATCGCCGGCATCGCGCCCGGCAAGTTCGAGATCGAGGCGACCGGCTATCTCGACGCGGACGGCCGCGTCTCCGCGCGCGCCGAAGCGGCGTACACGCTGCTGCTCACGAACCGCCTGATCCTGGAGCCGCGCATCGAAGCGGGCTGGCAGGCGCGCGAGAACCGCGACCGCGGGCTCGGCGCCGGGCCGTCCTCGCTCGAAACCGGGCTGCGCCTGCGCTACGAGATCGACCGCCGCTTCGCGCCTTACCTCGGCGTGGTGCGCGTGCGCAGCTTCGGCGACACCGCCGACCTGCGCCGCGCCGGCGGCGAAGCGACCGGCGAGACGCGGGTGGTCGCGGGGGTGCGGCTGCGGTTCTGAGCGGCGCGTCAACCGGCGAACAGCGCGAACACGCCCAGCGGGTGATGCAGCCTCGCGATCGACAGCATGAAGACGAACACCGCGACCGCCGCGACGAAACTGCCGGCGCGCACGCCGCGCGTCCGGCCGCGCCTGAGCGCGAAGCTGCCGAGCACGACGTAGGCCACCAGCAGGCAGAGCTTCGCGGTGAGCCAGCCGTTCGCGAACATCCCGGCCGGGAGCAGCGTGAACAGCATCAGCGCCGCAGTCAGCAGCGCGGTGTCGATGGCGTAGCTCGCCAGGCGCACCGGCAGCCGCATCGGCCAGCGCGCGCCGGCCAGCACGCCCGTGCCACGGAGCAGGAACAGCGTGCCGCTGAGCAGCACGCAGACGACGTGGACGAGCTTGATCTGCGGGTAGAACGCGATCATGCGAGGCAGAGGCGGGTTCGAGGCGATGTGGAGGGCACCGGCGACCGGGGCGGCGATGGCCGCCCGGTCCTGCGTTCCGGAGGCGATCAGGCGGCACGCACCCGTTTGCGCCACGGCGTCCACCACAGCCGGAACACGAACACCGCCACCGTCACCGCGCCGACGCTGAAGATCGTATCGCCCGGCACCCGCATCCACACCAGCAGGTCGAACACCGGCTTGCCCATGAACTCGGCCGAACGCGCATACCAGTAGCCGTGCTCCAGCGTGGCCTGCAGCTGCAGCAGGCCCATCGGCAGCAGCGTCAACGCCGCCATCAGGCCGAGGCCGATGCTGAGCGTCCAGAACGCGGTGGACAGCATGCGCTCGTTCCACGCCGCATCGGGCTTGAGGCCGCGCACGCAGAACAGCAGCAGGCCGATGCCGAGCATGCCGTAGACGCCGAACAGCGCGGTATGGCCATGCAGCGGCGTGAGGTTGAGTCCCTGCATGTAGTACAGCGCCAGCGGCGTGTTGATCAGGAAGCCGAACAGGCCGGCGCCGACCAGGTTCCAGAAGCTCACCGCGAGGAAGAACAGGATCGGCCAGCGGTAACGCTGCATCCATGGCGTGGCCTGGCTGTGGCGGTAGGTGTCGTAGGCCTCCAGGCCGATCAGCGCCAGCGGCACCACTTCCAGCGCCGAGAAACTGGCGCCGAGCGCGATCACCGCGGTGGTGGTGCCGGCGAAGTACAGGTGGTGGAACGTGCCGAGGATGCCGCCGGCCATGAACACGATCGTCGCGAACAGCACGTTCACCGTCGCGGTGCGCCCGCGGATGAGGCCGAGCTTGACGAACAGGAAGCTGATCACCGCCGCGGCGAAGACCTCGAAGAAGCCCTCGACCCACAGGTGCACCACCCACCAGCGCCAGTATTCGACCATCGACAGCGACGTGTGCTCGTTCCACATCAGCCCGGCGCCGAACAGCAGGCCGATGGCGAGCGTCGACAGGAACAGCAGGCCGATGATCGACGAGGTTTCGTCGCGGCGCCTGAGCGCCGGCCACAGCGCACGACCGACCAGGAACAGCCACAGCAGCAGGCCGATGAACAGGAACCACTGCCAGAACCGGCCGATGTCGGTGTACTCCCAGCCCTGGTGGCCGAACCAGAAATTGCGCTCCAGGCCGAGCTTCTGCATCACCGCCAGCCATTGCCCGGAGAACGCGCCGACCACGATCACCAGCAGGCACACGAACAGCACGTTCACGCCCAGCCGCTGGAACTTCGGCTCCTGCCCCGACACCGCGGGGCCGATGTACAGGCCGGTGCCGAGCCACGCCACGGCGATCCACAGCACCGCGAGCTGGGTGTGCCAGCTGCGCGTCAGCGCATACGGCAGCACGTCCGCCAACGCGAAGCCGTACGCCTGCTGGCCTTCCACCTGGTAATGCGCGGTGGCGGCGCCGAGGAAGATCTGCACCAGGAACAGCGCGAGCACCACCCAGAAATACTTCGCGGTGGCGCGCATCGACGGCGTCGGCACCAGCGCGCGCAGCGGATCGGCGGCGGGCGGAACGACCGGCGCTTCCTTGCCGTGCCACACCGCGTAGTGCCAGCCGAGCAGGCCGATGCCCGCGATCATGAACAGCACGCTGAACACGGTCCAGATGAGCATGGACGGCGGCGGCACGTTGCCCGACAGCGGATCGTAGGGCCAGTTCTGCGTGTAGCTGACCGTCGCACCGGGACGATCGGTGACCGCGGCCCAGCTGGTCCACCAGAAGAAGGCGCCCAGCGCGCGACGATACGCGGCATCCGGCACGGTGTCCTCGCGCATGGCGTAGGTCTCGCGCAGCGCGTGCGTCGCCGGATCGGCGGAGAACAGACTGTCGTAGTGCGCCGCCACCGCCGCCATCGCCTGCGCACGTTCGTCGCTGACGACGATGCGGCCGTCGTCGGCGTCGTAGGTATTGGCGCGGATCAACGGCTGCAGTTCCGCCTGCAGCTTCGCGCGATCGCCGGCGCCCAGGGCGGCGGCGGCCACGCCGTAGGCGGCCTGCGCGCGCAGATCGAGCCAGGTCTCGGTTTCCCGATGCAGCCAGTCGGCGCTCCAGTCGGGCGCGACCAGGGCGCCGTGGCCCCAGACAGAACCCAATTGCTGGCCGCCGATGCTTTGCCACACCTGGCGGCCGCGTTCGATGTCGGCGCGGGTGAAGACCGTGGTGCCATGCTCGGTGACGACGGCCTCGGGCATCGGCGGCGCCTGCCGATACACTTCGCCGCCCATCCACAGCAGCGTGCCGAAGCCGACCGTGAGCAGGGCCGCGAGGCCCCACCAGAGTCTGCGGGTGATGGACATGGATGTGCTCCTCCGGAAAGTGGAGGAGATGGTCGCGAGCCGGGGCCGGAGGAGCGATGACGCAGGTCAAGCACCCTGCGGAAACACGATGCGGAGATCCGCGTCGCGCGGCGTCACTCGCGCAATACGGGCGCCGCCAGCGCGCCCAGCGCCGGCATGTCGAGCACTTCGACGTCGCGCCGTTCGATCCGCAGCAGGCCGTCGTCCTCGAGCCGGCGCAGCACGCGGCTGACCGTCTCCGGGGCGAGGCGCAGGTAATTGGCGATGTCGGTGCGCGCCATGGTCAGCTGGAAACGGCTGGGCGAGAAGCCGCGCTCGGAGAGCCGCCGCGACAGGCCGATCAGGAACGCCGCCATGCGCTGGTCCGCGGGCCAGTCGCCGGCCAGCAGCGCGACCCGGCCGATGTCGCGGCTCAGCAGCCGGAACAGTTGTTTCTGCACGCCCGGCAGGCGCGCGGCCAGCACCGCGATCTTCGGGAACGAGAACCGGCACAGCATCACCGTGTCCAGCGCGACGGCGCTGCACGGATACTGGTCGCCGTCGATGCCATCGAGGCCGATCACCTCGCCGGGCAGATGGAAGCCGAGGACGTGCTCGCGGCCGTCGCGATCGGTGACGTAGGTCTTGACCGTGCCCGCGCGCACCGCGGCGATGGCCTCGAAAGGGTCGCCCTCGCGGAACACGTGGTCGCCGGCGTGGAACGGGCCGACGTGTTCGACCAGCACGTGCAGGTCCTGGAGCGAGCGCTTGTCCATGCCTTCGGACAGGCAGGCGCGGGAGAACGCGCAGGTGGTGCAGAAGGCGAACTCGTCGCCATCGTTCGAGAACGTGCGGGCATCCTGTCGCGGGAACGGCGGCCGGGTCATCGGCCCTCCGTGGCGAGGCCCGGGGACCGGGCGATCGCGATCGGGGGCAACGACGAGGGCAGGCGGACGATCGGCACGCGGGGATGGTAGCAACCGCCGGCGCCCGGGTCACCGAAGACGCGGCATCAGATCGCCTTCGAGAACCGCGGCGCCTCCGTCGGTCGCTGCAGGTAGGCGTCGAAGCACATCGCGATGTTGCGCAGCAGCAGGCGGCCGCGGGCGGTGGCTTCGATACGCTCGGGACCGAGCGTGACCAGACCGTCGTCCTGCAGCGGCGCCAGCCGTTCCAGCGCGTCGGCGAAGTACGCGCGGAACTCGATGCCGTAGCGCCGCTCCAGCGCCGACACCGGGATCTCGCCCTGGCACATCAGGCTCTGGATCAGGTCGGCGCGCAGGGCGTCGTCGTCGCTGAGGAACATGCCGCGGAACACCGGCAGCCGGCCTTCGTCCAGCGCGGCCTGCCAGCTCGGCAGGTCGCGCGGGTTCTGGCTGTAGCTCTCGCCGATGTGGCTGATGGCGCTCACGCCGAAGCCGATCAGGTCGCTGTCGGCGTGGGTGGTGTAGCCCATGAAGTTGCGGTGCAGCCCGCCGCGCGCCTGCGCCTGCGCCAGTTCGTCGTCGGGCAGCGCGAAGTGGTCCATGCCGATGTAGACGTAGCCGGCGTCGGTCAGGCGCTCGATCGCCAGCGCCAGCAGGGCGAGCTTGGTCTCGGCGTCGGGCAGCAGGCTGGCGTCGAGCTGGCGCTGCGCCTTGAACAGGTCCGGCAGGTGAGCGTAGCTGTAGACCGCGAGCCGGTCCGGGCGCATCGCGATCACCGTCTCCAGCGTGCGTCCGAAACCGGCGAGGGTCTGGTTCGGCAGGCCGTAGATCAGGTCGATGTTGACCGAACGGAAGCCGTGGCTGCGGCAGGCGTCGACGATGGCGCGGGTCTGCTCGACGCCCTGGATGCGGTTGACCGCTTCCTGCACCGCCGGATCGAAATCCTGCACGCCGAGGCTGGCGCGGTTGAAACCGGCCAGCGACAGTTCGCCGATGTCCGCCGGCAGCACCGTGCGCGGATCGAGTTCGATCGAGATGTCGCGGTCGTCGGCGTCGCTGAAGCGGAAGTGGCGCTTGAGCACGTCGACGGTGCAGCGCAGCTGGGTCGGGCTGAGGAAGTTCGGGGTGCCGCCGCCGAAATGCAGCTGGATCACCTCGCGGTCGCGGTCGAACAGCGGCGCCACCGCCGCGATCTCGCGGCACAGGTGGGTGAGATAGGTGTCGGCGCGGGACTTGTCGCGGGTGATGACCCGGTTGCAGCCGCAGTAGAAGCACGGGCTGAGGCAGAACGGCACGTGCACGTACAGCGACAGCCGCCGCGGGATCGGGTCGCCGTTGCTGTCGCGGATCGCGCGTTGCAGGGCCTCCGGGCCGAAGCCGGCGTCGAACTGCGGCGCGGTCGGGTAGGAGGTGTAGCGCGGCCCCGGCCGGTCGTAGCGGCGCAGGAGGTCGGCATCGAAGGCAAGTGCGGGGATCATGCGTGACAGGCTAGGCCGGCCGCCGGGGGCCCGCCTTGACCGAAGTCAACATCGCGCCGGGCGGTCAGCCCAGCAGCCCGGCCGGGACCTGCAGCTCCACCGACAGCGCCAGGTGGTCCGAGCCCGCCGCCGGGACCGCCTCCATGCCCGCGCAGGCCAGTCCCTCGCCGAGCAGGATGTGGTCGATGGCGCGCTGCGGGCGCCAGCTCGGGAAGGTGTGCACGGTGCAGGCCGGCGGCTGCAGCCGCGTGCGCTGGAACAGCACCGACATCTCGGGCTGCTCCACGGTGCAGTTGAAGTCGCCCATCAGCACCGAATGCGGGTGGTCCTGCAGCAGTTCGCCGATGAAGGCCAGCTGCGAGCGACGCGAGCCGGCCCCCAGCGACAGGTGCGCCACCGCGATGGTGAGGCTGTCCGCGGCGCGGCCGAAGCGGGCGATGAGCACGCCGCGGCCGGAGATCCGTCCCGGGAGCGGATGGTCCTCGACCTCGACCGGCTCGATCCGCGACAGCAGCGCGTTGGCGCTGGAGGCGACCTTGCCGACCCGGCGGTTGGGCTGGTGGCTCCAGAAATCGAAGCCGGCACGTTCGGCGAGGTAGTGGGTCTGGTTGGTGAACCCGGACCGCCAGCTGCCCGGGTCGCTTTCCTGCAGGCCGACGATGTCGTGCCGCGCCGCGAGGTCGGCAATCGCGTCCAGCGAGGCGCGCTTGCCCAGCGGCAGCACGTGCGACCAGCTCCGGGTCGCGTACTCGGCGTAGCTGCGGGTGGTGTTGCCGGCCTGGATGTTGGCGCTGAGCAGGCGCAGCCGCCGCGCGTCGGGCGCGGCGGCGATCCGGTCCACGGCTGCGTCCACGGCTGCCGACGGCTCCATCATGACCGGTGCGCCGTGGATCAGCGCGCGCCGCCCTGGGCGGTTTCGTACGCGACGATCGCGTCGACGATCCGCATGCGGTCGGCCGGCGAACGGCCGCCGATCACGCGGTACTTGCCGTTGACCATCAGCGTCGGGGTGCCGTCCACCTGCTGCTGGCGGATGTACTGCGAGGCCTTGTTGAACTTGGCCATCACCGCGAAGCTCTTCATGTTCGCGGCGAACTGGGCCGGGTCCACGCCGCCCAGCGCGCCATAGACCTTGGCGATGGCCTCGTCGCTGTCGTCGCCGCGCTCGCCCTGCAGCTTGTTCTCGAGGTGGATGGCGTTGTAGATGCCGGCGTGGGTCTTTTCCTCGATGCCCATCGTCTGCGCGGTGTAGAAGGCGCGGACGTACTGGTCCCACTTCGGGCCGAACGCGGCGGGCACGTAGGTGAAGCGCACGTTGGCGGGCTTGGTCTTCTCCCAGGTCGACAGCCCCGGCTGGAACTGGAAGCAGGCCGGGCAGACGAAGTTGAAGACCTCGACGACCTCGACCTTGCCGTCGAGCGGGTCGAACGGCTGGCCGTTCTTGATCAGGGCGTAGTCGGTGCCGAGCTTGAGGCCGGGGATCGCCTCGCCCGAGGCCGACGGCGCGGCCGGCGGCGCGGCGGGATCGGCGGACGCGGCCGGGGTCGCCGCGGCGGCATCGGGATTCGCGGCGGCCTGGGCC
>JAEWNA010000237.1 GCA_023392975.1 Pseudomonadota bacterium | reverse complement strand
GCGCCAATCTCTGGCGACGGGTCGAATGGCCGCCGCAGCGCGACGCCGCGGACCGGTTCATGCCGCATGCGCGGCTGCTGCAGGCGGCGGAAAGCGATTGAGCCGTGCCGTGCTTCAGCCGCCGCTGCTGGCGGCGCGCGAGAGGCGATCGTGGACGTCGCGCCAGTCGTCGTCGTTCGGCGGACGTTCCAGCCAGATCGCATCGACCTCGGCGGCGTCCGCGGTGTGCAGCGCGTCGTAGAGCAGGCGCGCGTAGCCGGCCTTGTCGTGCGGCATGGCGATGCGCAGCGCGACGCCGTCCGCCGTCAGGCCTGGCGTGTACGCGAGCAGCGCGATGCGCATGCCCGCAGGCAGCGCGTCCAGTCGCGCGCGCAGGGTGTCGGTGTCCAGCACGTGCAGCGGCGTACGCGGCTGGTAGTGCACCGCGACGTTGCCGGGGACGACGGCGTCGTGCGATTCGGGGAATTCGACGGCGACACCCAGGGCGTCTTCGAGCTGCCGGCGCGTGATCGGCCCGGCGCGCAGGATGCGCGGCACGTCGCCGGTGAGATCGAGGATCGTCGACTCCAGGCCCACTGCGCAGGGGCCGCCATCGAGCACCGCGTCGATGCGGCCGTCGAGCCCGGCCAGCACCTGGTCGGCGGTGGTCGGGCTGAGGCGCTTGTACGGATTCGCCGACGGCGCGGCGACGCCGTGGCCGAGCGCGCGCAGCACGCGCAGCAGCACCGGATGGTCCGGCATGCGCAGGCCGATGGTGTCGCGACCGCCGGTCACCTCGGCGGGCACGGCGGCGGCCTTGTGCAGCAGCAGCGTGAGCGGGCCGGGCCAGAACGCCGCGGCCAGCCGTCGCGCCGTCTCGGGTACGTCGCGCGCCCATGCATCGAGCCACGCGGGATCGCCGACGTGCACGATCAGCGGATGGTTCGACGGCCGGCCCTTGGCCGCGAAGATGCCGCGTACCGCCTCGGGATCCGTCGCATCCGCGGCGAGGCCGTAGACCGTTTCCGTCGGCACCGCCACCAGCCGTCCAGCGCGCAGCAGGCGTACCGCTTCGGCGACATCGGCGTCGCGCGCGGCGTCGAGCCGGCGGGTGTGGAGGGGGGCGGAGGACATCGCGACAGGGTAACAAACCGGCTCCGGGCGCTCATCGATAGCGCTTGTTGCCTCCGGAGGTGATGCAGTAGCGCCCGCCGCGCGGACCGATGCAGTTGCGTGAGGAGGAACAGGGGCAGCCGTAGTCCGAATCGCCGCTCCAGCGGGTTCGGGGTGGCGACGTTCGATGCGCGTTGCTGGCGCTCGTGCCGGTCCCCGTGCGCGGGCTCGCGACTGCGCACCCCGAGCCGCTGCACAGATGTCGTTCGAAGACCCAGCGAGGCGACGCGCCATCGTCTGAAATGCGGGCCAGCCATCCCGTCGCTCGTGGACTTCGACGCGTTCCCCTCTGCCGAGATGCCCGGCGAGTCGACCGTTCGGCGACGTGCGGACATTGAGACGGTCGCTCGCGACGAATCGCGCGTCGAGCGCCGGCGCTTCGACCTGCACACTCGTGGACGCGGTGGGTTGTCGAGCCGGATCGACCGACGGCGGGGAATCGCCCGAGCATTTTCCCAGCACGAAGGCGATGGGCAGCAGGCACAGGAGGAGACAGCCGCTGTTTCCCGAGCGCTTTCCCATGTCGCGGTCCCCGGCGTCCGATCTCCCGGATGCAGTCTAATCCTCTCGCCACGGCCGAAAATCGTGGCATGCCGTCGATGCCGCGAGGGGTGAACCGTCATCATTGACGGATTCGATCGACGGATGGTGCTTGCGCCGGCATCGGCCTAAGATTCGGGCACGTTTCGACAGCCGAGGAGACGACCATGGCCACCGGTTGGGCCGGCGACGGCGCCGTCCAGGATCAGATCGACGCGACCGTCAAGGACGGCATCCAGCGCGTGCGCAGCCGCCTGCCGCAGGGGCCGGGGCTGGAGCGGTGCGAGGAGTGCGACGCCGAGATCCCCGAGGCACGGCGCAAGGCGGTGCCGGGCGTGCGCCTGTGCGTGGCCTGCCAGGACGCCCACGACCGCGAGGAAGCCGCGTTCAGCGGCTACAACCGCCGCGGCAGCAAGGACAGCCAGCTGCGCTGAGCCGGCGTCGCGCCGGCGTCGCGCACGTCGATAGCGGCGGTCGGAAAGGATCGTCCAGACGACCGTTCGTCGCCGACCTGCGTGACTCCGGTCATGCTTCGTCGTTCGCGTTGGCCGTCGCCCGCGGCACCGCGCGTTGGACCCAGTGGCGATCGCCGATCGCCGGGCGATTCATCGGACGGAACGCCTGTCGCGCGCCTCGGCGCGCAGGCATCGCGACGAGGACGGGGCAGGAGACGCCCATCGCCGCATGCCGGGCCTGCGTCTGCGGATCGTCGATCACGGATCCCGAATCGATAAGGAAGACGACGCATGAACGCATCAGGAAGCATGGCCTTGCGAAGCACCGCCCTGACCCTGGCCTGCCTGTCGCTGTTGCCCGCGACGGCGATGGCCTCGAACTGGGAAATGACCTCGGGTCAGGTCACCCACAAGGAACTCCACACCGGCACCCGCGAAGTCCGCGCCTGTCCCGGCGGCGGTTCGATCAGCGTAGGCACCGCCTATGGCAGCACCGGCAACGACGATGCGCTGGCCGAGCGGCTGAACGTGTCCTCGGGGCTGCTGTTCCGCTACCGGTACGACACCGGCGGTCGCGCCGAACGCGCCGCGCAGGTCGCGGAGTTCCGCGACGGCACCGGGTTCGCGGTGGTCGGCAGCCTCGATCCCGTTCCCGGCACCGCGCCGGTCTCGTATTTCACGATCACCAAGCTCGACTGCAACGGCGTCCCGCTGTGGCGCTACTACTACGGCGACGCGATCGACTACAACCGCGGCTTCGACATCCTGCAGGCCGGTTCCGGCGACGCCGCGTTCTCCACCGCCGCCGGCGACCTGGTCGCGCTGGGCCAGTACTACAAGCCCGCCACCGCGACCACGCCCGCGATCTACCGCGCGCGCATCGCCCGCACGAAACCCAACGGCACGCCGATCTGGGTCCGCGATTACCAGAACGCGATCGCCGGCGATTTCGAGCTGCAGGCGATCGCCGAACTGGTGCCGGTGGCACCGAGCCTCACCGGCGATCTGGTCGCGGTCGGCCGCATCGCCGGCGAGACCGCGCTCATGCAGGTCAACGGCAACACCGGTGCGGTGGTCTGCACCGCGCGGACCCGCGGCCTCGGCACGGCGCAGTTCCACGATGTGGTCGGCGTCAGGACCTCGTCCGGCACGCCCGAAGTGCTGACCGTCGGCGAGACCGCGTCCAGCGGCGCGGCGTCGCAGGTCCATCTGTCGCGCTTCGTGCCCAACTGCCTGCTGCGCGTGCATGCGGTGTGGGGCGCGACCGCCGACCGGGAGATCGGCTGGAGCACCGATCTCACCCTCGGCGGCACCTACACCGGGGCACCGGCGGGGGTGATGATGATCGCGGGCGAAGTGAACGGCCCCTACGGCGGCGTCGCCAACAGCCAGGACGCCTTTACCCACCTCGCGCATCCGCAGACCCTGCTGCCCTACGTGCTGCCGACGGGGCTCCCGGTCATCGGGAAACGCTATGGCACCCAGGGTGCGGGGGCTGAGAAGGCCTTCGCGCTCGCGGCCGCCGGCGCCGGTGCGTACTTCGGCGGCAGCACCACGACCGACTGGCTCGGCAACGGCGACCCGCAGCATGCGCTGACCGTGCATCCCGATGCGAGCGCCTTCAAGACCGTGTGCTCCGTCGACTGGAACCCGCCGGCCAACCAGCTGCCGCTGTCGAGCGGCACGTTCGGCGTCACCCTCATCGCGAAGGGCTTCAACCAGCTGTCGCGGCCGACGCCGATCGCGGTGCCCGACCAGCGGCCCTGCTGCACCGTGGTGCCCTGACTGGCGCACCTCCGGGCCGGCAAGCGGCATCGCGCCGGCCCGGAGGCCCGGGACGACCGACGAGGACGACATCGATGCCGTCCTCACGATGGCGCTGAAGCAGTATCCGCTGGACGCGGATCGCATCTGCGCGGTCGGCGCCAGTTACGGCGGCGACTCGTCGATGGTCACCGCCGTGCGCTGGCCCGGGCGACTCAAGTGCGTCGTGTCGATCGCCGGCCTCAGCGACAGCACGCTCTTCTTCACCGCCAGCGACTCTGCGCGCTCGTCGAAGGTCCGCAAGCTCATGGAGGAGCGGATCGGCAACCCGAACACCGACATGGCGGAGATGCAGCGCCATTCGCCGCTGTACCACTACAAGGCGCTGACCCTGCCGATCCTGCTGGTGCACGGGCGCGAGGACCTGCGCGTCGACTACGAACACACCCGGCGGCTGGTGCGGATGCTCAATCTCGCCGGGCACCCGCCGGCGCTGATCGCGCTGGACGGCGAAGGCCACGGCTTCGACCGCGACGAGAACAAGACCCGGGTCTGGACCGCGATCGCGGGATTCCTCCGCGCCCACCTGGGCGACCCGCAGGCGGCGCCTTGACGCGCCTGCGGGTCGTGTCGCGCAGCGCGGCCTACGGCTGGTAGGTCACCGTCAGCGTCGCCGTGGTGCCGTTGCCGATCCAGACATAGTTCGTCGCGGTCTGGTTGGCGTTGAAGCGCAGGCGAAGCTGTGTGCGTCCGGTACGGTTGACGGCGGACACGCCGGCGGTGGAGAACAGGCTGCTGGTCTGGGTGCCGCCGGTGAACGCATTGAGCTGCGCAACGCCGCTCGCGGTGACGGCGGCGGCCCAGTCGGTGGTGGCGGTCGTGCAGGCGCCGATGCAGCCGTTGTTCGCGTCGATCAGCAACGTGTTGCCGGCGGGATTGCCCCACGGGTCGCCGTAGGCGCTGTTGTAGGTCACGGTGAGCGTGGCCGACAGCACCGTCGCGGTGTCCGGCAGCGAGGACGTGTCGAACGACAGCAGCGCGCGATTGTACTTGCCGTCGGTGCCGCGGCCGATGGCCAGGCCGTAGGTCGATTCCAGCGTGCCGAGCGCGGGCGAGCCGCCGGTCGCGGTGGCCTTCACGTAGCCGTCGTTGGCGTTCTCGTTGGCGAAGGTCACGGTCACCGGCGAACCGCCGCCACCGCCGCCGCCCGTGCCGCCACTGACGGTCACGTTCACCTGCGGCGAGGTGCCGGTGTTGCCGGCGAGGTCGACCGCGCGCGCGGCGAGGACATGGTTGCCGTTGGTCGCGGTGGCGCTGTTCCAGGCGTAGGCGTAGGGCGAGGTCGCATCGCTGCCGAGCAGCGCACCGTCGAGCAGGAATTCGACGCGATCCACACCCACGTCGTCGCTTGCGGTGGCGGTGATGTTCACCGTGCCCGAGACGCTGGCGCCGTTCGCGGGCGCGGTGATCGTCGCGGTCGGCGGCGTGCCGTCGAGGTTGTCGAGGCCGAAGAAGCGCGCGATGTAGTAGCTCGAGCAGATGTTGACATCGAGGATGTAGGCGCCGGCGGTGCCGCACTGGCTTTCGCCCGTGCCAGGATCGACCGGCGTGCCGTGGCCCATGCCGGTGATCGTGTACGTCTCGACCCGCGCGACGCCCCCGGCGTCCTTGTAGACCTTGTGCGGATAGCCGGCGACGGTGTCGCTGACGTCGGCGGTCTGGTCGATGCCGTGGACGTTGGTCCACTGCTCCATGATCTCGGTGAGGTTCATCGGGCGCACGGTGTAGTCGGCGTCGCCATGCCAGATCGACACGATCGGCCACGGCCCCGTCCACGAAGTCGCGGCGCGCACCTTGGCGCCCCACTGGGCGGGGGTCTGGTCGCTCCCGGGATTCATGCAGCCCCAGGCGGCGGACTGCGCTGTCGCGCAGCCGTAAGGCAGGCCGGACAGGATCGCGCCGCCGGCGAAGACTTCCGGATAGACCGCGAGCATCACCGAGGTCATGCCGCCACCGGCAGACAGCCCTGTGATGTAGATCCGTGACGTATCGACGGTGTAGTCGCTGGCCATGCGGTCGATCATCTGCTTGATCGATAGCGCCTCGCCCTGGCCGCGCGTGATGTCTCCGGATTCGAACCAGTTGAAGCAGTTCGCGCTGTTGTTCGCGCTCGGCTGCTGCGGCAACAGCAGCGAGAAGCGGTAGCGGTCGGCGAGCAGTTGCCAGCCGGTCTCGTCGTCGTAGTTGGAAGCGCTTTGCGCGCAGCCGTGCAGCGCGACGACCATCGGTGCGCCGGCCGGCAGGCCCGATGGCACGTACTTGAACATGCGCAGGTTGCCGGGATTGCTGCCGAACCCGGTGACTTCGGACAGCGCGAAGGCGGGCGAAGCGACGGCGCAGGCGCAGAGCGCGAGCGACGCGATCATCGTGCGGAGATGGGATTTGCGACGTGCGGGGGAAAAAGCGAGGGAACGATCAGCGGTGAATGACATCGGAGGCTCCTCCTGCGATATCACCAGCGAGGTGACGCGCGCAGTGGGCCACACGCCCGGAAACGGCGACATTGGTCGATGGGGCAAGCTGCGCCGCAACATGCGCGGCGCGGTGAAGGCGGTCAGGCGTCCGTCTGCGCTTCCGCGCGCTCTTCCGGCGACAGCCACCAGGCGAGGCCGGAAGGCGGTGGATCGGACGGCATGGCATCGCGCTGTTCGATCGCGTCCAGCCGTCGCCCCGGGCCGCCGGCCTTCCAGCGTTCGACCAGGCGCAGCACCGAGTGCCGGCTCTGCGCCGCCACGCCGAGGTTGCGTTCGGGGTGCCAGTCGAGCGGGACGTCGTCGTGCGCATGCGCCGCGTCGCCGTGCGGCGCGCCGTAGCTGCAGCGCAGGCAGAGGTGGACGATGCTTTCGGTCCAGTCCTCGACGAAGCCGATGCCGGGGACCCGCGTCTCCACGAGCGCGTCCAGATCCTCGCGCCGCGGGCAGCGCACGAACAGCGCGAACGTGCCGAACTCGGACGTCTCCAGGCGCTGCATCGCGTTGAACACCGGCACCCGGCTCTGGTGGAAGCGGCGCTCGCCGGTCGCGGCGCCGTCGTGCAGCACGACATCGCCGTAGCGGTAGCCGCTGTCGGGCAGCGGCACGTTGATGATCCGCGCGCGCACCGGGTCGACGCGCCGCGCGAACACGGTCTCGCCGCTGCCCCACGGCGCCAGGCGCACGCTGGCGACGCCGAAGTTGGCGTCGATCGCGCCGTCGCCCGGCGGCAGGTCGATGCCGCAGGCCGCCCATTGCCGGCGCGCCTCGGCCCAATCGCCCAGCGCGGTCGCGGCGATGCCGGCGTTCCAGCGCGCCGCTTCGGCGTCCTCGTCGTCGCCGTACAGCGCCAGCGCCTGCAGGTTGTGGCGCAGGGACGGCGACCAGTCGCGCAGGTACTTGCTGGCGAGGCCGTGCATGTAGTGCAGCGCAGGCTGGTCCGGTGTTTCGGCGATCAGCGACGCGAAACCGGCGCGGGCGGCGGCCAGATCGGCGGCACCGAAGGCCGCATAGGCGCGCTCGGCGCGTTGCTCCGGAGCATCATGCGCCGCGGCATCGTCCGGCGTGTCGACGGTCATGCGCGCTCCTCCATCGGCGTCCGGTCGCATCCTGCCATCGGCAGCGTTCGGCGCAAAGTCCGTGGCGGCGCCGGCGGTCGCTAGCCGCGGACCAGGAACAGCGCCGCGGCGATCAGCAGACCGTGCAGATGCAGCATGACGAGGGTCGCGACGATCGCCGGCCGCAGGCGCTGCGGGTCGGTCGCATGGCGGGCGACTTCGCGGATCGCGAACGCGGCGATCGGCAGGGTCGCCAGCGCCCACAGCGCCGTCGCCGGCAATCGATCCGCGACGACACCCGCGAGCGTGGCCGCGTGCGCCGCCAGCGCGAGCGCCGCGTACAGGCGTGCCGTGCGCACGGGCCCGAGC
>JAEWNA010000115.1 GCA_023392975.1 Pseudomonadota bacterium | reverse complement strand
GCCCAGGCCGCCGGCCACGGCGCGATGGCGGGCAAGGCGAAGAACGTCATCCTGTTCGTCGGCGACGGCATGAGCCTGACCACGGTCGCGGCGGCGCGCATCCTCGACGGGCAGCGCAAGGGCGGCCCGGGCGAGGAGAACGCGCTGAGCTGGGAATCCTTCCCGTACACCGGCTTCAGCAAGACCTACAACACCGACAGCCAGACGCCGGACTCGGCCGGCACGATGTCCGCGATGGCCACCGGCGTGAAGACCCGGGCCGGCGTGCTGAGCATCGGCCAGGACGCCGAGCGCCGCGACTGCTCCGGCGCGCTGCGCTCGCCGATGCTGACCCTGTGGGAACTCGCCGCCGCCAGCGGCCTGGCCACCGGCGTGGTCACCACCACCCGGGTCACCCACGCCACGCCGGGCGCCACGTTCACCCACTCGGCCGACCGCAACTGGGAGAACGACGCCGAGATGCCGCCCGAAGCCACGGCCGCCGGCTGCACGGACATCGCCCGGCAGTTGATCGAGAGCCCCTACGGCCACGGCCCGGACGTGCTGATGGGCGGCGGTCGCGGCAGCTTCCTGCCGCCGAGCGAACGCGACCCCGAGTACGACGACCAGGTCGGCCTGCGCCTGGATGGGCGGGATCTCGTCGCCGACTGGCGCCAGCGCCATCCCGACGGTCACTTCGTCTGGAACGCACAGCAGTTGGCCGCGACCCCGACGACCGGGCCGCTGCTGGGGCTGTTCGAGCCCAGCCACATGCAGTTCGAGAACGACCGCGCCAGGGACCGCGCCGGCGAGCCGTCGCTGGCCGAGATGACCACCGCGGCGATCGAGCGCCTGCGCCGCAACCAGAACGGCTACGTGCTGCTGGTCGAGGGCGGCCGCATCGACCACGCCCACCACGCCGGCAACGCCTATCGCGCGCTGACCGACACCATCGCCCTGAGCGAGGCGGTGGCCGCCGCGGCGAAGCTGACCTCGGCCGACGACACGCTGATCCTCGTCACCGCCGACCATTCGCACACGCTGACCTTCGCCGGCTACCCGGTGCGCGGCAACCCGATGCTGGGCAAGGTCCGTGGCAGCAGCGGCGAAGGCAGCACGCCGACCGGCTACGCCAGCGACGCCACCGGCCTACCCTACACCACGCTCAACTACACCAACGGCCCGGGCTACGCCGGCGCCACCGACCAGCAGCCCGAGGGCCCGAAGACGGCGGCGCACGAGGTCAGCGGCTTCCAGCCGGCCACGCGCGGCCGGCCGCGGCTGGGCGATGTCGATACCGAGGCGCCGGATTACCTGCAGGAGGCGATGATCCCGCTGTCCAACGAGACCCACGGCGGCGAGGACGTCGGCATCTGGGCGCGCGGCCCAGGCGCGTCGGCGGTGCGCGGCACGATCGAGCAGAACACGATCTTCCACATCCTGCTGCAGGCCACGCCGAAGCTGCGGGCCGCGCTGTGCGCCAGGCGCCTGTGCGACACCGACGGCGTGCCGGTGGACCTGCCGGACCCGGCGGCGTTCCGGCGCTGAGAGCCCTTTCGCGGGATTTCTCGAGGTACAACGACCTTCAAGCCGCTGCCCTTCGGAAAGGGCTTGGCGGCCTGATGTTCGACCGCCGAATGGTTGGTCAGGCCGCGCTACCGGTCGACGCGGGTGGCCCGGCTCAGAACGGCTTGGCGAGCACCAGGTAGACGATCGCCACCAGCAGCAGCACCGGCAGCTCGTTGAGCCAGCGCAGGGTCTTCGCCGAGGGCAGCGGGCGCCCCTTCTCGATGCCCTTCAGCCAGCGGCCGCAGACGATGAAGTACGCCAGCAGGACCGCGACCAGCCCCAGCTTGGCGTGCAGCCAGCCGCCGACCATGTGGTAGTGCAGCCACAGCACCAGGCCGAACACGAACGCGATGCCGAAGACCGTATGGCCGAACCGGTACAGCCGCCGGCCCATCAGCGCGAGCCGATCCCGCACCGCCGGCACGTCCCCCGCCTCGGCGACGTTCACCAGGATCCGCGGCAGGTAGAACACCGTCGCCATCCAGGCGATGACGAAGACGAGGTGGAAGGTCTTGGTCCAGAGATAGCCCTGCATGGAACGGCGCCTCGATCGATGGGACGCAGACACTAGCAGAACGCCGCAGTCGGCCGATGCGACGGGAATCTCGTCGCTGCATGAGAAAACGAGGATTGCATCTCATCGTGACCTGGATTGTCACTACCGCGTCCCGCTTCGAGCGGTTTGCTGACCCAAGGCGTCATCAGTGCGATTTGCACGACCGATCGGACCCGACCTCGCAGTCGATCCCATCGTCGAAAAACGCGCGTGTCGATACCGCGGCGGCGTCAAGAATTTGCGACAAGTATTTGGCACGCCCTTTGCTTTGGAAGCGATTACATCCCCTCCGGAGTCCGCCGTGGCGGCTGCCTTCAACCTGATGGACACCTCCCCCGCGCAGGATGCCCCCCTCCAGATGCGCAGCAGGTTGACGTGCCAGAACAGGCTCGCCGAGCTGGTTTCCCGCACGCCCTCCGTCGTCTTCGCTTCGCTCGCCACCGTGGACGGCCGCAGCTTCGCGCATGCGAACGCGCCCGGTCGCGGCGCGGACGCACAGCGCGCCGCCGCGATCATGAGCTCGCTGATGGGCCTGATCGAATCCTTCAGCCGCGAATCGCTGGACGGCCGCGCGCTGTACAACAGCATCGCGACCGAACACGGTTCGATCGTCCTGGTGCGGGTACCGTCGAAGGCGAAGCATCACACGCTCTGCGTGTGCGCCGACGCCAGCGACATCCTGGCGACCACCATCCGCACCGCCCTCGACACCGCCGCCCACCTCGCGGTCGCGATCGACGCCGGCGACTGACCCGAATCCGCCCCGCGGAACACGCCGTCGCGCTCGCAGCGACGGCGGACAGACGAGGGTGGACCCGTTTCCGTCCTCCAGGCACATCCCGAACACCCCGCAACTCCATCACAGAGGAAACATCCGCATGGCCAAGATCTCGCTCGAACCCCTCCGCAGCCTCGACGGCTACATCGCCGCCGCGCTCGTCGACACCGAAAGCGGCATGCTGCTCGCCGGCGACGGCGCCGGCATCGACCTCGAAGTCGCTGCCGCCGGCAACTCCGAAGTGCTCCGTGCGAAGCGCAAGGTCGCCAACGCCCTCAAGCTCAACGACACCATCGAGGACGTCCTGATCAGCCTCACCAAGCAGTACCACATCCTGCGTCCGCTCGAATCCAACCAGAAGCTGTTCCTCTACGTCGTGCTCGACCGCTCCAAGTCGAACCTCGCGATGGCCCGCCACGAGCTGCGCACGTTCGAGAAGGGCGTCGACTTCTCCTGATCGCCCGGGCCTGATCGCCCGGTCCTGATCACCTGTTCCTGATCGACCTGACCGTCCATGCCCGGGCGAACGCCGCCCGGGCCTGCGTCGCTGGCGCATGCGTGCGTCCGCGACGCCTCACACGACTTTGCATCCACACGCCATGCTCCGCGCCGACATCGCCACCGCCGCCCTCAGTGAACAGGCCGAACAGCGCGTCCGGATCGCCGCTTCGCTGCTCGCCGCCTGGCGCGTCCGCGGGCAGGTCCGCAGTTGGGACGGCACCCGCTGCACGCTGCTGGTCGCCGACATCGCCGACACCTACGGCCGCCAGGCCTACGTGCGTGCGCGGTCGCGCGGCACGCCGGTGCTCGCGTTCGGCGCGCATCCCGACGACTGCGGACACGGCGTGGCGAGCGCGGCCGAAGGCAGCCCCGCGCCCGCGCTGGCGCAGGCGATGCGCGAACTGCTCGCGGTCGAGTCGGCCGAGACACCCGAACAGGTCGAGAGCAGCGGTGCGATGCCCGCGCTCTGCCGACTGACCGAATCCGAATACAGCGGTCGCGCCGTCGACGCCACGCTCAACGGCCGCCGCATCCGCATTCGCCCGCAGGAAGGCCGCGTCTACGCCGCCTCGCTCAGCGACCTGCTGTCCGCGCGCGACAGTTTCGCGAGCCAGGACTGGGCGCTGGCGCCCGGCAACGCCGACGGGCCCACGCACGGCGACGGCGCCAGCCGCAGCCTGGAGGCGTTCCTGCTGCAGTCCGCGCACCAGGGGCGCGGACAACTGCCCGCATTCCCGGCGGGACACTATCGACTGAAGGACTGGCCCGACGTCGGCACCGCGCCGGAACTGGTCGGGGCACTGAAGATCGCGCGCCTGCTGCTGCGCGGCCCGGCGTCCGCCGACGAGATCCGCGCGCGCTGCGGCGTGGACGCGCGCGAGGTCAACGCCAGCCTGTGGGCGTACCGCGCCGCGAACCTGCTGGAAGCGCCGGGCGGCGGGACGCCGGCGTTACCGCCCGCGGAACAGCCCGTCGGCGCATTCTCCGGCGTGCTCGCCCGCATCGCCGTCCGCTTCGGCCTCGGCCGGGCCTGATCTGTCCACGGGACCCGTCCCGCGCCTCGCCGCGGGATCGCAAGCATCCACACGGAGCGAACCGAACGTGTCATTCGAAAGTGCAAAACTCGTCTTCGCCGGACCGGTGGGCGCCGGCAAGACCACCGCGATCCGGGCTCTCTCCGACGCGGCGCCGGTCTCGACCGAGATGCCGATGAGCCAGGGAGCGATGGGCGAGAAGACCACGACCACGGTGGCACTCGATTTCTCGCCGGTGCTGCTCGACGACGGCACGCCGCTGCATCTCTACGGCCTGCCCGGGCAGGAGCATTTCGCGCACATGCGCCCGCTGGTGATGGCCGGCGCGGTCGGCGTGGTCGTGGTGCTGCCGGGCGACAGCGAACGCGTCGCCGCCGAATGCGAACACTGGATCCGCGCGATCCGCGACATCGACGCCGACGCCGGCCTGGTGATCGGCATCACCCGCACCGACCTCGCCCGCGGTTTCCGCATGGACACCGTGCGCGAAGCCGTGCGCCGCTGCGGGCGGCCGATCCCGGTGTTCACCTTCGATGCGCGCGACCGCGAGCAGACCTCGCACCTGATCCGCGCCCTGCTGCTGTCGCTCGACTGACCGCGTCGCGCCGTGAGCCCGGGCAGGCACGAACTGGTCGAAGCCTTCGCGAGCGTCGGGCTCGTGCTGCACCCCACGCTGCGCGACATGCTCGACGAATCGCCCGCGCATCGCACCGAGCGCCGCGGCTGCGGCTACACCCAGGCGACGCGGTTCCTGTCGACCTTCGTGAACCGGCCGCGGCAGGCCACCGATGCCACCGATTTCGGCGTGCTCGCCGACTGGCCGAAATCGCGCACCGAGGCGATCGCGCGGCAGCTCGTCGCCGCCGGCTGGCCCGAAGGCTGGCGGCGCGCCGATCGCGCCGATGCTGACGCCCTCGCCGCCCTTCCGCCCTCCCCGCTGCTCGACGACCTGCGCGCATTGCCCGCGCGGATCGCGACGGTCCGCGCGGCCCTGCAGCGCGAGGAAAGCGCGCTGCTGCTCGACGTCCTCCGTGACCTGCTTGCGCCGGAGGCGACGACCGCACCGGCGCTGCCGGCGATGGCGGAGAAGCCCGAGATCGGCAGCTGTTCGCAGGCGGAGGAATTCTTCCTGGAGATCGCCCATGGCCGCGTGCGCCGCGGCGGTCGGGTCAACGTGTTCGTCGACGCCGCCGGCACGCCGCTGCTGGTCGAGAAGATGGCGCTGGGTGAATCGCATTCGGCGATGGCGGTGGCGGCGGTGTCCATCTGCGGGGTGACCCTGCCGCCCGGTGCGCTGTTCGCGCTGCGCTACGATGCCGACGCCCCGGCGCTGCGGCCGCTGGCCTGCGGCGTCGCCCACGACATCGCGACGATCGCCGAAGCGCGCTTCCTGCGCCTGACCACGCTCGCCGTGTCGCCGAAGGTGCGCCAGCGCGCGTTCAGCGCGCAGTTCGAGGCACAGGTGCGCAGCAACATGCTCTCGCCGGGCAGCACCACCATCGACGACCTCCGCCGCTTCGCGTCGGCATCGCTCGCCGAGCACTGACATGCGCATCCCGGCCTGGTACAGCGACGCCTACGCGCCCGACGAAGTGCCGCTGCTGGCGCGGCTGGGCACCACGGCGCGCAAGCTCGAACGCCTGGGCCTGGTCGAGCTGATGGCGCCGAGACCGCTGCCCGCGGACGCGCTGGCAGGCCTGCATGACGCGCACTACCTGTCCGCCTTCCTGCAGGGCGAGGAGCCGCTGGCCTCGCGCCAGGGCATCCGCTGGAGCCCGGCGGTGCGCGACGCGACGCTGGCGATGCTGGGCGGACAGCTCGCCGCGGTCGACACCGCGCTGCGTAGCGGTCTGGCGATGAACATCGCCCGCGGCTTCCATCACGCCGTGCCCGAATCCGGCAGCGGCTTCTGCCCGCTGAACGGGCTGGCGCTGGTCGCGCACGCCCATCCCGAACGACGGGTGATGGTGATCGACTGCGACGAGCACGGCGGCAACGGCACCGAGGAGTTCGCCGCGCGCCTGCCCAACCTCTGCAACGTCTCGATCTTCGGCACCCGCTTCGGCTGCCGCGGCGGCGTGCGCTCGTGGGCGTTCCAGGTGCGGGCGCGCGAGGACGGCTTCGAGCGCTACCTCGACGCCCTGCGCGAGGCGGAAGCGCTGGTCGATGCGCAGCGCCCCGACCTGCTGCTCTACCAGGCCGGCGCCGACTGCCACGAGGACGACCCCAAGAGCCTCGTCGGCCTGACCACCCGGCAACTGTTCGAACGCGACCTCGCGGTGTTCCGGATCGCGCATGTGCGCCGCATCCCGCTGGTGTTCGTCGTCGCCGGTGGCTACCAGCACGCCGACCGGGTCGCCCGTCTCAACGCCAACACGGTGCGTGCCGCCCGTCACGTCTGGTCCTGACCCCGCGCCGGCGGGGATACTGGCCGCCCACATTCCGCGTCGCGCCCCGATGACCCCCCTCCCCATGCCCGTACTGTTCGTCGGCCACGGTTCGCCGATGAACGCGATCGAGGACAACGCCTGGTCGCAGGCCTGGCGCGCCCTCGGTGCGCGCCTGCCGCGGCCGCGCGCGGTGCTGTGCGTGTCCGCGCACTGGGAAACACCGGGGCCGTGGCTCACCGGCAGCGCGCATCCGCCGACGATCCACGACTTCGGCGGTTTCCCGCAGGCGCTGTTCGACGTGCAGTGGCCGGCGCCGGGAGATCCGGCGCTCGCGCAGCGCGTGGTCGACCTGCTCGGCGACAGCTGGCTCGGCGACGATGGCGCCGGCGAGGACTTCGACGCGCGCATCGACCCGAAGCGCGGCCTCGACCATGGCGCCTGGAGCGTGCTGCGCCCGATGTATCCCGATGCCGACGTGCCGGTGGTGCAGTTGGGCATCGACAGCCGCCGCCCCGGCGCATGGCACGTCGCGTTGGCGCGCAGGCTCGCGCCGCTGCGCGACGAGGGCGTGCTGGTGGTCGGCAGCGGCGACATCGTCCACAACCTGCGGCTGTTCGACTGGCGGAACGACGCGCCGCTGCCGTGGGCGCTGCGCTTCCGCGACCGCGTGGACGCGCTGATCCGCGACGGCGATCTCGCCGCCCTCGCCGACTGGCCGGCGCTGGGCGAGGACGCGCGGCTGTCGATCCCGACGCCCGAGCACTACCTGCCGCTGCTGTACGCGCTGGCGCTGGCCCGCGACGGCGACGCGCTGACCTTCTTCAACGACGACGTGGTGTCCTCGCTGTCGATGACCTCGCTGCTGATCGAATCCAGATGACTTCGACCGACAAACGCTACGACCGCCGCTATTTCGACCACTGGTACCGCCGCGCCGGCATCGGCGGCGCGCAGCGGCTGAAGCGCAAGGTCGCGCTGGCGGTGGCGACCGCCGAATACCACCTCGAACGCCCGATCCGCAGCGTGCTCGACATCGGCTGCGGCGAAGGCGCGTGGCGCGCGCCGCTGCTGGCCATGCGGCCGAAGCTGCAGTACCTCGGCTTCGACAGCAGCGAGTACGCGATCGGCCGCTACGGCGCGCGTCGCAACCTGCACTTCGCGCGCTTCGCAGATTTCGCGCACCTGCGGCCCTGCGCGCCGGCCGATCTGCTGATCTGCAGCGACGTGATGCACTACCTGCCGACCCGCGAGCTGACGCAGGGCCTGCCGGGCCTGGCCGAACTGTGCGGCGGCGTCGCCTTCCTCGAAACCTTCGCGAAGGAAGACGAGACCGAGGGCGACGACGTCGGTTTCCAGCCACGCCCCGCGAAGTTCTATCGCGACCGGTTCGGGGCGCTGGGCTTTCGCTTCCTCGGTTCGCACTGCTGGTTGTCGCCGGCACTGGCGGAACAGCCGGCGGCGCTGGAGGCGGCCGCGCCGACCCGGTAAGGCACACGGATCCTGTGAGAGCGACGGAAGTCGCGACAGGCCGCCGAAAGCCCTTCTGCTGTTCGTCGCGACTTCCGTCGCTTCCACAGGAACGGCGCATCGCTCGACTGATGCAAGATGATGACCCGGTGGCGTCCGACGCCGACTTGCGTGCACTGCGTGTCAGGCCGGCTTCTTCGTCTTCCGCGCCGGTTTCGCAGCCGCAGCGCGCTGCGCGGCCGCCTGCGCCAGCAACGCCCACGGGCGCATCGCCTCGGCGGAATCCATCGCGTCGTCCGGCGGCGTCCAGTAGCTGGTCTCGACCTCGCGCTTGCCGTTGTCGTAGACGAACGGTCGCCCGCCGGCGTCGCGGAAGCGGTCGCGGGTCGTCGCGTCGGTCTTCAGGTACAGGGTGCCCTCGATCTCCAGCGCCACGATCGTGTCCGCGGCATAGAGGCCGGTACCGCCGAACATCCGCCTGGCGTCGATCCGCCCCAGCGGTGCCAGCAGTTCCCGGAACCAGGCGATGTCGGTGGCGTTCGCGCGCATGACGCGAGCGTAGCGCACCGCCAAACTGAACAGGGCGTGCGCCCGGGCGGCGGCGATCGGGTATGCTGCGCCGCAGCAAGCCGGCCCGTCCGGCAGCGCCCTCCCACCGGAGCTTCGCCGATGCTGCTTTACCAGATGCACGAACTGGGACGCGCCTGGATGGCGCCGACGACCTACTGGGCCGAGGCCAATGCCCGGATGTTCTCCTCGCCCGGGAGCTGGCTGTCGAACCTGCCGTTCGCGCCCCGCGTCGCCGCCGGCTACGAGCTGCTGTACCGCGTCGGCAAGGACTACGAGAAGCCCGCGTTCGGCATCCACAGCGTGGAGAAGGCCGGCCGCACGTATCCGGTGGTCGAGCGCGAGGTGATCCGCACGCCGTTCTGCCGGCTGCAGCGGTTCAAGCGCTTCTCCGACGAAACCGACGGCGTGACCGACCTCAAGGACGACCCGACCGTGCTGGTGGTGGCGCCGCTGTCCGGCCACCACGCGACGCTGCTGCGCGACACCGTGCAGACGCTGCTGCGCGACCACAAGGTCTACATCACCGACTGGGTCGACGCGCGCATGGTGGCGAAGGCCGACGGCCAGTTCACGCTCGACGACTACGTCGCCACCATCGAGACGTTCATCCGCCACATCGGCGCGCAGTCGCTGCACGTGATCAGCGTGTGCCAGCCGACGGTGCCGGTGCTGGCCGCGGTCTCGCTGATGGCCGCGCGCGGCGAACAGACGCCGCGCTCGCTGGTGATGATGGGCGGTCCGATCGACAGCCGAGAATCGCCGACGGCGGTGAACAACCTCGCGACCCAGAAGCCGCTGTGGTGGTTCGAACAGAACCTCATCCACATCGTCCCGGCGAACTACCCGGGCCGCGGCCGCCGGGTGTATCCGGGCTTCCTGCAGCACATGGGCTTCCTGTCGATGAACCCCGAGCGGCACGTGATGTCGCACTGGGACTTCTACCAGGACCTGGTGAAGGGCGATCTCGAGGACGCCGACGCCCATCGCCGTTTCTACGACGAATACAACGCGGTGCTCGACATGCCCGCCGAGTACTACCTCGACACCATCCGCATGGTCTTCCAGGACCACCTGCTGCCGCGCGGGTTGTGGGACGTGGCCGGCGAACGCGTGCGCCCGGGCGCGATCGCGGGCACGGCGCTGATGACCATCGAGGGCGAACTGGACGACATCGCCGGCCTTGGCCAGACCCGCGCCGCGCACAAGCTGTGCACCGGCATCCCGGAGGCCGACCGGGTGCACCTGACCGCGAAGGGTGCGGGCCATTACGGCATCTTCAGCGGCCGACGCTGGCGCAACGAGGTCTACCCGCAGGTGCGGGATTTCATCGCGAAGCACGACGCGCCCGCCCGCACCGGCTGACGCCATCGATGCGGCGACCGCCGGTCGTCGCGCAATGAGACTGAAGTCTCACTTTCGGCGAAAAAGGCGACAGCCCGTCCAGCCGCGGGCTATACAGGTCCGGACGTCTCCCGTCGTGCGGCCGTGACCCGGCGGCATGGCAGTCCCGGGAGGCGCGTACGCCCTCCTCCTCCACGTCTCGTGTGCCCCATGCCCCTGCCTTCCATGGACCGCAGACCGACCACGATGGCCGCCCTGATGATGCTCGCCACCATGACCAGCAGTTGCCAGAACGCCAAGACCGCCGACGCCGGCCCGGGTGATGCCGCCAACGCACCCACCGCGGTGCCCGACGTCCGACCGTCGCTCCGACCCTCACCTTCGCAGCGGTACGTGCTGACCCTGCGCTTCGACGGCCTGCCGGGCGAGGTCGCGGATCTCGACGCGACCGCCGACTTCGAGGTCGAGAACCGCGAGTGCGTGCCCTACGACTTCACCCGCGCGGTCGGCGGCGTGCGCCTGCCGCCCCGCCACAGCGTGCCGCTGGCGCTCGAACGCGTCGACGCCGGCACCTGGACCGCGGTCGTGCACGAGGACGCGCTGCTCGACGAGGACTACTACGGCCTCGGCGTGTGCCACTGGGCGCTCAACAACGCCAGCGTCCGCTTCCGCTCCGACGCCACCCGCTTCATCGGCGGCATCCCGGCCGACCGCCTGCTCGCCGGCGGCACCGTGGTCGATCACTTCCTGGTCCGCGACTTCGCCCAGAAGCCCGAGCCGATGGAAGTCGTCTTCGGCGAGGAAGCGGCCGACTACTACCAGGCCTCGGCCGGGCCGCAGTTCACGCTGACGATCGCGGCGCGCAGGGAGGCCCCATGAGCGACATGACCAGCCGCGATTACGCCGCGCTCAGCGAGGACAGCTACCGGCACCCGCAGCACAACCCGAATTCGGAAGTCACCATCGAAGGCGTGCACTACCGCGTGCTCGCCAACGGCGACAACCCGCAGACCGGCTACCAGGGCACGATCTACCAGCGCGTCGACAACCACGAGATCGTCGTCGCCCATCGCGGTACCGAACCCAGCCGCGGCACCGGCGAACTGTTCCGCGACGCGGTGCGCACCGACGGCGGCATGGTGGTGAACGGGGTCAACAACCAGACCCAGGACGCCATCGCCCTCACCCAGCGCGCGCTCGACATCGCCCGCACCGAGGCCGAACGCACCGGCCGGCCCGCGCCGGAGGTCACCGTGACCGGCCACTCGCTGGGCGGCACGCTCGCCCAGATCACCGCGAGCCATTTCCACCTGCACGGCGAGACCTTCAACGCCTACGGCGCCGCCGGCCTGCGCCAGGGCGTGCCCGCCGGCGGCAACGACGTGATCAACCACGTCCGCGCCACCGACGTCGTCAGCGCCGCCAGCCCGCACTACGGGCAGGTCCGCGTCTACGCGACCCAGGAAGACATCGCCGCGCTCGAACACGGCGGCTACGCCAACAACCGCAATCGCTCGATGGTCCCGTTCTTCGGCGACCCGCGCAACCCGATCGACGTGGCATGGAACCGCGGTGGACCGGCGCACGGCATCGGCGCGTTCGTCCGCGAGGAAGGCGGCGGGCCGCTGATGACCGCCGAGAACAGCCGGCGCGCGGCGCAGTTCGATCCGATGATCGACAAGTACCGCGACGACGTGGCCGCCATCCGCGGCGGCATCACCAACACCTCGCTGGGCGTGCAGCATGGCGTCGAACGCCTGCGCGAAGGCTGGCACGACCTCTTCTCGCAGCGCAGCAGCCTCGACCGCGCGCCGCTGATCGGCGATTCGCCGATGGTCGAGCAGACCTACGCCGCGCTCGAACGCAACCGCGGCCAGGTCGGCGACCTCGACAACCGCAGCGTGGCCAGCCTGGTCGCGGCCGCGCGCCAGCAGGGCCTGACCGAGGTGAACAGCGTCGCCGCCACCGGCGAACGCCTGTTCGCGGTGCAGGGTCGCACGCCGGACGACCCGGCGGCGCAGGTCGCCTCGATCGGCCGGGCGGAGGCCCAGCAGCAGCCGATCGCGGTCAGTGCGCAGCTCGCCGCGAACATGCCGGCACCGGCGCTGCCGCAGGAAGAGCAGCCGCAGCGGGCGATGGCGCGCGGCTGACGCGGGTTCACCTCCTGCGAAACGAAACGCCGGCGCATGCGCCGGCGTTTCGTTTCCGGAGAGCGCGAACGCTCAGCGGCTGGGCGACGACTTCACCAGCAGGTGCTTGGCGAGCTGGCCGTGCAGGTAGCCGATGCCGCGCGCGATGTGCAGGGTCACGAACAGCAGCAGGAACCCGAGCACGAACAGCAGCGGCAGGGACGCGTAGCTCAGCGATGTACCCACGAGGCCGTCACGACTGCCGAGGAACAGCCAGCCGTCCATGTCGGACTCGACCACCTGGGCGTACCCCAGCCAGACCGTCATCGGGGCGGTGATGAACGCCAGCGACACCGACAGCGCGGTGACCGCGATCGTGAAGTAGATCGTGCCCAGCGGCAGCATCAGCAGGAAATACAGCTGCGCCGTCCAGGTGCGCGGGTCGGTGAACATGGCGCCGATGCGGGCGAGCAGCGGCTTGCCGCGCTCGGCGTACAGCGGTCGCCGCGGCATGCGCTCGCCGAGCATGGCCTCGACGATCCGGCCCTCGACCAGCGACAGCACCCGCACCGACCCGAAGTAGAGGATCACGAACGGCACGCCGATGATCAGGATCGCCAGGCCGGCCGACATCGACAGCCCGGTGACCACCCAGGTGAAGTAGAAGATGCCGGTGGCCAGCGACAGCAGCATGTAGAACAGCGCCGCATAGGTGCGCGGCTCGGCGATGACGCCGAAGAAGCGCCCGAGCGGCGAACGGCGCGGCTTCGGCTTGGGCGTGCGCAGCGCGGCCTGCACCTTCACCTCGGTATCCCGGTAGATGTCGGCGACCTCGTCGGGCGCGCCATAGCTGGAGGCGACCTGCGCGATGATCTCGGCCTCGCTCTTCCCCGGGTTTTCAGTCATCTCGGAGCGCAGGTACTCCTCGGCGTCGTAGAGCGCGTCCTGGATCAGCGCCGGGTCGGCCCCGGCCAGCGAACGCCGCAGGTGTTCGAGGTATTCGGGAATGTTGGTCGGCAGCGACGACTGCGCGCTGGCAGGCTGCGCCGAAGCGGGCTGTGCGGACGTGTTCATGACAGGCTCCCCATGAGGACGGAATCGACGGAATCGCGGGTGGCGCGCCAGGCCGCGGACCAGGCGTCCAGGACCTCGCGCCCGAAGGGCGTGATGCGGTAGTAGCGGCGCGGCGGGCCGCTGATGGAAGGCTCGACCTCGCTGGACAGCAGGCCGCCGGCCTCGAGGTTGCGCAGCACCGGGTACAGCGCGCTCTGCTTGCCGCTGAGCACGCCCTCGCCCTGGCGCTCGAGCGTCTTGGCGATCTGGTAGCCGTACATCGGCTCGGCGGCCGCGGCCAGCACCGCCAGCAGGGCCAGCGACACCGTGCCGGCGGACAGCTCCTTCTGGAACTTGCGCAGCAGGGCCTCGGTGGCCTCCTGCGCCGGGTCGTGGGCGGGCGCGGGGACGGCATCGGCGACGGCATCGGAGGGGCTCATGGCAAGGCCTGCATCGGTCGATCGGATGGATATCGTGAGATGCATGCTATCCATGAGTTATGACTAGCCAATGTGCCGGAGGTCATCCCCTGCCGTCGGTCATGTCGGCCGCTGGCCGCAGGCCCGCATCTCGGCCAGAATCCGGCGACGCCTCCCAGGAGTTCCACGCCGTGCGCTTCCGTCCCGCGACCCTGCTGACCGCCGCTCTCGTCATCGCCTGCGCCTTGCCCGCCCGCGCCCAGGACGCCCCCGCCGCGTCGAAGCCGCGGTCGATGCAGGAACTCCTGGAAGGCTCGAAGCCGTCCGACTGGCGCAACCTCGACCCGGCGCGGACGCTGTACCTCGACCTCGACGCCGGCCGGGTGGTGATCGAACTGGCGCCGGCGTTCGCGCCCGCGCACGTCGCCAACATCCGCGCGCTGGCCAAGGGCGGCTACTGGAACGGGCTGAGCATCAACCGCGTCCAGGACAACTTCGTCACCCAGTGGGGCGACCCCGCCGAGGACGAGAAGGCGCGCCGGCCGCTGCCCAAGGGCGCCAAGGCCAAACTGCCGGCGGAATTCACCCGCAGCGAACGCAACATCCCGTTCACGCCGCTGCCGGACGTGGACGGCTGGGCGCGGCAGGTCGGTTTCAGCGACGGCTTCCCGATCGGCGTCGACACCCGCGACGGCACCGCGTGGATCGCCCATTGCTACGGCGTGGTCGGCGTGGGCCGCGGCAACGAGGCCGACTCCAGCGACGGCAGCGAGCTGTACGTCGTGATCGGCCAGTCGCCGCGCCAGCTCGACCGCAACATGAGCATGGCCGGCCGCGTCGTGCAGGGCATGGAGCTGCTCAGCGCCCTGCCCCGCGGCACCGGCCCGCTGGGCTTCTACGAGCGCCCCGAGCAGCGCGTGGCGATCCGCTCGGCGCGGATGGCCTCCGACCTCAAGCCGGCCGAGCGCCTGAACCTGCAGGTGCTGCGCACCGACACCCCGCTGTTCACCGAACTGGTCGAAGCCCGCCGCAACCGCCGCGACGATTTCTACAAGCGCCCGGCCGGCCACATCGACCTGTGCAACGTGCCGCTGCCGGTGCGGGAAGCGCCGGCGCAAGCGGCGAAGCCGAAGCGCTGATCGCCTCCCGGCCGATCGGCTTCGGCACCGCCCCTTTCGACGCTGCGCCCTTCGACGATCCGCCAATCGCAGGCGCCCGCCGGCAGGGCTAGCATCCGGGGATGCGCATCGCCCTGCTCGCCGACCTGCATGCCAATCGCGAGGCGGGCGAGGCCTGCCTCGCCAGGCTCCGTCGCCTCGGTTTCGATCGGGCGATCGTGCTCGGCGACATCGTCGGCTACGGCGCCGATCCGGCCTGGGCCGTGGACACCGCGCAGGCGCTGGTCGAGGCCGGTGGTGCGGCGGTGCTGGGCAACCACGACGAGGCGGTCGTGCGCAGCGTGCAGGACGACGCCGGCGTGCAGCGCCACGCGCATGCGCAGGCGGCGATCGCGTGGACGCGCGAACGCCTGACCGACGCCCAGCGCGCCTTCCTCGCCGCGCTGCCGGCAACGGTGGAAGACGACGACCGGCTCTACGTCCACGCCAACGCCTGGGCGCCGCTGCAGTGGGGCTACGTCGCCAACGCGATGGCCGCGGCGCAGAGCATCGCCGCCACGAAGCAGCGGATCACCTTCTGCGGCCATGTCCACGAGCCGGCGCTCTACCACTCGCAGCCCGAAGGCGGCGCGCGCCATTTCGCGCCGACGGCGGGCGTCGCGATGCCGCTGCTGGGCAGCCGGCGCTGGCTGGCGCTGCCGGGCTCCTGCGGGCAGCCGCGCGACGGCAATCCCGCGGCCTGCTGCGGGCTGTTCGACACCGCCGCGGGCACGCTGACCCTGCTGCGCGTGGCCTACGACCATCACGCCGCGTCGGCGAAGATCGTCGCCGCCGGCCTGCCCGAATCGCTGGCGCGACGCCTGACGGAGGGTCGTTGAGATGCCGGTCCCGCTGACCCCCGGATTGACGATCGACGGCTTCGAGCTGATCGCGCCGCTGCACGAGGGCGGCATGGCCACGCTCTGGCGCGTGGCGCATCCCGACCACGCCTTCCCGCTGCTGATGAAGCTGGCGCGGGTCGGTTACGGCGAGGCCGCGACCCAGATCGTCGGCTTCGAGGTCGAGCGCATGATCCTGCCGATGCTGCGCGGCCCGCACGTGCCGCGTTTCGTCGCCGCCGGCGACTACCAGGACCAGCCCTGGCTGGTGATGACGCATCTGTCCGGCGAGACGCTGCGACCGCTGCTGGACCAGGCGCCGCTGCCGCCGCAGCAGGTCGCTGACCTCGGCGCGCTGGCGGCCAGCGCCATCCATGCGCTGCACCAGCAGGAGGTCATCCACCTCGACATCAAGCCGAGCAACCTGCTGCGCCGGCCGGACGGCAGCGTCGCGCTGATCGACTTCGGGCTGTCCCACCACGCGCACTTGCCCGACCTCCTGGCCGAACAGTTCCGGGTGCCGATCGGCACCGCGCCGTACATCGCGCCGGAGCAGGTGCTGGGCGTGCGCGACGATCCACGCAGCGACCTGTTCGCGCTGGGCGTGACCCTCTACCACCTCGCCACCGGCGAGCGGCCGTTCGGCAATCCCGGCAGCGAGGCCGGGCTCCGCCGGCGGCTGTATCGCGACCCGGTGCCGCCACGCGCGATCCGCCCGGACATCCCGCGCTGGCTGCAGGAGACGATCCTGCGCTGCCTCGAACCCGACCCGGACGCGCGCTACGCCACCGCCGCGCAGCTCGCGCTGGAGCTGCAGCACCCCGAGCAGGTCGCGCTGAGCGAACGCGCGGATCGCAGCCATCGCGATGGCCGGCTGACGGTGATGAAGCGCTGGTGGCGCAACCTCGGTCGCGACCGCGAACCGCGCAGCGCTGTGTCGACCCATCTGGAGGAAGCGCCGCTGCTGATGGTGGCGATCGACCTCAAGCGCGAGGATGCGGCGCTGTGCACCGCGCTGCGCGGCACGGTGCAGCGCATCGTCTCGACCTTCCCGCATTCGCGGCTGTCGTGCGTGACGGTGATGAAGACCGCGCGCATCGGCCTGGACAGCAACCTCGACGCCGAAGGCCGCAACCGGCACGTGAAACGCCTGATCGCGCTGCGCGACTGGATCCGCCCGCTGGCGCTGGACGAGCACCGCGTCACCTTCCACGTCCTCGAACACAGCGATCCCGCCCACGCGTTGCTCGACTACGCCCGCGACAATGGCGTCGACCACCTCGTGATGGGCGCCCGCGGCGTCACCGGCATGCGCCGCATCCTCGGCAGCGTCTCCGCGCACGTGGTCGCGGAGGCGCCGTGCACGGTCACGGTCGTGCGTGCGCCGGCGCGCGGGGACGCGGACGAGGGCTGACCCGCGTCGCCTTCAATCCGCGGCGACGCGACGACGCCGGCGCAGGAACCGCCAGATCCGGCGCAGCAGCCAGATCCCGAACGCGAGCGCCAGCAGCACCGGGACCAGCGCCGAGATCGCGCGGATCACGAAGGCCGTGCTCCCGGCCATCACCCGACCGGATTCGCGGAAGGCATCGGCGATCTCGCTGCGGCCGGTCTCCCCGCCGGGCGGCGAGAATTCGATCGACAGCAGTTGGGTCTCGATGCGGCGCTTCTGCTCGGCGCCTTCGCGCTCGGCCTGCGCCAACTCCGCCTCGACGCTCGACAGCTGTCCGGACAGCGCGATCATGTCGGCGACCTTGAGGTCGCTGCGCGCCTGGAATTCGAGCAGCCGGGCATGCTCCTTGCGCAGGCGGTCCTGACGCAGGGTGTTGTCGCGCACGGCCACCGACAAATCCTCGGCGCGCGTGCTGCGATCGCCGACCTCCCCGCCCTCGCCCGCCGCGGCGATCAGCGGATCGATCGCCTTCGCTTCCGCGCGCACGCGGAGCGATGCATGCGGGAAGGGGCCGCCGCGTTCGCTCACGTCGAGCACGAGGCAGGCGCCGTACGTCGCCTTCTCGCAGGCCTCGCGCACGACCTTGACGCGCGCGGGGATCGTCTCGGCGTCGACGCGCACCTGTGCCTCGTGCTCGTAGGCCAGCATCGCCTCCTCCGCGGAGCGCCCGGACCGCGTGGTGGCATATTCGGCAGCGGGCATCTCGTTGCTCGACGTCATCTCGCGTGCGACATGATCCTGTCCCATCTGTCTCAGTGCGTCCGCAGGAGCGCCGGCGGCATACGATTCGGGCGCGGCGCCACGGCTGCAGGCCGTCGACAGCAGCATCAGGGACAGGAACATCAACGGGATCGTGCGACGCATGGCAGGAGCCTCCGCGAGGGATATCGTCACGCTACCGGCAACGCCGCATTCGCGTCAAAAAAGGAACGGGCCGCCCGAAGGCGGCCCGTCCTCGCGTCGCTGCGGTATCGCGTCCGGTCAGAAGTCCTGGCTGAACTTGATCCCGAACGTGCGCGGCTGCGCGGACACCGAATACACATCGCCGCCGCAGACCGCCTCGGCGCACTGCGTGTAGCGGTTGTACTGCGCGTTGTCGTCGAACAGGTTCTTGACGTAGAAGTCCACCGACCAGCCGTTCTTGCGGATGCCCAGACCGAAATCCGTGGTGGTGTACGCCGGCAGGTCGCCGACGATCTCGCGTTCGACGGTGCGCAGGTCCGACGTACGCCGGCCTTCCGACACCACCGACCCCTGCCAGTACGCCTCGTAGCCGCGGACGTCGAAGGTGTAGCGCGCGGTCAGGTTGCCCTTGTAGTCCGGGGTGATCGGCAGGCGGGTGCCGCGCGGTGCCTGCAGGTCGGCCGGGTCGCACGACGTGATCGGCTTGCCGTTTCCATCGACCTCGCCGCAGTAGTTCGCGGTCAGCTCGGCCTTGTACAGCCCGAGGCCTGCGGAGAGCTTGAGGTTGTAGGTCGCCGCCCAGTTCACGTCCATTTCCAGGCCGCGGATGCGCGCCTGGTTGGCGTTGCGGATCTCGGTCAGGCCGTTCTGGCCCAGCACCGGGAACTGGAAGTCGTCCCAGATCTGGTTGAACACCGCACCGTTGAAGGTCATGCGGTTGTCGAGCCACGCGGTCTTCCAGCCGATCTCGTAGTTGGTGAGGAACTCGGTGATGTACGGCGGCAGCGTGCCGCGACGGTTGATGCCGCCCGGGCGGTAGCCTTCCGACCAGGTCACGTACGCCATCTTGCCCGGCGCGAACTTCCACGACAGGTTGGCCTTGCCGAGGGTGTCGTTCTCGGTGATGTGCTTGTCGAACACGGTGCAGGGCGCGCCGTGGAACGACGGCCACTGCGCCGGGTCGGCGCCGTAGCGCACGATGCAGGCGGCCTCGCCGTAGCGGTTCTCGGGCAACTGGCTGCCCTGCGAGGAATAGCCGTTGGCGAAGCCGAAGAAGCCCTTCAGCGAGTTGCGCGCGCGGAAATGGCGGAAACCGACCGTGCCGGTGAGCTTGTCGTTGAAGTCGAAGGACAGTTCGCCGAACACCGCCTCGTCGTGGTCCTCGCGCTGCTGCTTGGTCAGCCAGATCGTGTCTTCCCAGCCGGTGACGGACAGGTCACTGGCGAGGCCGTTGATCCGGTAGCGCTGCTGGATGTCGTGCGACTGGTCCATCCAGAACAGGCCGGCGACGAAGCGCAGGCGGTTGTCCTGCGGCGAGGCGATCCGGAGTTCGTGGCTGGTCTTCCTGTAGCGATCCTTGGCCTGGATGTACTGGGCCGGATTGATCAGGTCGCCGTTGTCGTCGTAGAAGTAGGCGCCGTAACCCGCCAGGGTGTCGTACCAGTAGGCGTAGTCGCTGTAGTCCGATTCGCTGTCGACGTCGCGCTTGAGATGGGCGAAGGCGTAGGTCAGGTCGAAGTTGCCGATCTTGCCCTGCACGGTCAGCGCGGCCTGGTTCCAGCGGTCGTCGGACGACTCCGGATACGCGTGGCTGATCCTGTTCTCGCCCAGGCGGTTGTCGTAGGCGAAGCTGCCGTGCGCCTTCTGGCGCTGCCCCATGATGGTCGGGGTGATCGTCCAGTTCTCGCCGAGGTCGAACTTCATCGCCAGGCGCGCACCGGCGGTGTCGGTGTCGTTGTAGTTGTCCTCGGCCCGGTTCGCGTTGTTCTCGGTGATGCCGGAGGTCGGGTAGGTGCGCTCGCTGTAGACGTTGTCGATCCAGCCGGCGTCGTGCTTCTGCCAGGCCACCGCGCGCAGCGCGACGCGATCGGAGACGGGCACGTTGACGAAGCCTTCCAGCACGTGGCCCCAGCCGCCGCCGTCGATCGCGTTGGCTTCGACGCCGTAGCCGGCGGCGAAACCGCTGGTGTCGGGCTTGCGGGTGATCAGGCGCAGCGTGCCGGCCTCGGAACTGGCGCCGTACAGCGTGCCCTGCGGGCCGGACAGCGCCTCGACACGCTCGATGTCGTACACGTGCAGGTCGAGCGCGCCCTGGATGGTGGTGATCGGCTGCTCGTCGAGGTACATGCCGACGCTGGGCAGCGGGCCGGAGTGGTTGCCGTCGCCGCCGCTGACCACGCCGCGCATGTAGACCTGGCCGAACCCGGGGCCGTTGGGCGTGATCGACACGCTCGGCAGCAGCTTGGCGTAGTCCTCGAAGTCGCTGACGTGCATCTCGTCGAGCTGCTGCGCGCCGATGACGTTCAGGCTGATCGGCACGTCCTGCGCGTTCTCGGTGCGCTTCTGCGCGGTGACCGTGATGGTGTCCAGCGAGGGACTGTCGTCCCTGGCCGGGCCCGCGTCCTGCGCGAACGCGGTACCGGCCACGCCGACGCCGGCGAACGCGGCGTAGATCGCCAGGGCCAGCGGCAGCCGTGCGGGTGCACGGCGTTCGCCGGAACTTCGGGTGTTGCGGTGGTTTCGGTGACGCATCGGACTCTCCCCGTGTGGTGGAACGATTCGATTGAAGCATGCTCGTGTGGCGCATGTTCGTGTGGCGCATGCTCGTGTGGAACGTGCGCCAGTGGAACGTGGTCCGGACATCGGCGCGCCGACCTCCGGCAGGACGACGGCGGCTACCCTCCCCCGGGCGCGAACGCAGGCACCTCCGGATACGCCGCCAGCACCGGGCCGAGCGCCGCTTCCAGCGGGCCGAGCCACGGCGCGTAGTGGCGCCACTGTTCGAGGCCGTCGCGGTTGATCGGGCGCCGCACCTGCTCGGAGCTGGCGGTGCGCACCGGGCGATCGTTCTCGAAGAAGCGCAGGCAGCCGCCCTCGAACGGCAGGCCGCAGTAGTCGAGCAGGCGGCGCACTTCGGCTTCGGTGTCGTCGACGAGCCGCTCGTGGATCACCCGATGCACGCGGCCCGGGCGCCCCAGCGCCGCGAACACCGCGTCGAAATGCGCCATCAGCTCGACGTAGTCGCGATAGTAGCGGCCGATGTCCTCCAGCCCGTAGCTGAAGTTCTGGCCGCGCGCGAAATGCTGCTTGAAGCCCGAGAAGCAGCAGGCCATCGGATGCCGCCGCGCGTCGACGATCTTCGCGTTCGGCAGCATCAGGTGGATCAGGCCGAGGTGCAGGAAGTTGTTCGGCATCTTGTCGACGAACAGCGGCGCGCCGGTCTTGCGCTGCACGCGGGTCCGTTCGAGGTATTGCCGGCCGAGCTCGGCGAAGGCCGCGGGATCCAGCCCCGCGACGACGTCGTGGTAGCTGCCGCCGTCCTCGGCGCTGCGGCGCAGGGCGCGGGTCAGCGCGATGACTTCGGGCAGTTCCATCGTGCCCTCGACCGCGGAATGGCTGGAGAGGATCTGCTCGATCAGGGTCGAACCGGAACGCGGCAGGCCGACGACGAAGATCGGGTCCGGCGCGGGGTCGCCGACGTCGGCGCGCTCGGCGAAGAAATCGGCGGTGTAGATCGCCTTCGCGCGCTCGACGCGGGCCCGGGCATCGGCGGCGCGATACGGCATCATCGCCAGCCGCCTGGCGTTGCCGGCGGCGTAGTGCGCGAAGGACGCTTCGTGGGCCTTGCGGTCTTCCAGCGCCTTGCCCAGCGCGAAATCGAAATGCAGGCGATGTTCGTCGGCGAGGTCGTCGCGGGCGAGCTGCGCGCGCATCGCGTCGAGATCGGCGTCGTCGAAACGCACGGTCTTGAGGTTGGCGAGGCTCCAGTACGCCTCGCCGAAACCCGGGTCGAGCGCGAGGCTGCGCCGGTAGGCGGCGACCGCCTCGTCCTGGCGGCCGGCGGTCTTCAGCGCGTGGCCGTGGCTCATCCACAGCCGCGGGTTGTCCGGGAACTGCGCGAGCAGCGCCGCGTACAATGCGATGCCGGCCTCGTATTCGCCGAGCCGGCACAGGATCGCCGCCTTGAGCGTGCGGCAGCCGGGATTGTCCGGCTCCTCGGCGAGCACCGTGTCGAGCTGTTCCAGCGCGCGCGCCGACTGCTGGTCGCGGTGCAGCACCAGCGCGTAGTGCTGGCGCGCCTCGCGGAAGCCGGGCGCGAGGTCGAGGCAGCGTTCGAGCAGCTGCAGCGCCTCCTCGGTGCGGCCGACGCGCACCGCGAGCTCGGCCAGCATGCGCAGCGCACCGATGTCGGTGGGTCGCTGCTTCAGCCAGGCGCGCAGCCGGGTTTCGGCGTCGGGCAGGCGTCCGCCGGCCAGCGCGTCCGCCGCCTGCAGCAGACGCGGGTCGCGGGTCGCACGCCGCAGGTAGTCGAGGTAGGCCGCGTTTGCGCCCGCGCGATCGCCGCCCGCGTGCAGCGCATCGGCCAGCGCCAACTGCGCCTGCGCC
>JAEWNA010000065.1 GCA_023392975.1 Pseudomonadota bacterium | reverse complement strand
CACGCCTTCCTTGCCGAGGTAGTGGTCGACCCGGTAGACCTGCGATTCGTCGAACGTCCGGGTGACGCCATCGTTGATCGCGATCGCCTCGGCGAGGTCGTGGCCGATCGGCTTCTCCAGCATCACCCGCGTGCCGGGGCCGCTGAGGCCATGCCGGCCCAGCGCGTCGCAGGCCTGCACGTAGAACGACGGTGAGGTGCTGAGGTGGTAGAGCACGTCGCCGGTGCGCAGCGCATGCACGCGGGCGGCGAGCGCGGCCATGGAGACGTCGTCGTCCAGCGAGGCCGGCTGGTAGTGCGCGCGTGCCAGCAGCCGTTCGAGCACGGCCGCGTCGTGCTGCGCCTCGGGCACGAAGGTGCGGATCGAGGTCGCGATCGCCTCGCGGAAACCGGCGTCGTCGAGCGCGCTGCGCGCGGTGCCGAGCAGGGTCATGCCGGCCGGCAGCAGGCCGTCGGCCTCCAGCCCGTACAGCGAGGGCAGCAGCATGCGCTGGGCGAGGTCGCCGGTGGCGCCGAAGATGGTCAGCAACGAGGCGGAGGACGTGGTCACGGGCATGGTCGTCGGGAAAACGTCAAAGCGTACGCGCAGCCGCGGAAACGTCTGGAGTGTAATCGTTTTCACCGAGCCGCTCGCGCCGGCACCGCGTGGTGCATGCAAAACGCATCATGGCGACCACGCGAAGGTGTGCAGGCTCTTCGGCGCGAGCGTGTAGCGGAAGCGCCGGTCGTCGGCGGCGACCTCGATCGTCCGCGCCCGATCGCTGCCGTTGACCACGTACAGCACGCGTTGGCCATCGGGATTGACGAAGGCGACGTGGTCGACATCGTCCGCGCCCTCGTTCGACCCCACCCGGAACGCGCCGGCCCGGACGAAGCGGCTGGCGTGCGCCAGCACGTAGTACTCGTCGTTGCGGGTGATCTTGCGGGTGCGGCGATCGATCGTCACAACGCCGCGGCAATTGCCGCAGCCGCCGCTGTGCGGGCCGGAGCGGTCGTCCAGCGCCAGGTTCCACAGCAGCACACCGCTGGCCCAGTGCCGCGTGCCGCCGACGACCAGGTCGCGCGCGAGCAGCGGCATGCCTCCGCTGCGCACGGGCTCCCAGTCGCCGCCGGAGCATTCGGTGAGATACGCGCTGCGGTCCGGGAAGGCCTCGTGCACCCGCGACTGCGCCGAGACCTCGCCGCCGTAGCAGTGCCAGGCCACGCCATCGACGTAGGGAGACGCCGCAGGATCGGACAGCACCGCCAGCGGCTCCTCGGGTTTGTCCCAGTTGTGGTCCCAGTCGAGGATCCGGGTGTCGTGGCCGGCGGCGCGCAGCATCGGCCCGAGCCGGGCGATCACCGTCGCGCGCTGCGCCGCGCTCAGGCGCATGCCCGGGTAGTCCGCCGGCTCGAACGCCGGTTCGTTCTGCAGGGTCAGCGCGAACAGTGGCACGCCCTGCGCCGTGGCGGTGTCGACGTACGTTGCCAGATAGCGCGCGAACGGCTCGACGGCGTCCTCGCGCAGGGTGCCCTGGATCAGGCGGTCGGTGGTCTTCATCCAGCCCGGTGCGCTCCACGGCGAGGCCATCGTCTTCAGGGCGGGGTTGATCGTGCGGGCCGCGCGCGCCGTCGCCAGCACGTCGCGCTGCTGCCGCGGCAGGCGGAAACGCGTCAGGTCGGGGTCGCGGCGGCCGGCCGGCATGTCGTCGAGGCTGTAAGGATGCAGCGAGAAGTCAGAGGCGCCGATGGTCAGCCGCATCATGCCCAGGCCGATGCCCGGCGGCGGCCCGAACAGTTCGCGCAGCAGGGCGTCGCGCGCCGACGGCGTCAGCCGTCGCTGAAGCAGCCAGGCGGAACTGTCGGTGATCGCCGCACCGAAACCGTCGATCCGCTGGCGCCGATCGGCCGGGTCGATCGCGATGCGCACCGTCGGCGCGGCGTCGTCGATCGCCGCGTCCGCGGACAGCGGCGTCAGCGCGAGGTGCCGGTCGGCAGTGGTGGCCCAGACCTGCAGTGGTCCGTCGCCGGGCGTCGCGGCCAGGCTGGCGGCGGCCGCCGCGAGGCAGGCCGGCAATGACAAGAGGGCGGCGAAGCGGCGCCTGAACATGGCTCGTCTCCTGGCGCGCAGGTCGCGCGGGCGGGTGTTGCGACGCACCAAAAGCCGGCTCTCCGGGCCGTCTTCCGGCATCGAAACCGGCCCGGAAGACGGGGGAGCCGCCCTTCCGGGCCGCGTCGCGTTGACACGTTACGGAAATATCTGTATTTGACAGCGCTGTCAACAACCGCATCCTGGAGGGGGAAGCAATGACGACGACACACCGTTCGCGGCCGCAACGCGGCCTCGCGACGACGCGGGGGCTCCGGAAATGCGCGCTGGCGACCGCCTGCGCCATGGCGCTGATGGCCGGCGCGACCGAGGCGCAGGAGGTGGCCGGTACCGACGCCAACGACCTCGACACCATCAAGGTCACCGGCATCCGCCGCAGCATCGAGGCGTCGACCGACACCAAGAAGGAATCGACCTCGATCGTCGAGGCGGTGTCGTCCGAGGACATCGGCAAGTTGCCCGACCTGAGCATCACCGAGTCGCTGGCCCGCCTCCCCGGCCTGGCCGCGCAGCGCGTGGATGGCCGCGCCCAGGTGATCGCGATCCGCGGCATGTCGCCCGACTTCGCGGCGACGCTGCTCAACGGTCGCGAGCAGGTCAGCACCGGCGACAACCGCGGCGTCGAATTCGACCAGTACCCGGCCGAGCTGCTGGACTCCGCCGTCGTCTACAAGACGCCCGACGCCACCGTGATCGGCCAGGGCCTGTCCGGCACGGTCGACCTGCACACCATCCGCCCGCTGGCGTTCGGCCAGCGCCGGTTCGTCGCCAACGCGCGCGGCGAATACAACTCGCTGGGCAAGCAGAATCCGGGCGCCAGCGACACCGGCTACCGCATCAGCGCCTCCTACGTCGATCAGTTCGCCGACAACACCGTCGGCATCGCATTGGGCGTGGCGGAACTGAACACGCCGTTCCAGGAGCAGCACTACAAGGCTTGGTGGTGGGGCAACACCTCGGCCTGGGGATCGCCGGTGCCGGGCAAGCCGGACGACGCGGCGATGCTGGAAGGTGCCGAAATCTGGGCGCGCTCGCGCGACCAGACCCGCGACGGCGTGATGGGCGTGCTCGAATACAAGCCGAACGAATTCATCCACAGCACGCTGGACATGTACTACTCGCGCTTCGACCAGAAGGAAACGATGCGCGGCGTCATGTGGTCGCAGGATCCGTGGACCGGCAACGGCGTCACGCTCAGCAACGCCCGTGTCTCCAACGTCGGCGGCTATCCGGTGGTGGTCGGCGGCACGGTCAACAACCTGCGTCCGATCGTGCGCAACGACCACAACGACCGCGACGACACGCTGTCGTCGTTCGGCCTGAAGAACGAAATCCGGATCAACGACGACTGGTCGCTGTCGGTCGACGGCTACTACTCGCGCGCCAAGCGCGACCAGACCAACCTCGAGACGTACGCCGGCTCGGCCACGCTGGACAGCATCGATTTCGATCTCCCGCTCGGGTCCGACGGCTATCCGCACTTCGGCCCGCACCTCGACTACACCGACCCGCAGACCGTGGTGCTGAGCGACCCCGCCGGCTGGGGGCGCGAAGGCCGGCTGGAACACACCAAGCAGGACGACAAGATCACCGGCTTCCGGTTCGAGCTCGAACGCAGCTTCACCGACGGCATTTTCTCCAGCGTCCAGGCCGGGTTCGCCGGGACCGATCGCACGAAGGACAAGACCGCGTCGGTGTACTTCGCGCAGCTCAAGAACAACGCGACCAGCGCGGTCGTCGACTCCGATCTGCTGCGCAGCCCGATCGACCTCGGCTTCGCGGGCTTCCCGGGCGTGCTGAGCTACGACGTGAACGGCGCGCTCTCGCGCTACTACGACCTGGTGCTGACGCTCAGCGGCGACGATCTGCGCAAGGACTTCACGGTCAGCGAAAACGTGTCGACCACCTACGGCAAGCTGAACATCGACACCCAGTTCGGCGACTGGCTGCACCTGCGCGGCAATGTCGGCGTGCAGTTCGTGCACACCAGACAGTCGTCGACCGGCTTCAACAACGACGGCGGCACGATCACCGGCACGCTCAAGCGCGGCGCGGACTACGGCGACTTCCTGCCCAGCCTCAACCTCGTCGGCGATTTCGGCGACGGCTGGATGGTGCGCTTCGGCGCGGCCAAGACCCTGGCGCGTCCGCGGATCGACGACATGCGCGCCTCGGCGTCCGCGGGCGTCGACACCACCACCCACCAATGGAGCGGCAATGGCGGCAATCCGCTGCTGGAGCCGTGGCGCGCGAAATCCGTGGACCTGTCGGTCGAGAAGTACTTCGGCCGCGCCGGCTACGTCGCGCTGGCGGCGTTCTACAAGGATCTGGATTCGTACGTCTACACCCAGACGATTCCCTACGATTTCACCGGCTTCTACAACCCGACCAACGTCACCCCGATCAGCAACATGGGCATGTTCAGCACGCCCGCGAACGGCAAGGGCGGCTACATGCGCGGCCTGGAGCTGAGCACGTCGCTGGAGGGCGGTGCGTTCACGCCGGCGCTCGACGGATTCGGCCTGCTGTTCAACACGTCCTACACGGAAACCTCGATCGACCCCGACCCGCTCGACGATTCGCGCCAGCGCCGGGGGTTGCCGGGCCTGTCCAAGATCGTCGGCAACCTGACGGCCTACTACGAGAAGCACGGGTTCTCGGCGCGGGTGAGCCAGCGTTACCGGTCGTCGTTCCAGGGCGAGATCACCGCGCTGTTCGCGCAGCGCAGCTACACCCAGGTCCTGCCCGATCGCCAGACCGACCTCCAGCTGGGCTACGACTTCGGCGGCGACAGCAAGCTCGCCGGCTGGTCGGTGATCTTCCAGGTCAACAACGTCACCAACTCGGCCTACCGCACCGTGCAGCGTTCGGACTTCGGCAACGGCGGCGACTTCTTCACCACGCCGCTGGAATACAACGAGTACGGCCGCCAGTACCTGCTGGGCGTGAACTTCAAGCTGTGATCCCTGGTTCCCCGCCGTCGCGACGGTTGCGTGACGGCGGGGCCTTTCTTCCGCAGACACCGCCCCAAGGGAGACTGCACGCTTGCTTCCAAAAGTCGCCACTGCCGTTCGCCCCCGATCCCGGCTCGCCGCCGCGATCGCCTGCCTCGTCGCCGTCGGTACGGCGCCAGCCGCGAGTCCGCCGGCGGCCAGTGCGCCCGCGCGCGAGTGGCCGCATGTCGCCAGCCCGATCGCGCGCGATCCGGCGTTGGAGGCACGCATCGACCGCATCCTCGCCGGCATGACCCTGGCGCAGAAGGTCGGGCAGATGACCCAGGCGGAGATCAAGTCGATCACGCCTGACGAAGTGCGCGACTACGCGATCGGGTCGGTGCTCAACGGCGGCGGCTCGTGGCCGGGCAAGGACAAGCACGCCACGCCCGCCGACTGGGTGGCGTTGGCCGATGCCTACTACGACGCCTCGATGGCGAGCGCGCTGGTCGAGAAGGTGCCGGTCATCTGGGGCGTCGATGCGGTGCACGGCCACAGCAACGTCTACCGGGCGACGCTGTTCCCGCACAACATCGGCCTGGGTGCGGCGCATGACCCCGATCTCGTGCGCGAGATCGCCGCGGCCACCGCTGGCGGCGTGCGCGCCACCGGCATCGACTGGGTGTTCGCCCCGGCTGTCCCGGTGGTGCAGGACGTGCGCTGGGGGCGCACCTACGAAAGTTATTCGAGCGATCCCGCGCTGGTGCGGCGCTACGCCGCCGCCTATGTCGAAGGCCTGCAGGGCCGGTTCGGCGAAGGCAGCGCGCTGGCGTCGGTGAAGCATTTCCTCGGTGACGGCGGCACGTCCGGCGGCGTCGACCAGGGCCTGACCGTGGCCAGCCAGCGCGAACTCGTGCGCACGCATGCGCAGGGCTACTTCGGTGCGCTCGGCGCGGGCGCGCAGAACATCATGGTCTCGTACAACAGCTGGCAGGACGCCGGCACCGGCGTCGACCACGGCAAGATGCACGGCATCCGCCTGCTGCTGACCGACGCCCTCAAGGACAAGGTCGGCTTCGACGGCTTCCTGGTCTCGGACTGGAACGCGATCGAGCAGATCCCCGGCTGCGCCAAGGACCATTGCCCGCAGGCGATCAACGCCGGCGTCGACATGGTGATGGTCCCCGACGACTGGAAGGCCTTCATCGCCAACACCGTGCGGGAGGTCGAGCGCGGCGAGATCCTGCAGTCGCGGATCGACGATGCGGTGCGCCGCATCCTGCGCGTGAAGTTGCGCATGGGGCTGTTCGACGGCCAGCCGCCGTCGGCGTCGCCGCATGCGGGCGACATCGCCGCGCTCCAGCATCGCGACCTCGCCCGCCGCGCGGTGCGCGAGTCTCTGGTCCTGCTCAAGAACAACGGTGGCGTGCTGCCGATCCGTCCGGGCGCGCGCGTGCTGGTGGTCGGTCGCGGTGCCGACGACCTGCCGATGCAGGCCGGTGGCTGGTCGCTGACCTGGCAGGGCGACGAGACCACGAACGACGATTATCCGGACGCGACCAGCATCCTCGCCGGCCTGCGCGAAGTGGCCGGGGACGCCATCACCATCATCGACGGCACGCGCGCCGGCACGAAGCTGGCGGACTACGACATCGCGATCGCGGTGATCGGCGAAAACCCGTACGCCGAGACCAAAGGCGATGTGCGCCTGCCCGCGCCGCTGACCCACACGAAGCGCCATCCGGACGATCTCGCGCTGCTGCAGTCGCTCGAGGCGAGCGGAAGACCGGTGGTCACGGTGCTCCTGTCCGGCCGCCCGACGTACGCCAACGATCTGTTGAACCGCTCCGACGCCTTCGTCGCGGCCTGGTTGCCGGGCACCGAAGGCGAGGGCATCGCCGACGTGCTGCTCGCCGGCGCGGATGGCAAGCCGCGCCACGATTTCAGCGGGCGCCTGTCGTTCGCGTGGCCGGGCGATCCCTGCCTCACGCGCCTGCCGGCAGCGCCGAAGTCCGCGACGCTGTTCCCGGTCGGTTACGGGTTGCGTTATGCACGGCCGCGCGGCGCGCTGGCCGACCTGCCGGTGTCGAAGACGGAGACCTGCGGCGAATGAGTCGCCCCGCAGGTCGCGACGGACGCGGAGTGCTACCCTAGCCGGCGCCCTGCAGCGTCGTGCGGCTACGCTGATTGCCGATCGCGTCCGATGCGTGCGACGGGGGCCGCTGCGATCCGGAGGACAGGGCGACGATGGGCAAATCGGCGGGATTCGGGGTCCGGATCGACGACGTGGCGCGGGCCGCGGGCGTGTCGATGAAGACGGTCTCGCGCGTGTTCAACCACGAGCCCAACGTCCGCCCGGAAACCCGGGAGAAGGTCGAGAAGGCCGCGAAGGCGCTCAATTTCCGCCCGAACCCGTCGGCACGCAGCCTGGCCGGCAGCCGCTCGTACCTGATCTCGCTGCTGTACGACAATCCGTCGAGCAACTACGTGATGGAAGTGGTTTCCGGCGTGATCGACGCCTGTGAGACCGCACACTACGGCATGGTGATGCGCCCGGTCGATTACGCCGCGCGCAACCATGTCGACCTGGTGATCGAGAACATCGCCCAGTACGCACCGGACGGCCTGGTGCTGACGCCGCCGCTCACCGACGACCAGGCGCTGCTGGACAAGCTGCAGGAGATGGGCGTGCGTTACGCCAGCATCTCGCCGCGCGAGGAAAACGCCAGGATGGGGGCGCGGCTCGACGAGCGCCGCGCGGTGCGCGAGATGATGGCGCACATCGTGTCGCTCGGGCATCGCCGGATCGGCCACATCACCGGTCATCGCGACCACGGTGCGTCGGAATGGCGCCTGCAGGGCTATCGCGACGGCCTGCGCGATGCCGACATCGCGATCGACAAGGCGCTGGTGGTGCAGGGCGAGTTCTCGTTCGAATCGGGCGCGGCCGGCGCGGATCGCCTGCTGTCGCTGGCGGATCCGCCGACCGCGATCTTCGCCGCCAACGACGACACCGCCGCGGGCGTGCTGCAGTCGACCGCGCGCCGCGGCCTGCGCGTGCCGCAGGATCTGTCGGTGTTCGGCTTCGACGACCTGCCCATCGCGCGGCAGATGTGGCCGGCGTTGACGACGGTGCGCCAGGCCAGTCGCGAGATGGGCCGGATCGCCGCCGAGCAGCTGCTGCTGTCGATCCGTGCCCCGGAGGCCGGCGGCATGGTCAAGGTGCCTTACGAACTGGTGATCCGCGGCTCGACCGGGCCGGCGCCGGCGCGCTGAACGCGGACCGGCGC
>JAEWNA010000151.1 GCA_023392975.1 Pseudomonadota bacterium | reverse complement strand
TCGACGTTCTGGCAGGCCTCGAAGTTGCCGGTGGCTTTCATTTCTGTTCGGTTCCCCAGCGGCGCCGCGTCAGCGGTCGATCTCGCCGAAAACGATGTCGTAGGTGCCGATCATCGCGACCACGTCGGCCAGCATGTGGCCCTTCACGATCGCGTCCATCGACGACAGGTGCGCGAAGCCCGGCGCGCGCAGGTGCACACGGAACGGCTTGTTCGCGCCATCGGAAACCAGGTAGCAGCCGAACTCGCCCTTCGGCGCCTCGACCGCGCTGTAGGTCTCGCCGGCGGGCACGCAGTAGCCTTCGCTGAACAGCTTGAAGTGGTGGATCAGCGCTTCCATGTCGTCCTTCATGGACTCGCGCTTCGGCGGCGACACCTTGTAGTTGTCGAGCATCACCGGGCCGGGATTCGCACGCAGCCACTTCACGCACTGCTTGACGATGCGGTTCGACTCGCGCATTTCGGCGACACGCACCAGGTAGCGGTCGTAGCAGTCGCCGTTGACGCCGACCGGGATGTCGAAATCGACTTCGGCGTACTTCGCGTAGGGCTGCTTCTTGCGCAGGTCCCAGGCGATGCCGGAGCCACGGATCATCGGGCCGGTCATGCCCCACGCCAGCGCCTGCTCCGGCGGGATCACGCCGATGCCGACGGTGCGCTGCTTCCAGATGCGGTTGTCGGTGAGCAGCGTCTCGTATTCGTCGACGCGCTTCGGGAAATCGTCGGTGAAGGCGTCGAGGTAGTCGAGCATCGAGCCTTCGCGCCATTCGTTGAAGCGCTTGAGCTTGCCGCCCTTGCGCCACGGCGATTCGCGGTACTGCGGCATCTTCTCCGGCAGATCGCGATAGACGCCGCCCGGACGGTAGTAGGCCGCGTGCATGCGCGCGCCGGACACCGCCTCGTACACGTCCATCAGCTCTTCGCGCTCGCGGAAGGCATACAGGAACACCGCCATCGCGCCGAGGTCGAGCGCGTTCGAACCGATCCACATCAGGTGGTTCAGGATGCGGGTGATCTCGTCGAACATCGTGCGGATGTATTGCGCGCGCTCCGGCGCCTCGATCCCCATCAGGGTCTCGATCGCGCGTACGTAGGCGTGCTCGTTGCACATCATCGACACGTAGTCGAGGCGATCCATGTAGCCGATCGACTGGTTGAACGGCTTGGATTCGGCCAGCTTCTCGGTCCCGCGATGGAGCAGCCCGACGTGCGGGTCGGCGCGCTGGACGATCTCGCCGTCCATCTCGAGGATCAGGCGCAGCACGCCGTGCGCGGCCGGATGCTGCGGGCCGAAGTTCAGCGTGTAGTTGCGGATTTCCTGCCTCGCCTCGGCGGCGCTGCTGGCGAAGGCCTCGTGGGCCTGGTGCGCGGTCGTCATTTCGAGGCCTCTGCCTTGCGGGCCATCTGTTCGCCGGCGGCGGTGGCGTAGCGCGCGTCGTCGCGGATCACCCGCGGCACGCCGACGCGCGGCTCCACCGAGGTGACGGGCTCGTACACGACGCGCTTCTTCTCTTCGTCGTAGCGCACTTCGACGTTGCCGATCAGCGGGAAATCCTTGCGGAACGGGTGGCCGACGAAGCCGTAGTCGGTGAGGATGCGGCGCAGGTCCGGATGGCCTTCGAAGATGATGCCGAACAGGTCGAACGCCTCGCGCTCGAACCAGTTGGCGATCGGCCAGAGGTCGGTCAGCGACGCCACGACCGGCAGGTCGTCGTTCTCGGCCAGCACCTTCACCCGCAGGCGCTGGTTGTGCTGCACCGACAGCAGCTGCGCCACCGCGGCGAAGCGGCGCGCCGGCGCCGGCATCGAGGCTTCGGCCTCGGGCTGCGCGACCTGGCGGCTCGGCGCCTCGCCGTAGCTGAAGCGGCCGACGTTGCGGCCTTCGACGCCGCGGCTGAAACCCTCCGACGACACGTCGGTGTCCCACTCGTCGCTGCCGTAGCCGAGCAGGTCGAGCCCGCAGACGTCGATCAGCGATTCGAAACCGAACTCGTCGCGGATCGCACGGCAGCCATCGTGCCACTCGGCGGCGGCGAACACGATGCCGACCTCGCCGCGCGGCTCGGCGACCTCGACGGTCGCGCCCGGGAAGCGCGCGCGCAGACGCTCGGCGAAAGCCTGGGAAGTCTCGCGCATCTCAGTACACGCCCTGCTTGTTGTCGCCGAAATTCGTGCCGCGGCGGATCTTCTTCTGCAACTGCAGGATGCCGTAGACCAGCGCCTCGGCCGTCGGCGGGCAGCCCGGCACGTAGATGTCGACCGGCACCACGCGATCGCAGCCGCGCACGACCGAATAGGAATAATGGTAGTAGCCGCCGCCGTTGGCGCAGCTGCCCATCGAGATCACCCACTTGGGGTTGGGCATCTGGTCGTAGACCTTGCGCAGCGCGGGGGCCATCTTGTTGACCAGGGTGCCGGCGACGATCATCACGTCCGACTGGCGCGGCGACGGGCGGAACACCACGCCGTAACGGTCCAGGTCGAGGCGCGCGGCGCCGGCGTGCATCATCTCGACCGCGCAGCAGGCCAGGCCGAAGGTCATCGGCCACATCGAACCGGTGCGCGCCCAGTTCCACAGCACGTCCATGCTGGTGGTGACGAAGCCGTTCTCCAGCAGCGGATTGCCTTCGGTGGCGAGCAGGCTCTCGGGACGCAGGATGTCGTCGACCCGCCCTTCCGGGATCGGGTTGTTCGCGAAGTCTGCAACCTTCTGGAGCGTATTGATCACGGCCATGTCAGCGTTGCCCTTCGTCGGCGAGGTGAGCGGCACGGGGATGTGCCGCCGCGATGAAGGCGGACGCCTTCGTCGCGACAAGCGAACGCGGCCCGGCCGCGGGCGCCTGTGCGTCGGTCGCGGCAGGATGCCCGATCCGGCGCTCGAGGAATGTCGTCACTCCCATTCCAGGGCTCCCTTCTTCCACACGTAGATGAAACCGATGAGCAACAGCCCGAGGAACACGCCCATCTCGACCAGGCCGAGCACGCCGAGGTCGCGGAACACCAGCGCCCACGGGTAGACGAAGGCGATTTCCAGGTCGAAGACGATGAAGAGGATGGCGATGAGGTAGTAACGCACGTCGAAGCGCATGCGCGCGTCCTCGAAGGCGTTGAAGCCGCACTCGTAGGGCGAGAGCTTCTCGGCGTCGGGCCGCTTGGGGCCGAGGACGTTGCCGATGACGATGAGGGCGATGCCGATACCGGCGGCAACGATCAGAAACAGCAGGGTCGGCAGATATTCGGCCAGCACGCGTGTGTTCTCTCGGCGTTGGGAGTTGCGGGGGCGCCCGTCCGCGGGACGCGCCCCGGAGGGGACGATGCGCCTGCGTGCCGCCGCGAAGATTATGGTGCCCAAGGGGGGACTCGAACCCCCACGACCTAAGTCGCTACCACCTCAAGGTAGTGCGTCTACCAATTCCGCCACCTGGGCAAATCCGCGGCTCCGCGCCGAGCGGGACGCGAAGCCGGACTATTGTAAAGGATGCGGAAGGAAAGTCGCACCCTTTTGTTGCATCGCGAACCACTGCACTGCGGGTTCGCGGCATCCGCGAGGCTCGAACAGCGTCGCGTCGCGACATCGGGACGCGGCACGCGCGTCCCGGACGCTCAGCCGCCCTGCTGCGCCGGCTTGTCCGGCGCCGGCGTCGCCGGCTGGGTGGACGGTGCAGGAAGCGCCGGCGTCGGCGTCGCGGGTGCGGGCTGCGCC
>JAEWNA010000132.1 GCA_023392975.1 Pseudomonadota bacterium | reverse complement strand
CGGCATGAAGCCGTTCGCCAGCGGCTGCGAGCGTACGCCGGAAGGCTGGCGCAACGCCGATGCCCTGCGCCTGCAGGCCGCGAGCGCGCCGTGCCCGGCCTATGCCGACGTCAATCCCTGGGCGCTGCCCGCGGCCACCGCGCCGGAATTCGCTGCGCGCGAGGCCGGCGTCGCGCTCGACATCGGGCCGGTCCTCGCGGCCCATGCCCGGCTCGCCGCGCAGGCCGATGTCGTGGTGGTCGAAGGCGTCGGCGGCTGGGCCGCCCCGATCGACGACGGCCTGGCCCAGGCCGATCTGGTCCGTGCCTTGTCGCTGCCGGTGGTGCTGGTGGTCGGGCTGCGCCTGGGCTGCCTCAACCATGCCACGCTCACCGCGCGGGCGATCGCCGCGGACGGCGGCACGCTGGCGGGGTGGATCGCGTCCGAGATCGAACCGGACCTGCCGTATCGCGACGACAACCTCGCCTGGCTCGAACGCCATCTGCCCGCGCCGTGCTGGGGCGTGCTGCCGTTCCGGGCGAATGCGGAAGACATGGACCTCTCGCGCTTCCTGTCGCCGCGATAGGCGACGCCAACGCCGGGTCGATACTTCCGGCACGGGCCGGGACCGGGCGTCCGGTTACACTGGACCGCCGTCGCGATTTCCGTGAGGTCGCCATGCGTCTTCGTCGTGTTCCTGCCGCAATGACCATGGCCTGCGCGCTCGCGCTGGCGGCCTGCGGCGACAAGCCGCCCGAAGGGCAGGGCGGCGAAGGCGGCCCGCCCGGCGGCGAGATGCAGTTGCCGGTCGAGGCGGTGACGGTGACGCCGCAGCCCCTCGCCTCCGGGCTGCAGACGGTCGGCAGCCTGCGCGCGGACGAAACCGTCTCGGTGCGCGCGGAAGTGCCGGCGCGCATCACCCGCATCCATTTCGAGGAGGGCGGCCACGTCGCCGAGGGGCAGGTGCTGTTCACCCTCGACGCCAGCCTGCCCGAGGCCGCGCTGAAGGAAGCGCAGGCCAATCTCGAGAACAGCCGCCGCGCCGCCGCGCGCAGCAAGGAGCTGCTCGTCGGCAAGCTGGTGGCGCAGGCCGACTACGACAAGGCGCGCGCCGCGCTCGGCGTCGACGAGGCGCGGGTGAATTCGGCGCGGGCCACGCTGGAGAAGTACACGATCCGCGCGCCGTTCTCGGGCCAGGTCGGCCTGCGCGACGTCAGTGTCGGCGCGTTCGTCACCGCCGGCCAGGAACTCATCACGCTGGTGCGGATCGATCCGATCGAGGTCGATTTCAGTGTGCCCGAGCGCGCGCTGACCCAGCTCTCGCGCGGGCAGTCCATCCGGATCGAGGTCGACGCCTTCCCCGGCGATCGCTTCGGCGGCCGCGTGCTCGCGATCGATCCCAGCATGGATACCGGCACCCGCAGCGTGAAGCTGCGTGCGCAGATCGGCAATCCCGACGGCCGCCTGCGTCCGGGCCAGTTCGCGCGGCTGCAGCTCGAGTCCTCCGGCGACGCGCAGGCGCTGCTGGTGCCCGAACAGGCGCTGATGCAGGACGGCGACACCCGCTTCCTCTACACCGTCGTCGACGGCAAGGCGAAGAAGACCGTGGTCAAGACCGGTGCCCGGGTGCCGGGCAAGGTCGAGATCGTCGAGGGGCTGCAGCCGGGCGCGGTGGTGATCACCGCCGGCCAGGCCAAGCCGATGATGCACGACGGCCTGGGCGTGATGGTGCTGCCGCCGGACGGCGCGGCGCAGAAGCCCGGGGCCGCCGCAGGCCCGGAGGCCGCGAAGCCCGAAGCCACGAAGTCCGAAGCAGTGAAGCCCGGAGCCGTGAAACCCGGGGCTTCAACCACGCCGGACGCGGCCAAACCCGAGGCCACGCCAGCCCCGGCCGCGCAGCAGGGCGGCTGAGCCATGACGCTCTCCGATCTGTCGATCCGCCGTCCCGTCTTCGCGACGGTGATCAACCTCGTCGTGCTGCTGGTCGGCCTGATCGCCTACCAGCGCCTGCCGGTGCGGCTGATCCCCAAGGTCGACGAGCCGGTGGTCACGGTGAACACGAGCTACCCCGGCGCCAGCGCACAGGTGATCGAATCGCAGATCACCCAGCCGATCGAGGACGCGCTGTCGGGCGTGGAAGGCATCCAGTACATCCAGTCCGTGAGCCGCGAGCAGTCCAGCCAGGTCACGATCCGCTTCCGGCTCGATCGCGACCCCGACGGCGCGGCCTCCGACGTGCGCGACCGTGTCGGCCAGGCCCGCGACTTCCTGCCCGAGGAGGCGCGCGAGCCGATCGTGCAGAAGCAGGAAGCCGACGCCCAGCCGATCATCTACCTCGCGTTCTCCTCGCCGCGGCATTCGCAGGTGGAGCTGGCCGACCTCGCCGATCGCCTGGTGAAGGATCGCGTGCAGACGATCCCCGGCGTGGCCCAGGCGCAGGTGTTCAGCCCGACCTACGCGATGCGCGTGTGGCTGCAGCCGCAGCGCCTCGCCGGCTTCGACCTGACGGCCGCCGATGTCGAGAACGCGCTGCGCGCGCAGAACGTCGAGATCCCGGCGGGCCGCGTCGAAGGCAGCATGCGCGAGTTCACGGTGCTGTCCGAGACCGACCTGAAGACGCCGGAGGAATTCGGCGCGATCGTGCTGCGCGACGACGGCGTGAACCGGATACGCCTGCGCGACGTCGCCAAGGTCGAGCTCGGCGCGCAGGAAACGCGCTTCGCCGCGCGCTACAACGGCCAGGACGCGGTGCCGCTGGGCATCGTCAAGCAGGCCGTCGCCAACCCGCTGGAGATTTCCAAGGCGCTGAAGGCGATGATCCCGCAGATCCAGCGGACGCTGCCGGAGGGCGTGAAGGTCGACATCGCCTACGACTCCACCATCTTCATCGAGAAATCCATCGACGAGGTCTACAAGACCGTCGGCGAAGCGATCGTGCTGGTGGTGCTGGTGATCTTCCTGTTCCTGCGCAGCGCCCGCGCCACGCTCATCCCGCTGGTGACGATCCCGGTGTCGCTGGTCGGCGCGTTCGCGCTGATGTACGCCTTCGGCTTCACCATCAACACGCTGACCCTGCTCGCGATGGTGCTGGCGATCGGCCTGGTGGTCGACGACGCGATCGTGATGCTGGAGAACATCTACCGCCACGTCGAGGAAGGCATGTCGCCGTTCGAGGCGGCGCTGAAGGGCAGCAAGGAAATTGGCTTCGCCATCGTCGCGATGACGCTGACGCTGGCGGCCGTCTACCTGCCGCTGGCGTTCTCCACCGGCCGCACCGGCAAGCTGTTCGTGGAGTTCGCGCTGACTCTGGCCGGCGCGGTGCTGGTCTCCGGCTTCACCGCGCTGACGCTGTCGCCGATGATGTCGTCCAAGCTGCTGCGCCACCAGGACAAGCCCGGGCGTTTCTACCTCGCCGGCGAACGTGTGCTGGCGTCGATCGATCGCGGCTATCGCGGGCTGCTGCAGCGCGTGCTGGCCTGGCGCTGGGTCGCGGTGGGGGTGGCGGTCGCGGTGTTCGCCGCCGCCGGCGCGCTGTGGCTGTCGCTGCCGCGCGAACTCGCGCCGCAGGAAGACCAGGGGTTCATCATCGGCTTCGGCATCGCCCCGGAAGGCTCGACCGTCGGCTACACCGACAAGTACGCCAAGCAGATGGAGGCGCAGTTCCGGCAGTTGCCCGACCTGCAGCGGCAATTCCAGATCGTGGGCTTTCCGTCGATCACCACCACGATCGGCTTCGTCATGCTCAAGGACTGGGATCAGCGCAAGGTCTCGACCCAGGAGGTGCAGGGCCAACTGTTCCCGCAGTTCATGGGCATCCCCGGGATCATGGCCTTCCCGACGCTGCCGCCGCCGCTGGGCCAGGAGGGCTTCGGCCAGCCGGTGAGCTTCGTCGTGCAGAGCACCGGCACCTGGGACGAGCTCGGCGGCACCATGCAGAAGCTCATGGCGAAGATGCGCGAGAACCCCAACCTCACCAACCCCGACAGCGACCTCAAGCTCGACAAGCCGCAGCTGAAGATCGACGTCGATCGCGACAAGGTCGCGGCGGTGGGCAGCGATGTCGCCACGGTCGGGCACACGCTGGAGACGATGCTGGGCGGGCGCAACGTCACCCGCTTCAAGCGCGGCTCGGAACAGTACGACGTGATCGTGCAGGTCGAGGACGCCGACCGGCGCACGCCGGGCGACCTCGACAACATCTTCGTGCGTTCCGGCGACGGCGGCATGGTGCAGCTGTCGAACCTGGTCGACGTGAACGAGACGGTTGCCGCCAAGGAGCTGAACCACTTCAACAAGCTGCGCTCCGCGACGATCAGCGCCGGCCTCGCGCCGGGCTATTCGATGGGCGAGGCGCTGACCTGGATGGAGGCCGCACTGAAGGAAATCGCGCCCGAGGCCCAGTACGACCTCTCCGGCCAGAGCCGCGAATTCCGCGAATCCGCCGGCGACTTCGGCCTGATCTTCGGTCTCGCCATCGCCTTCATCTTCCTGGTGCTGGCGGCGCAGTTCGAAAGCTGGGTCGACCCGCTGGTGATCCTGCTGGCGGTGCCGTTGGCGATGTTCGGCGCGTTCCTCGCGCTGAAGCTCACCGGTGGCAGTTGGAACATCTACTCGCAGATCGGCGTGGTCACGCTGGTCGGCCTGATCGCCAAGCACGGCATCCTGATCGTCGAGTTCTCCAACCAGTTGCAGGAGACCGGCAAGACCAAGCTGCAGGCGGTGGTCGACGCCGCCGCGCTGCGCCTGCGCCCGATCCTGATGACCACTGGTGCGATGGTGCTCGGCGCGCTGCCGCTGGCGCTGGCGAGCGGCGCCGGCGCCGAGGCCCGCAACCAGATCGGTTGGGTGATCGTCGGCGGCATGGCGATCGGCACCGTGTTCACGCTGTTCGTGGTGCCGGTGGTCTATCTGCTGATCGGCCGCGACCACCATCGTCGGCAGGCCGAAGCGCAGGCCGCGACCGCCCATCCCGCCGCCGGTTGAAGCCACGGCGCGGCGGGGCGGCAGGCAAGAAAAAACCCGGTCGCACGTGGCGACCGGGTCGAAAGAGAGAAACAGCGGGCGCCGGGGAGGGGACGGCGCCCTTGACGCAATGGATCAGCCTGATCGATCAGCGGGCCTTGCGGGCGCTCGCGGCCTTGACCACCTTCTCGGCGTCGGCCTGCACGGTGGCGGCGACGGTCTCGAACTGCGACTTGGCGATCTGGGCGATGGCTTCGTTGGTCTTCAGCGTGCGGCCGAAGGCTTCCTGGCCGGCGCCGATGCTGCGCTCGACGGTCTCGCGGGCGACCTGGGCGCCCTTCGGCCACACGGCCTTCAGGCCGTCGAAATCACGGACATCGGCCAGTTCGCCCCAGAAGGCGAAGGTGGCGTTCATGTTCTCTTCGAGGGCGGCGAGCTGCAGGCCGAAGACGGCTTCGGTGTTCTCGAGGGTCAGGCGGCCGACCTGCGCGGTGGTGTCCGCGAACTGGCGGGCCGACTTGGCGAACTGATCGTTGAACTGCGGATACATGACGGACTCCTGGGCGGGGTGCCGGCAGGGCTGCCGGTTTGTGCAGTGCAACATAAGATCGGTTTTGCTGCATTGCAACATGGCGCCGACGAACGGCAGCCTCCCTGTTCAGGATTCCACGAAGAATCAGCGACTTGCGAGCGATGTCCGTCGGGTTTCGGCCGTTCTCAGCCGCGATGGCGGCAGCCGGAGGTGCAGGTTTCGTGGACCACGACCTCGCTCAGCAGGGGCAGCTCGGGCTTGAGCCGGTCCCAGATCCACACCGCCAGACGCTCGCTGGTCGGGTTGTCCAGGCCCTCGATCTCGTTGAGGTAGTGGTGGTCCAGCCGCTCGTACAGCGGCTTGAAGGCGGCCTTGATGTCGGCGAAGTCCATCACCCAGCCGGTCTGCGGGTCGATGTCACCCGAGACGTGGATCTCCACCCGGAACGAATGGCCGTGCAGCCGCGCGCACTTGTGCCCGGGCGGGACGTGGGGCAGCCGATGGGCGGCCTCGAGGGTGAAGATCTTGAAGATGTCCATGGCGGACTCCGAGCGGGGCCGGACTTGCGGGGCGAGAAACGAAAAACCCGCCAGCCGGCGGGTCGTCGGTCGCGCCCGGGGGCGGACGGGAATATCAGGTAACGGCGGAGCGATGGTGGCTATGGGTGGACTCGAACCACCGACCCCAGCATTATGAGTGCTGTGCTCTAACCGGCTGAGCTACATAGCCACGGGGCCGAATATTGTCCGTGCCATGCGGACGTCCGTCAACCATTCCAAAGTGCGGATGACGGCGGAGACGGGTCCTCGGATAATCGGACTCCCCTTTCGCGACCCGAGCCCGGCGGCGGCACGCTGCCCGCCTCGCGCCCGCGCGACCCCACGTCCGGACCTGCCATGAACCACGCCCACCGCAAGCCGTTGCCCGGCACCGCCCTCGACTATTTCGACGCCCGCGAGGCCGTCGAGGCCCTGAAGCCCGGCGCTTGGGCCGGGCTGCCGTACACCTCGCGCGTGCTCGCCGAGAACCTCGTGCGCCGTGCCGAGCCGGCGCAGGTCGACGCCTTCCTCGGGCAGCTCATCGACCGCAAGCGCGACCTCGATTTCCCGTGGTTCCCGGCGCGGGTGGTCTGCCACGACATCCTCGGCCAGACCGCTCTGGTCGACCTCGCCGGCCTGCGCGACGCCATCGCCGACCAGGGCGGCGATCCGGCGCAGGTGAATCCGGTCGTGCCGGTGCAGCTCATCGTCGACCACTCGCTGGCAGTGGAATGCGGCGGCTACGACCCGGATGCGTTCGCGAAGAACCGCGCGATCGAGGATCGCCGCAACGAGGACCGCTTCCACTTCATCGACTGGACGAAGCGGGCGTTCCGCAACGTCGACGTGATCCCGCCGGGCAACGGGATCATGCACCAGATCAACCTGGAGCGGATGTCGCCGGTGATTGGCACGCTCGACGGCGTGGCCTATCCCGACACCTGCGTCGGCACCGACAGCCATACGCCGCACGTCGATGCGCTGGGCGTGATCGCGATCGGCGTCGGTGGCCTGGAAGCCGAGAACGTGATGCTCGGCCGCGCCTCGTGGATGCGCCTTCCCGATATCATCGGCGTCGAACTCGCCGGCAAGCCGCAGCCCGGCATCACCGCGACCGACATCGTCCTCGCGCTGACCGAATTCCTGCGCAAGCAGAAGGTGGTCGGCGCCTGGCTCGAATTCCGCGGCGAAGGCGCCGCGGCGCTCACGCTCGGCGATCGCGCGACGATTTCGAACATGGCGCCGGAATACGGCGCGACCGCGGCGATGTTCTTCATCGATGCGAACACGCTCGACTACCTGCGCCTCACCGGCCGCAGCGACGAGCAGGTCGCGCTGGTGGAGACCTACGCGAAGACCGCCGGCCTGTGGGCCGACGATCTCGCGACCGCGCAGTACGAACGCACGCTCGCGTTCGATCTGTCGACGGTGGTGCGCAACATGGCCGGCCCGTCGAACCCGCATGCACGCGTGGCGGTCAGCGACCTCGCCGCGAAGGGCATCGCCGATGAGTCCAAGCTGCAGTCGGGCAAGGTGCAGGAAGCCGAAGGCCTGATGCCCGACGGCGCGGTGATCATCGCCGCGATCACCAGTTGCACCAATACGTCCAACCCCCGCAACGTGATCGCGGCCGGCCTGCTCGCGCGCAACGCGCGCCGTGCGGGGCTCGTGCGCAAGCCGTGGGTGAAGAGTTCGCTCGCGCCAGGTTCCAAGGCCGTGGCGCTGTACCTCGACGAAGCGGGTCTGACCGACGACCTCGAAGCGCTTGGCTTCGGCATCGTCGCCTTCGCCTGCACCACCTGCAACGGCATGAGCGGCGCGCTGGATCCGAAGATCCAGCAGGAGATCATCGACCGCGACCTGTACGCGACCGCAGTGCTGTCGGGCAACCGCAACTTCGACGGCCGTATCCATCCGTACGCGAAGCAGGCGTTCCTCGCCTCGCCGCCGCTGGTGGTGGCGTATGCCATCGCGGGCACCATCCGCTTCGACATCGAGAAGGACGCGCTGGGCGTCGATGCGGCGGGCAATGCGATCACGCTCAAGGACATCTGGCCGAGCGACGCCGAGATCGACGCCATCGTGAAATCGGCAGTGAAGCCGGAACAGTTCCGCAAGGTCTACGAGCCGATGTTCAAGGTCGCCGTCGAGCATGGCGAGCGCGCGAAACCCCTGTACGACTGGCGCCCGATGAGCACCTACATCCGCCGCCCGCCGTACTGGGAAGGCGCGCTGGCCAAGCCGCGCACGCTGCATGGCCTGCGTCCGCTGGCGGTGCTCGGCGACAACATCACCACCGACCATCTCTCGCCGTCGAACGCGATCCTCGCCAGCAGCGCCGCCGGCGAATACCTCGCGAAGATGGGCCTGCCGGAAGAAGACTTCAATTCCTACGCCACGCACCGCGGCGACCACCTCACCGCCCAGCGCGCCACGTTCGCAAATCCGACGCTGCTCAACGAGATGGTGCGCAACGCCGACGGCACGGTGAAGAAGGGCTCGCTGGCGCGCGTCGAGCCGGAAGGCCAGGTCATGCGCATGTGGGAAGCGATCGAGACCTACATGGACCGCGGCCAGCCGCTGATCATCGTCGCCGGTGCCGACTACGGCCAGGGCAGTTCGCGCGACTGGGCGGCGAAGGGCGTGCGCCTCGCGGGCGTGGAAGCGATCGTCGCCGAAGGCTTCGAACGCATCCATCGCACCAACCTGATCGGCATGGGCGTGCTGCCGCTGGAGTTCAAGCCCGGCACCACGCGCCTGACCCTCGACCTCGACGGTACCGAGACCTACGACGTCACAGGCGAACGCACCCCGCGCGCCACGCTGACGCTGGTCGTGCATCGCCGCGACGGCGAACGCCTCGAAGTGCCGGTCACCTGCCGTCTCGACACCGCCGAGGAAGTGTCGATCTACGAAGCCGGCGGCGTGCTGCAGCGGTTCGCGCAGGATTTCCTCGAAGCGAGCAAGGTGGCCTGACCATGACCCACCGTCCGCAAATCCGCATCCCCGCCACCTACATGCGCGGCGGCACGTCGAAGGGCGTGTTCTTCCGGCTCGACGATCTGCCGGAGGCGGCGCGTGCGCCCGGGCCGGCGCGCGATGCGCTCCTCATGCGCGTCATCGGCAGCCCGGACCCGTACGCGAAGCACACCGACGGCATGGGTGGGGCGACGTCGAGCACCAGCAAGTGCGTGATCATCTCGCGCAGCACGCAGCCCGATCACGACGTCGACTATCTCTACGGCCAGGTGTCGATCGACACCGCGTTCGTCGACTGGAGCGGCAACTGCGGCAACCTGTCCACGGCCGTGGGGCCGTTCGCGATCGCCAACGGCTTCATCGACCCGGCGCGATTGCCGAAGGACGGCACGTTCCCGGTGCGGATCTGGCAGGCGAACATCGGCAAGACGATCGTTTGCCATGTGCCCATCGTCGATGGTGAAGTGCAGGAGACCGGCGATTTCGAGCTGGACGGCGTGACCTTCCCGGCGGCCGAGATCGTGCTGGAGTTCCTCGACCCGGCGGACAAGGGCGAAGGCGAGGGGGGCGGGGCGACGGCTCAAAGCAGCACGTTCCCGACCGGCCGTCTCGTCGACGATCTCGAAGTGCCGGGCGTCGGCACGTTGAAGGCGACGATGATCAACGCCGGCATCCCGACGATCTTCGTCAACGCGGCCGACATCGGTTACACCGGCGCCGAATTGCAGGGCGACATCAATGGCGACGCGAAGGCGCTGGCGATGTTCGAGGCCATCCGCGCGCACGGCGCAGTGCGCATGGGCCTGATCGCGGACGTCGCCGACGCCGCCAAGCGCCAGCACACGCCGAAGGTGGCGTTCGTGGCGCCGGCGACCGACTACACGGCGTCGAGCGGCAAGCGCATTGCGGCCGGCGACATCGATCTGCTGGTGCGCGCGATGTCGATGGGGAAGCTGCACCACGCGATGATGGGAACGGCCTCGGTCGCGATCGCCACTGCCGCTGCCGTGCCGGGCACGCTGGTCAGCGACGCCGCGGGCGGCGGTGCGCGCACGTCGGTGTGCTTCGGGCATCCGTCGGGCACGCTGCGCGTCGGTGCCGAGGCGCTGCAGGTCGACGGCCAGTGGACCGTGCGCAAGGCGGTGATGAGCCGCAGTGCGCGGGTGCTGATGGAGGGCGCGGTCCGGGTGCCCGCGGACGCGCTGACCGGCTGAGCCGCCCGCTTCGGCGGCCCGCCTGAATCGATCGCTTCGGATCGGACGTTCGGGCGGGTTGTCCCGTCACGTCCACCGTGGCACAGTCGGGAACAGCGGCCCTCGGGCCAACCGGAATGCAGGAGTCCGCATCGTGATCGATCCGGACGGTTATCGACCGAACGTCGCCATCGTCCTGATGCACCCGGATGGCCGGGTGTTCTGGGCGCGTCGTGTCCGCCGCGACGGCTGGCAGTTCCCGCAGGGCGGGATGAACAGCGACGAGACGCCCACGGAGGCGATGTTCCGCGAGCTGCGCGAGGAAACCGGGCTGCTGCCGGAGCACGTCGACGTGATCGGCAGCACGCCGGGCTGGTTGCGCTACCGGCTGCCGCCGAGGGCGGTGCGACACAACGAGCGGCTGGTGTGCATCGGCCAGAAGCAGGTGTGGTTCCTGCTGCGCTTCACCGGCGAAGAGAGCGACCTGAAGCTCGACCTGACCGAATCCCCCGAGTTCGACCACTGGCGTTGGGTCGACTTCTGGTATCCACTGGAGCACGTGGTCAATTTCAAGCGTTCGGTCTACGCGAACGCGCTGCGGCACCTGGCGCCGTTCGCGCGGCAGGTGGCCGGTGTCCAGGCGATCCCGCCGCAGACGATCGAAACCCGGCGCTGGTCGCTCACCCGCGGTCGCCGGCGTGGGC
>JAEWNA010000275.1 GCA_023392975.1 Pseudomonadota bacterium | reverse complement strand
CCCTCAAGCTCTGGCGCACCCGCGCCGGCACGCCATCGCCGGCGATGCGCGCGGCCGAGGCCACGCTGGCGATGCGGCGCAAGGACGAGGCGACCGCCTTCCGCCAGCTCGACACGCTGCTGCGCGGCGAGCGCGGACGCAAGCCCGATGCGGACGGCTGGCGCCATGCGCTGCTGGCCCTCGATGCGGGCTCCGGCGATCCGGCGCTCGCCGGGCGCCTGCTCGGCCGCCTGCTCGATGCGATTCCCGACGACCTCGACGCCTGGCTGGCCTTCGGCGAGTTCTCGCAGCAGCTCCAGCGCGACGACCTGGCCGAGAAGATCGTCGAGCGGGTGATCGCGCGCTTCCCCGACGAACCCGCGGTGGCCCTGCTGCAGGCGCGGCAGCTGCGCGAGGCCGGCAAGGACGACGATGCCCGCAAGGTGCTGGAGCGCCTGCTCGCCACGCCCGGCGCGCGCCCCGAGCTGCGCGAGGCGGTGGCCCGCGAGTACGGCGCGCTGGGCGACAACGCCCGCGCCGCGGAGGTGATCGCGCAGGGCCCGCAGTCCGATCGCAGCTACACCCTGCGCGCGGCCTACCTGGCCACGGCCGAGGACAAGCCGGGCGTCGGCAAGGTCTACGACGAACTGGTGCGCGATTCGGCCCGCCCGGACCCCGATCGCCGGCTGCTGCTCGGCCAGATCGCCGAATACATGGAGCGCTATCCGCAGGCGCTGGAGTGGTATGCCGGCGTGCCCAACGGCCCGCAGCGCTGGCAGGCGCGGATGCGCAGCGCGTCGGTGCTGTACAAGCTTGAGCGCGCGGACGAGGCCTTCACCCGCCTCCATGAGATCCAGGACGATGCCGGCGCCGACGAGGACATCCGCCGCGACGCCTATCTGCTGGAATCCGAGCTGCGCAAGGAAGCCGCCGACCCGGCCGCCGAGCTGGACACCTTCGCGCGCGGCCTCGCCGCGTTCCCGGACGACGTCCAGCTGCTCTACGCCCGCGCCCTGATGTGGGAGCGCCGCGACGACGTCCCGCGCGCCGAGGCCGACTTCCGCCGGATCCTCGCGATCGACGCCGACGACGTCAGCGCGCTCAACGCGCTCGGCTACACGCTGGCCGACCGCACCGACCGCTACCGCGAGGCGCTGGAGCTGATCTCCCGCGCGCTGGCCGCGCAGCCGGACAACGCCGCGATCATCGACAGCCACGGCTGGGTGCTCTACCGGCTGGGCAAGCCGACCGAAGCGCTGTCCGAACTGCGCCGCGCCTTCACCAAGCAGAAGGACGCCGAGATCGCCGCGCACGTCGCCGAGGTGCTGTGGCGGCTCGGGCAGAAGGACGAGGCGATGAAGTATTTCGAGGAATCGCGGCGGATCGAACCCGACAACCGCTCGCTCCAGCGTGCGCTGCAGGCCACCGGCGTGACCCTGCCGCCGCTGCCGGCGAAACCCGCGGCATGAGCTGGCGTCGTTGCGCCGCGCTGCCGCTGGCGGCCGTCCTGCTGGCCGGCTGCGCGACATCGACCACGGCCGTGCGTCCGGAAGCGCCGTCGGCCGAAGTGGTCGCCGATCAGGCGCAGGCGCGCCGGGCCTGGTGGGCGCAGTACGACACCTGGGGTTTCACGGGGCGTGCGGCGATCGAGAGCGCCGGCCGCGGCGGCAGCGGCCGGATCGAATGGCGGCAGGACGACACACGGCATTACCAGGTCGCGCTCAGCGCACCGATCACCCGGCAGAGCTGGCGTCTGATCGGCGACCTGCATTCCGAGGCTGGTCGGATCGAGGGTCTGGAAGGCGGCCCGCGCGAGGGCGAGTTCGCCGAAGACCTGCTGCGCGAGACCACCGGCTGGCAAGTGCCGCTGCAGCAGATCGGCGACTGGGTGCGCGGAATGCCGGCCGACGCCTATCCGCTGGCGGCCATCGACTACGACCCCGAGGGCCGCCCGTCGCGGTTCGAACAGGCCGGCTGGACGGTCCGCTACACCGGCTGGCGCCCGGGCGCGACCGGCGGCCCGGACCTGCCGGCGAAGATCGAGGCGGAGACCGCCGGCGACGCGGGCCGGGCCCGGGTCCGGCTGGTGATCGAGGACTGGACCTTCGCCTCGGTGGCGCCGACGCCATGATCCTCGTGCCGGAGGGCGCCGGCTGGTCCGCCTGGCCGGCGCCGGCCAAGCTGAACCTGTTCCTGCGCATCGTCGGCCGCCGCGACGACGGCTACCACCTGCTGCAGACCGTGTTTCGCCTGCTGGATCAAGGCGATACGATCCATCTGCGCATCCGCGACGACGGCCGGATCGTGCGCCACGGGGCGTCCGTGCCCGGGGTTGCCGAGGACGACGACCTGACCGTGCGTGCGGCAAGGCTGCTGCAAACGGCGTCGAAATCATCGTTCGGCGCAGACATCGCCGTCGAAAAGCGCATCCCGGCCGGTGCCGGCATGGGTGGCGGTTCCAGCGACGCGGCCACCGTGCTGCGGGCCTTGGATCGATGCTGGGGCTGCGACCTCGGTGAGGACGCCCTGGCCGACCTCGGGCTGCGGCTGGGCGCCGATGTGCCGGTCTTCGTCCGTGGCCGCAACGCCTGGGCCGAGGGCCTGGGCGAATGCCTGACCCCGCTGGACCTGCCGCCCGCCTGGTACCTGCTGCTCGCCCCCGGCGTGCACGCCGCCACCGCCGGATTGTTCCAAGCCCCTGAATTGACGCGGAATGCTGCACCCGCGACAATATCGGACTTCGTTTCGGACCCATTCCTGCAAGGGCAGGCGCTCGGCAACGCGTTCGAGCCGGTCCTGCGTCGCCGCGAACCCGCCGTCGAGGCCGCGTTCGCCGTGTTGCGCAGTGTCGGCACGCCGCGACTGACCGGCTCCGGCAGCGTGTGCTTCGTCGAGTTCGCCGACCGCGAATCCGCCGAGCGCGCGCTCGATGCGCTGACCGGTCGATTGATGCCGGGGCAGCGCGCCTGGATCGCCGCCGGTGCGCCGCGCTCGCCATTGCTGGAGAGGCTCGAAACGCAAGGGTAAGGCCCGCCGGTACGGGGGCGGCCATGCCGCTTGCGGCATGGTGGGGGTTAGGTGGCAGGCCCTTCGTCGTCAGGAACGACGGCGGTGCGGAGAACCCGACCTCTCCGAAGGGGCGTCGCCAAGTGGTTAAGGCACCGGGTTTTGATCCCGGCATTCGTAGGTTCGAATCCTTCCGCCCCTGCCAAATTCGTGGGATCCCGTTCGCGGAGTCCCGTCCTCCCGCCAAGGTCAGAGCGAAGCGGAGTTCATCATGCAGGACGATCGTCAGTTGTTGATCTTCTCCGGCAATGCCAACCGGCCCCTGGCCGACGCCGTGTGCAAGGAACTGGGCGTGCGCCCGGGCAAGGCCCTGGTCTCGCGCTTCTCCGACGGCGAGGTGCAGGTCGAGATCGAGGAGAACGTCCGCCGCCAGGAAGTGTTCTTGGTCCAACCCACGAACGCCCCCAGCGCCGAGAACCTGATGGAACTGCTGGTGATCACCGATGCGCTCAAGCGCGCCTCGGCCGCCAGCGTCACCGCGGTGGTGCCGTACTTCGGCTACGCCCGGCAGGATCGCCGCCCGCGCTCCTCGCGCGTGCCGATCACCGCCAAGGTCGTGGCCAAGATGTTCGCCGCCGCCGGCGTGGACAGCGTGCTCACCGTCGACCTGCACGCCGACCAGATCCAGGGCTTCTTCGACATCCCGGTCGACAACGTGTACTCGTCGCCGCTGCTGCTCGCCGACATCTGGCGCGCCTACGGCACGGACAACCTGATCGTGGTGTCGCCGGACGTGGGCGGCGTGGTCCGCGCCCGGGCGATCGCCAAGCGCCTCGACGACGCGGACCTCGCGATCATCGACAAGCGCCGCCCGCGCGCCAATGTCGCCACGGTGATGAACATCATCGGCGACGTGTCCGGCAAGACCTGCGTGCTGGTCGACGACATCGTCGACACCGCCGGCACCCTCTGCGCCGCCGCGGCTGCGCTGAAGGCGCAGGGCGCGCAGAAGGTCGTCGCCTACTGCACCCACCCGGTGCTGTCGGGGCCGGCGATCGACAACCTGAACAAGTCGCAGCTCGACGAACTGGTGGTGACCGACACCATCCCGTTGTCGGAACCGGCCCGCGCCTGCGGCCGCATCCGCCAGCTCAGCGTCGCCGAGCTGCTCGCCGAGACGATCCGACGGGTCGCGTTCGGCGAATCGGTCAGCTCGCTCTACGTCGACTGACCCCGCATTCCCGGCTCCGGCCGGAACCCGGCTCCCCTGGTCGCGGGGGAGTCGCATCGCCGCCGCGAGGCGGTTCATTCGCAAGCAAGAGAATTGTCCAATGGCCATTACCCACGAAATCAAGGTCGAACGCCGCACGGACGAAGGGAAGGGTGCGAGCCGCCGCCTTCGCCATGCCGCCAAGATCCCCGCCATCGTCTACGGTGGCGAACTCAAGCCGGTCAGCATCCAGATCGACCACGAAGCGATCTGGCTCGCCAGCCAGCACGAGTGGTTCTACTCGTCGATCCTCGACCTCAGCCTCGGCGGCGACATCCAGAAGGTGCTGCTGCGCGACATGCAGCGTCACCCGTTCAAGCAGCAGATCATGCACCTGGACTTCCAGCGCGTGAACGAGAACGAAGCGCTGCGCACCGCGGTGCCGCTGCACTTCGTCGGCGAAGAGACGTCGCCGGCGGGCAAGTCGTCCGAAGTCGTCGTCACCCACGAGCAGAACGAAGTGGTCGTCGAGTGCCTGCCGAAGGACCTGCCGGAGTTCATCGAGGTCGACCTCTCGACCCTCGACGTCGGCCAGATCGTCCACCTGTCGGACCTGAAGCTGCCGAACGGCGTGAGCATCCCCGAGCTGAAGCTGGGCAAGGAACACGACATCGCCGTCGTGATCGCCAAGCACGGCAAGGAAGAGGCCGAAGCCGACGCCGCGCCGGCCGCGGCCGAAGTGCCGGCCGCCAAGGTCACCAAGAAGGACCAGAAGTGATCGCTGCGAAGCAGTGATCACCCCGAGCCGCAGGCGAGGGGTCTGCTTGTGAAAGGCAGGTCCCTCGCACGGCCCGGGATGGCATCTTTCGACGCATGGCAGGCCTCCGCCTCATCGTCGGGCTGGGCAATCCCGGTCCCGAACACGCCAGAACCCGGCACAACGCCGGGTTCTGGTTTGTGGACGCCCTCGCGCAGCAGTGCGGGGCGCGGTTCGGGCTGGAAAGCAAACTCTTTGGCGAAACCGCGAAGGTGGAGATCGCCGGGCAGAGTGTCTGGTTGCTGAAGCCGGCCACGTACATGAACCTCAGTGGCAAGTCGGTGACCGCCGCGCTGCGTTACTGGAAGATCGAGCCCGAGGAAATGCTGGTCGCCCACGACGAGCTGGACCTCCCGCCGGGCGTCGCGCGCCTCAAGTTCGACGGCGGCCACGGCGGCCAGAACGGCCTGCGCGACATCATCAAGCTGCTCGGCCACGGCAAGTTCCATCGCCTGCGTGTTGCCATCGGCCATCCCGGGCACAAGGACAAGGTCACGCCGTGGGTGCTCGGCCGCCCGGGCAAGGACGACGAGGCGCTGATCCTGCGCGCGATCGACGACGCGCTGTCCGCGCTGCCGCTGGCGGTGCAGGGCAACTTCATGGACGCGATGACGCAACTGCACACCCCGAAATGAACGCATAGACGAGTCCAGACGCCGGCGGCCTCGCGCCAGGCCGCCGGCGTCTGCATTCCGAACCGGACGAACACAGCTCATGGGCATCAAATGCGGCATCGTCGGCCTGCCGAACGTCGGCAAGTCGACGCTTTTCAACGCGCTGACCAAGGCGGGCATCGCCGCGGCCAACTTCCCGTTCTGCACCATCGTACCGAACGTCGGCGTGGTGCCGGTGCCGGACCCGCGCCTGGGTGCGCTGGCCGAGATCGTGAAGCCCGAGCGCGTGCTGCCGACGGCGGTGGAGTTCGTCGACATCGCCGGCCTGGTCGCCGGCGCGGCCAGCGGCGAGGGCCTGGGCAACAAGTTCCTCGCCCACATCCGGGAGGTCGACGCGATCACGCACGTCGTGCGCTGCTTCGAGAACCCGGACGTCATCCACGTCAACAACAAGGTCGATCCGATCGCCGACATCGAGACGATCGACACCGAACTGGCGCTGGCCGACCTGGAATCCGTCGAGAAGGCACTGCAGCGCGCCGAGCGTTCGGCCAAGACCGGCGACAAGGATGCGAAGGCGCGCGTCGACGTGCTGTCGCGCATCCGCGCCGGCCTCGACAGCGGCAAGCCGGCGCGCGCGCTGGGCCTGTCCGACGACGACAGGCTGGCCGTGCGCGACCTGTTCCTGCTGACGCTCAAGCCCGTGATGTACGTTGCGAACGTGCTGGAGGACGGCTTCGAGAACAATCCGCACCTCGACGCGGTGCGCGCGCGCGCCGTGGTCGAGGGCGCCGAGGTGGTGCCGGTGTCGGCGGCCATCGAGGAAGAGCTGAGCCAGCTCGACGACGCCGACCGCGATACGTTCCTGGCCGACCTCGGCCTGGACGAGCCGGGCCTGAACCGCGTGATCCGCGCCGCGTACAAGCTGCTGGGCCTGCAGACCTATTTCACCGCCGGCGTGAAGGAAGTGCGCGCGTGGACGGTGAAGGCCGGCGCGACCGCGCCTCAGGCGGCGGCGGTGATCCACACCGATTTCGAGAAGGGCTTCATCCGTGCCGAGACCATCGGTTACGACGACTACATCAAGTATCGCGGCGAATCCGGCGCCCGCGACGCCGGCCGCCTGCGTCTGGAAGGCAAGGAATACCGGGTGCAGGAAGGCGACGTGCTGCATTTCCGCTTCAACGTCTGACGCCCGCGCCTCCCGCGTTCCGATCACGCCCCGCCTCGCGCGGGGCGTGTCGTTTGCGGGATGCGCTTGCCGCGGGCGCCCGGCGCTGTCGAGAATGCGCCGGCCGGTCTTCGCCGGCACAACCGGAGCCCGTCATGCGACTCGAACGTCTCATCCCCATGCAGCCCGTGCGCCGGTTGGCCGTGGCGATCGACTTCTACGAACGCCTCGGTTTCACCGTCGAGCAGCGCAACGACGACTGGGGCTGGGCGCTGCTGGCCTGCGGCGACTGCCGGATCATGCTCGACCAGTCGATCAACCCGCATCCGGGCCTGCCGCGCGCCGCGGTGTTGTACCTGTACCCGGACGACATCGTCAGCTATCACCGCGCGGCGCGGGAGCGCGGCCTCGACGTGCCGGACCTGGAGACGACGTTCTACGGCATGACCGAATTCCGCATCGACGATCCCGACGGCAACCGGCTGTGGATCGGACAGGACACCGGCGCCGCGCCCTGAATCGACGCGGCGTGGTGTCGACGGCATTTCCGGCTCAGCCGGCCAGCGCCGCAAGCGCCGGCGCCTGATTGGCCAGCCAGTCCTCGAACGGCCGCGGGTCCTGCCCGGTCAGCGCGCGGTAGTCGCCGGTGACGGTGGCCACGCGACCGGCGGCGGTGTTGGTGTCGAACGAGGCGAACACCTGCGCCACCGGCTCCGGCAGGCCGGCGCCGACCATGCCCTCCACCAGCGCTTCGACCGGCACCGGCACCACGGCCAGCGGCTTGCCGGTGGCCTGGGCGACCGCGGCGGCGATCGCTTCGGTCGTCCAGGCGCGGGCGCCGCTCAAAGTGAAGACGCGCTTCGCATCGCTGCCGTCGGCCAGCGCGGTGGCGGCGGCCCGGGCGAGGTCGTCGCGGGCGATGTGGGCGATCCCGCCCTGGCCCGCCGCGCTGTACCACTGCCCGCCGGGCAGCGCCGACGGCAGCCACAGGAACAGGTTCTCGAAGTACCAGTGGTTGCGCAGCACGGTCCAGCCGGGCAGGGCGCTGGCGGCGAGTGCCTGCTCGGTGCCGAGGTGGTCGGGCGCGATCAGCAGCGGCGAATCTTCGGGCTCGGGCATCGAGGTGTAGACAACATGGCGCATGCCGGCCGCCTCGGCCGCGGCGATGGCGGCGCGGTGCTGCGCCAGGCGGCGGCCGGGACGATCGAGGGCGTCGGTACTGATCAGCAGCAGGCGGTCGCCGCCGGCGAACGCTGTCGCCAGCGAGGCGGCGTCTTCGAAATCGGCCGCGCGGACGGCGACGCCGCGCGCGGCCCAGTCGGCCAGGCGGTCGGGATCGCGGGTGGTGGCGATGATCTCCGCGGCGGGGACGTGCAGGGTGTCGAGGAGGTGGGAGAGGACGCGCTGGCCGAGGTGGCCGCTTGCGCCGGTGACGATGAGCCTGGACATGGGGTTATTTCGAGAGCAGGTCTCGAATCGAGACCATGTGCATAATAGGGATCGGAATCGCCGCGACAAGCAGGCACTTCCGCCGCCGCTGGTCACCTCGAGGGAACCACCCCATGCCGTCCGAAACCGTTTCCAACCCGCACGCCACGCCTGCCGCTGCTCCCGATCCCCGGATCGCGGCCGATCACCTCGTCGCCGGCTGGGACGATTGGCGCGAGGGCGGCCAGCCGAGCGAGGCCTGTCCCGTCCGCGGCGTGCTCGATCGCATCGGCGACAAGTGGAGCGTGCTGATCGTGCTCACGCTGGCCGCGGCCCCGCACCGGTTCGGCGCGCTGCGCCGCGCGGTGCCCGACATCTCGCAGCGCATGCTCACCCAGACCCTGCGCGACCTCGAACGCGACGGCCTGCTGTCGCGCACCGTGCATCCGACCAAGCCCCCGAGCGTCGAATACGCGCTCACGCCGCTGGGCGAATCCCTGCTGGTGCCGCTGCTGGGCCTGGTGCGCTGGGCCGATGAACACCATGCGGAGATCCTGACCGCGCGGGCGCGCATGGCCTGAGCCGCACGGCCGGTCGCGGGTCGCCAACCGCGGACAAAAAAATCGCGAACGAAAAAAACCCCTCCGGGTTGCGGAGGGGCCGTCCACTTCCTTGCGGTGCATCCGTGTGGCCGTCGCCTGGAGCGAGGGGTCAGAGGCTTCCGTTGCCGCCGAACTTCCAGCTGAAGTCGAGGTAGACGGTGCGCCCGACCGAGTCGAACCAGGACACGTCGTAGTAGGGATACGCGGTGTAGGTGCGGTCCTTCGGCGGCATCTTGTCGAACACGTTGTCCACCGCCAGGCCGATGCGCATCGCGTCGTTGATGCGATAGCCGGCGGTGAGGTTCCAGCGCCAGGTCGCGCCGACCCACGCGCTGTTGCCGTCGGCCGGGTCGTAGACCTGGTCGTAGGAATCCGAGGTCGGCAGCTTGCCCAGGCGGGTGCCGCGCACGCCGGCGGACCAGGCGCCGCGGTTCCACGCCACCGACACGCCGGTCTTGGTGCGCGGGATGTCGAAGCCGCTGTTCACCGCCAGCTCGTCCTCGACCGGGTCGCCGCTGTAGCGCTGGAAGTCGTGGCTGCGGACCCAGCTGTGGTCGAGGCCGAAGCGGAAGTCGCCGGCCACCGTCTCCAGCTTGTAGTGCGCGCTCAGGTCGACGCCGCTGGTGTTCTCGCGGGCGACGTTGATCGGGTTGACGTAGATGCCGTACAGGTCGCCGTTGACGCGGGTGATGCGGCTGAGGGCGTCGACGCAGGTGGGCGAGGCGGGATCGAGGTCGCCGAGGCGGCAGCTCGCTTCGTTGCGCAGGATCTCGCCGACGCTCATGTCCTGCACCTGGTTGCGCATGCGGATGTCGAAGTAGTCCAGCGACACGTCGAAGGCGGACGAGGGCGACCACACCAGGCCGGCCGTCCACGAGGTGCTGGTCTCCGGATCGAGCGAACGGTTGCCCTGGCGGGTGCGGATCAGGTGGGCGTCGTAGTCGGAGCAGTCGGTCGCGCCCGGGTCGTCGCTGAGGCAGGTGTAGTAGTCGATGCCCGAGGTCTCGTCGTTGCCGAGACCGGCATAGACGTAGTGCAGGTCGGCGGCGCGGAACGCGGTGCCGTACGAGCCGCGCACCAGCAGCGAATCCACCGGGCGCCATTCCAGGCCGGCGCTCCAGGTCAGCTTGCCGACGTCGTGGCCGGAGTAGCGGTACTGGTCGTAGCGGGCGGCGAGGCTGGCGTTCACCGTCTCGTGCAGCGGCGCGCGCAGTTCGCCCGCCAGCGCCCAGCGGTTGCGGCTGCCGTGGCCGTCGGAGTCCTTCCAGCTGTAGTAGTAGTACTCGGTGGCCCGGGTATCGGGGTGCAGGTCGTAGGCCTGGTTGCCGAATTCGACGATGCCGGCGAACCCGACCGGACCGGCCGGCAGCGAGAACAGCTCGGGGTTGGTCAGGGTCAGCGAGAGCGTGTCGGTGCGCGAGGTCGGGTGGTAGGTGCTGCGGCCGGAGATCGCGTCGTACTGGGCGCGGGTCAGCGGCGTGTACAGGCGCGCCGGGTCGGCGTCGAAGATCGGGAAGCCGTCCGGGTCCGTGCCCAGCTGCGGGCCGAGGAACAGGTCGTTCGCCGCGCCGGCCACGATCTGCGGCCAGCTGATCGTCGCGTGGTACTGGGAGTGGCTGAGCGTGGCCTCGTAGTCCCAGTCCCCGCCCAGCGGGCCGGTGAAGCCGGTGGCGATGCCGAAGGTCTTCTGGGTGCTGCGGATCATGCCGCGGTTCAGGCCGCCCATTTCCTCGGGGCTGAACTGGCGCTGCCAGTATTCGATCTGGTCGGTGGCCTGGTTGTAGAAGTAGCCGTCCTCGTTGCCGTCGGGCGCCTGGTAGCTCCACGCGGTCACGTCGCGGAACAGGCCGATCTTGTGGTAGCCCATCTGCACGTCGGCGAACCACTGGTGGCCGTTCGCGAGGGTGTAGTTGAACGCGCCGTAGGCGTTGATGCCCTTGCGCTCGCTGAGGACGGTGCCGTAGCCGATCGCCTCGTCGCTGCCGCAGTAGTAGCCGGGGCCGTAGTCGTCGATCACCGGGTCGTACGGGCCGAAGCCGGGGCGGGACGCGTAGTAGGTCGAGCCGCGGTTGAGCGAGGACAGCCCGTCGCAGGCCGCCTGGCCCGGATCGAGGTACTCGTCGTCGTAGTTGGTGCGCAGGAACGCGCGCCGCGCCGCCTGCGAACGCGCGGTCGGGCCGTCCTTGGTCGAATCCTGGATCGCGCGGTCGTAGGCCCACAGCGGGCGCTGCACCTGCAGCTCGGCGCCGATCACGGCGTTGAGGCCGCCGCGCTCGAAGCCGGTGGTCAGCGACACGTCGTACGACTCGCCGCCGCCGCGGGTGGTGTCGCCGTAGCGCACGTCCACGGTGGTGCCGTCGGCCTGCTTCTTCAGGATGAAGTTGACCACGCCGGAGATGGCGTCGGAGCCGTACACCGCGGACGCGCTGCCGGTCAGCACCTCGACCCGGTCGACCATGCCCAGCGGGATGCTGGAGATGTCGGTGAAGTTGCTGCGGCCCTGGAACGGCATCGGGAAATCGGCGATGCGGCGGCCGTTGACCAACACCAGGGTGTGGTTCGGGCCGAGGCCGCGGAGATCGACCTGCTGCGCGCCCGGCGAGAAGTCGGCGCCGCTGGCCGACTGCTGGCTCTGGGTCTCGCCGCTGTTCTGGGTCAGGCTGCGCAGCACGTCCGGCACCGTGGTGAAGCCGCCGGCGCGGATGTCGCGCGCGGTCATCACCGTCACCGGCGCCGGCCCCTCGATCGCGGCCCGGGGGATGCGCGAACCGGTCACCTGGACGCTTTCCAGTTCCTTCGACGGCGGAGGCGCCGGCTCCTCAGCGCCTCCGCCGGGAGGGTCCGCCTGGACGGCGGGCGCCGGCGCGCGCTTCGGGGTGTCGTCGCGGACGATGACCACCGCGCCGGACGTCGCGTCGTGGCGCGCGGAGAAGCCGCTGCCGCGGAGCAGGCGCCGCAGCGCGGCGTCGGCGTCGGGCGCCGCCTGCACGCCGCCGGTGCGGGCGCCGTGGAGCTGGTCGGAGCGATAGACCAATTGGGTGCCGGACTGGCGCGCCAGCGTGTCGAGCGCGGACGTGAGGTCGCCCGCCGGGATCGTGATCGGCACGGTCGGACCCGCCGACCCCTGCGCATGGGCCTGCAGCGCGAGACTGCAGGCAGCGGACAGCAGCAACACTCGGAACGTTCTGGTCATGGTTTCCCTGGATCCCCGGTCGGTGGCGCCCGATGCGCGCACTCGACAGACCGGGACGAACCGGACCGTCGAATCCCTCCCTGTGGCCCGCGCTCAGCGGCTGTGCAGCACGAGCAGGTCGCCGCGGGTCTCGACCCGCACGCCGAACCCGTCCTGCAGCAGGCGGGCGAAGGCGTCCGGGTTCGACCAGCGGAAATTGCCGCCGATGCGCAGCGCGGCCACCTCCGCATCGCCCATCACCAGCTTGCGGCCGTTGTAGCGGTTGAACTCCTCGGCGGCGACCGACAGCGGGGTGTCGTCGAAGTACAGCCGGCCGCCGCGCCACTCGAGGGCGCGTTCGGCGGCGGCCAGGGTGCCGCGATGCACCGAGATGCCGTCCCGGGTCGCTTCGGCGATGCTGCCCGCCGGCAGCAGCACCGGCTCGGCGCCGGTGCGGCCCGGGCGGGCCGGCGATTCCAGTCGCACCACGCCTTCGGTCACCACCACGCGCAGGGCGTCGCCCTGGCGACGGACCGAGAAGCGGGTGCCGACGGCGATGGCCCGCCGTCCGTCCGCGTCCACGACGAACGGGCGGGCGTGGTCCTTCGCCACTTCGAAGAAGGCTTCGCCGCCGAGCAGGTCGATGCGGCGCTCGGCCGCGGCCATCGTCACCGCGATATGGCTGTCGCTGCTCAGGGTGGCCTCCGAGCCGTCGCTCAGTCGGATGCTGTCCAGTCGGCCCACGGCGGTGGCGTAGTCGATGGGGCGGGCGACCTCGCGCGCGCGCCACGCGTGCAGCCCGAGCGCGCCGAGCGCGACGATGGCGAGTACCGCTGCGGCCGCGAGACGCCCGCTGCGCGTCGGTGCCGGGC
>JAEWNA010000223.1 GCA_023392975.1 Pseudomonadota bacterium | reverse complement strand
GCGCAGGCGCGCAGGGCGCTGGCGCGTACGCCCGAGCAGATGGCGGCGCTGCGCGACGCCGGGGTGGTCGACGCCGGCGCGCAGGGCTTCGTCGACCTGCTGGAAGGCATCGCCGAGTTCGTCGAGGGCGGGCCGCGGGCGCTGCGCGTGCGCGGCGCCCTGCGCGCGGCGAACGAAACCGGCGACGCTGGCCACGACGACCACGGCGCCGAGCCGCATCCGCCGCACGATGCGGTCGATCCCGACCGGCGCTGGTGCACCGAATGCCTGCTGATCGCCGAGGCCGGCCGCGACCCGCCGATCGAGCGCGCGCCGCTGCGCGGTGCGCTCGAGGCCATCGGCGCCGATTCGCTGGTGCTGGCCGGCGGCGCCACCCGCATGCGCGTGCATGCCCACGTCGGCGCGCCGCAGGCGCTGTTCGACGCCTGCGCGGCGTTCGCGACGGTCGAGGGCATGAAGGCCGACGACATGGCGCTGCAGGCGCGCAGCGTCGACCGCGGCGACCGGGTCGCGGTCGTCACCGACAGCGCCGCCGACCTGCCCGAGGCGATCGCCGAACGGCTGTGCATCCACGTGGTGCCGGTGCGGGTGAACCTCGACGGCCGCGACCATCTCGACAAGGTCGGCCTGGCGACCGGCGAGTTCTACCGGCGCATGGCGACCGCGCGCGAACTGCCGCGCACCAGCCAGCCACCGCCGGGCGATTTCCGACGCGGTTTCGACTTCCTCGCCGCGCACCACCCGGCCGTGGTCTACGTCGGCCTGTCGCGGGCGCTGTCGGGCACCCTGCAATCGGCCGAACACGCCGCCCAGCGCGGCGGCGACGGCAAGGTGCGGGTGTTCGACAGCGTCAACGTGGCCGGCGGGCAGGCGCTGCTGGCCTGGCGCGCGGCGGACCTGGCCGAGGCCGGCGCCGACGCGGAGGCGATCCTGCACGACCTCGAACGCCTGCGCCCGCGGACACTGAGCTGGGCGATGGCCCGCGACGTCTCGCACGCCGTGCGCGGCGGCCGCATCCCGCGCTGGGCCGAACCGGCGGTGCGCTTCACCGGGCTCACCCCGGTCGCGAAGATGCAGGCCGACGGCCGCCTCGCCGTCGTCGGCGGGTTGATCGCGAAGGCGAAGGCGCCGGAGGCGTTCGCGCGCTACGTCGCGAAGCGCGTGCGCCGCGCGCTGGGCGCGGAGACGCCGCTGCGGCTCATCGTCGGCCACTGCGACGCCCGCGCCGATGGCGAACGTCTGCTCGCCGCGCTCCGCACGCGACTGCGCGTCGACGAGGCGCATCTGGTCGAAACCGGCCCCGCGATCGGCGCCCACGCCGGCCGCGGCACGCTGGTCGCCTCGGTGCAGCCGGTCGCGATATGACCACGCGGCGCGTGCTCGTCGCCTTCGTCGTCGGCCTGCTGCTCGGGCCGGTGAGCTGGTGGATCGCGGGCCTGGCGTCGGGCCGCTTCGAACCCTTCGACGACCGCGCCGGTTTCTTCGTCTGCCAGGTGGTACTGGCGCTGCCGCTCTGCGCGCTGGCGTTCCTCCGCGGTCTGCCGAGGTCGCTGGCGGCGTTGCCGGGTGCGTGGCTCGGCATGAACGCGTACGCCTACGCCCTCGGCAGCGACGAGACCCGTGCCTGGATCGTGCTGCTGCTGTTCTCCTCGCTGACGCTGCTGATGTTCCCGCTGGCGGCCATGATCCTCGGCGGCATCGGCCATGCGCTGCGACGGCGCGGCGCGAATTCCGGCCAGCCATCGTCATAGACATTTTTTGCATATCCTGTTCCGTACGATCGGAGCCCGGAGTCCAGGAGTGAGCAGCCAACTGGAAGAAAGATTCGATGCAGCGATGCTTAACCTGTACAAACGTGCACTATCCGAAACTGGCTACAAGGCGACCCGTTTCCTCGACATGCTGCATCGCCACCGGGGACTGGAGACGGCCGGCATCCTCATCAACGCAACCCGGCCGTCCGATGGATACACGGCGCTCTGGGAATTGAACCGGTTGGACCTCACCGTGGAGGCGCTCGTTTTCGATCACAGCGAGTGGCACCCCCTGTTCACCGAGGACGACATCGAAAAATGCCGCAAGCGACTTGCCGAGTATCGTTACTTCGGTCCTTGAGCCACGGCGACAGCCAGCAAATGCATCCGGAACAGACGTGATCGCCAGCATGCTCCTCATCGCCGCCTACCTCCTCGGCTCGCTGTCCGGCAGCCTGCTGCTGGGCCGGCTGCGCGGCGTCGACATCCGCACCCAGGGCAGCGGCAACGCCGGCGGCACCAATGCCTTCCGCACGCAGGGGCCGACCTTCGCGCTCGGCGTCGTGGTCGTCGACATCGGCAAGGGCGCGCTGGCGGCGTGGCTGGGGCTGTGTTTCGGCGAGGCGATCTGGGTCGCGTACGCGACCGCGTTCGCGGCGGTGATCGGCCACGTCTGGCCGGTCTGGCACGGCTTCCGCGGTGGCAAGGGCGCGGCCACGGTGATCGGCGCGACGCTGGTGCTGTGGCCGGCGGCGGTGCCGGTGCTGCTGGCCGTCTGGCTCTGCGTGCTGGTCCTCACCGGCTACGTCGGCCTGGGCACCGTCCTGACGGGACTGGCGCTGGCGACGCTGGCGATCGCGACCCGCGCGGACACGCCGCGGCTGGCCTTCGCCATCGCCGCGGCGCTGCTGCTGGTCTGGACGCACCGCGGCAACCTCTCCCGGCTGCGCGCCGGCACCGAGTCGCGGTTCGAAAAGGCGCGGCTGCTGCATCGCCTGGCGCGGCGCGCATGACGCGCATGCCGTCCGTGGACGCCCTCGACGCCGACGCGATCCGCACGCAGTTGCCGGCCGACGTCCGCACGACGTTCGCCACGATCGAAGTCGTCGACGACATCGACTCCACCAACAGCGAACTGCTGCGCCGGCGCACGCCGGAGACCGGCACCGTCGCGCTGTTCGCTGAACATCAAAGCGGCGGGCGCGGTCGCCAAGGACGCGCCTGGGCCTCGCCGCCGGGCGCCAATCTGTATCTGTCGCTGGCGCGATCGTTCGGCGGCGACTTCGCCCGCCTCGGCGGGCTGAGCCTGGCCGTGGGCGTGGCCGTCGCCGAGGCGCTGCATGCGCTCGGCGCGCGCACCGTCGCCCTGAAATGGCCGAACGACCTGGTGGTCGACGACGGCGAGACGCTGCGCAAGCTCGGCGGCGTGCTGATCGAAGGCGGGCTGCAGGATGGCCGGCCGCGGGCGGTGATCGGCCTCGGCCTCAACGTGCGCATGCCGGCCGAGGCCGCGGCCGCCATCGACCAGCCGTGGACCGACCTGGACGCGCTGCTCGGCGACGCCGCGCTGCCGCGGAACGTCGTCGCAGGGTGCCTGCTCGACGCGCTGTCCATCGCGCTGCAGCGCTTCGACGCCGACGGCCTGCGGCCGTTCCTGCCGCGATTCGAACTGCTCGACGCGCTGCGCGACCTGCCGGTGACGGCGCGGATCGGCGAGCGCGAGGTCGTCGGCACGGCGATGGGCGTCGACGACGACGGCGCGCTGGTCCTGCGCACCGACGCCGGCCTGCAGCCGCTGCGCGCGGGCGAGGTCAGCGTTCGCCGGCACCCGGCTTCACGGGCATGATGCGCGGATGAGCGACACCGTCCTATTCGATCTCGGCAACACCCGGCTGAAGTACGCGCCGCTGCGCGATGACGGCGGCTTCGGCGAGGTGTTCGCCGTCGCGCACGATGGCGAAGGACTGCCCGACGGCTGGGACGCCGCGCTGCCGGCACGGTTCGAGGCCGCGGTGCTCACCAGCGTCGCATCGACGCCGCTGCGAGTCGCGCTGCTCGATGCGCTGACCGCCCGCTGCGCGCGGATCTCGATCGCCCGCACTGCACCGCACTTCGGCGACCTGCGCATCGCCTACCCCCAGCCCGACACGCTGGGCACGGACCGCTTCCTGGCGATGCTCGGTGCCCG
>JAEWNA010000195.1 GCA_023392975.1 Pseudomonadota bacterium | reverse complement strand
ATCCGCGCCTCGGCGGCGACGAGCCGGTGCTGATCGCGCGCCGCACCGGCGTGCCGGTGCGGGTCGATGCCGACCGTGCCGCCGCGGCGCAGGCGCTGGTCGAAGCCGGCTGCGACGTGGTCGTCTGCGACGATGGCCTGCAGCACTACCGCCTGGCGCGCGACCTGGAGATCGAAGTGATCGACGGCCGCCGCCGCTACGGCAACGGCCTGCCGCTGCCCGCCGGGCCGATGCGCGAGCCGGCCGAACGCGGCGCGCGCTGCGACTTCCGGGTACTGAATCTCGGCAGCGACGAGGGCGAGGCCGGCTTCGGCGAGTGGCCGATGCGGCTGGTGTCGGACGATGCCGTTGCCATGCGTGGGGCGCGTACCGCGCCGCTGTCCGCGTTCGCCGGCCAGCGCGTGCATGCCGTCGCCGGCATCGGCGACCCCGAGCGGTTCTTCGCGATGCTGCGCGGGCAGGGGATCGCGGTCGTTCCGCACGCCTTCCCCGACCACCACGCCTACCGCGCCGAGGACCTGGCCTTCGGCAGCGACCTGCCGGTGCTGATGACCGAGAAGGACGCAGTGAAATGCGCCGCCTTCGCCGACGCGCGCTGCTGGTCGGTGCCGGTGCGCGCGGCGCTGCCGGAAGCCTTCTGGATCGCGCTGTCGGCGTGCCTGGCGGACCATCGTCCGTTGCGCACGCCCTGAGCGTGGTTCAGCGCCTTTTCGTGCGGCGCGGCGCCGCCGGTACGTCGGCGCGGTCCTCGTCGCGGCAGTCGTCGTGTACGCCGGCGAGGGCGTCCGCGAGTTGGGTGCGCAGCGTCCGCAGGGCGTCGATCCTGCGGTCGACCTCGGCGATCTTGTCCGCCAGCACCCGGCGTTTCCCGGCGGGTGCGAGGGTCCGGCCGGCCCAGAGATCGATCAGCGAACCGATTTCCTTCAGCGAGAACCCGAGGGTCTGCGCCTGGCGGACGAGCTGCACTCGGCGCACGTCGTGCTCGGAATACACCCGGTAGCCGTGCGTGCCCTGGCCGCCGCGCCGCGGCCGCAGCAGCCCCTGCGCTTCGTACAGGCGGATCGTGTCCCGGCTGACGTTGCAGCGTGCGGCCAAGGTGCCGATCCACATTTCGGTCTGCATGTCGTGCGCCTTGACCTTGGAGTCGGGTCCAAGGTTTAGCCTGCCGCCTCCTTCCCCGCAAGAGGTTTTCACGCGATGTCGAACACGTGCGTACTGATCACCGGCGCGACCGGCGGCCTCGGCCATGCCTTCGCGGGCGCTTTTGCGGCGCGCGGATGCGCGCTGGTCCTGTCTGCACGCGATCCCGCGCGGCTGGCCGCGCTGGCGGCCGACTTGCGCGGTGCTCATGGGGTCGAGATCACGACTGTTCCCGCGGATCTGTCGGATCCGGCGTCCCGCGAGGCGGCGATCGCCGCGATCCAGGCCGGCGGCCACCGCGTCGACGTGCTGGTCAACAACGCCGGATTCTCGACCATCGGCCCGCTGTCCTCGCTGGACTGGCGCGACGATCTGGATCTGGTCGAAGTCAACGTCGCCGCCGTTGTCCGCCTGTGCCATGCATTCCTGCCCCAGATGGCGGCGCGCGGACGCGGCGCCGTCATCAACGTGGGATCGACCACCAGCTTCCATCCGCTGCCCGGGCAGGCGGCTTACGCCGCATCCAAGGCGTTCGTGCTGTCGTTCTCCGAGGCGCTGCACGGCGAGTACCGTCGCGACGGCATGCATGTGATGGCGCTGTGCCCCGGCGCCACCGACACCGGTTTCTTCCGGGCGATGGGCCGGGACGTCACCTTGCCGAAGGCCTCGCCGGAGGCGGTGGTCGCGGCAGCGCTGCACGGGCTCGACGCGCGCCGGGCGTTGGTGGTGCCGGGACTGGCGAACCGGTTGCAGTCGGCGCTGTTGCCGCGCCTGCTGCCGCGCGCGGTGCTGCTGCGCCTGGTCGAATGGGCGGCGCCGCGCGCCTATGCGCCCTGACGCCTTCGTCGCCGGATCGTAAACTGGGCGAATGACCGCCTCCGATTTCGTCGTCGCCATCCCCGCCCGTTACGCCGCCAGCCGCCTGCCGGGCAAGCCGCTGCGCCCGCTGGGCGGCGAGCCGCTGGTGCTGCACGTCGCCCGGCGCGCGCTCGCCGCGGGTGCGCGCGAGGTCTGGGTGGCCACGGACGACGCGCGCATCGCCGACGCCCTGGCCGGCAGCGGCGTGCGCATCGCGATGACCTCGCCCGACCACGCGTCGGGCACCGATCGCCTCGCCGACTGCGCGGCGCAGGCCGGCTGGGACGACGACACCGTGGTCGTGAACCTGCAGGGCGACGAGCCTTTCGCCCCGGCCGCCGGCATCCGCGCCGTGGCGGAGACGCTGGTCGCCAGCGGCGCGCCGATGAGCACGCTCGCGACCGCCATCGCCGACGCCGACCAGCTGTTCGACCCCAATACGGTCAAGCTGGTCCGCGCCGAAAATGGCGATGCGCTCTACTTCAGTCGCGCGCCGATCCCCTGGGCCCGCGATGCGTTCGCCCGCGACCGCGACGCGCTGCCCGCCCGCGGGCCGTGGTTGCGGCATATCGGGATCTACGGCTACCGCACTGGGTTCCTGAAGCAGTTCGCGGCGTTGCCGCCGTCGCCGCTGGAGCGGATCGAATCGCTGGAACAGCTGCGGGCGCTGGAAGCCGGGCACCGGATCGCGGTGGCGCTGACGCCGGCACCGTTCCCGCCGGGCATCGACACGCCCGAGGACCTGGAACGCGCCGAGCAACACCTCGCCGAACGCCACCTCGCCGCGCAGCGGGCCGGGGGGTGAGATGCGCCTGCTGATGGTCTGCCTCGGCAACATCTGCCGGTCGCCGCTGGCCGAGGGCGCGTTCCGCGCGCACCTCGACCGCCGCGGCCTCGACTGGATCGAGGTCGATTCGGCCGGCACCGGCGGCTGGCACGCCGGCGAGCCGCCGGACCGGCGCAGCATCGCGGTGGCCGCCGCGGCCGGGGTCGACATCCGCGGCCAGCGCGCCCGCAAGCTGCGCGCGGCGGATTTCGAGGCCTTCGACTGGCTGCTCTGCGCCGATCGCAGCGTCTTGCGCGACGTGCGTGCGCTCGCGCCGGCCGGGACGAGCGCGCAGGCCGCGCTGCTGCTGGAATGGGCGGGGCAGGGCGAGGGCGCGGAGATTCCCGACCCCTACACCGGCGACGCCGAGGACTTCCGCGGGGTGTGGGCGATGGTCGATGCGGCGGCCGAGGCCGGCGTCGCCCGGCTCGTCCGCGACGCGCCCCGTCGATGACGACAGGTTGACGCTCGCGTCCGGACTGGGGATGCTGAGCGGCTCATGGATACGCCGCTCGCTCCCGAATTCCCCGCTTCGCTGGAATGGCTGAACCTCGCCGCCCCGCTGCGCATGGCGCAACTGCGGGGCAAGGTCACCGCGCTGGTGTTCGTCAATGCCGGGTCGGCCTGGTGCCAGCAGCGCCTGACCGACCTCGCCACCCTGCGCAAGCGCAACGGCGACCACCTGCACGTGGTCGCGATCCACGTGCCCCGGTTCGACCACGAACGCGATCCCAAGCGGGCGTTCAAGCGCCTGCAGCGGCAGCCGCTGGACATCCCGGTGGCGCACGACGCCGACTGGGCGGCATGGCAGCACTTCGGCATCGACGCCTGGCCGACCGTGGTGCTGATCGACGGCCAGGGGCGCATCCGCGACCGCATCGTCGGCGACACCCCGCTCCGCGACCTGGAGGCGGCGATCGCCAAGCTGCGCGGGGAGGAGTCGCCGCAGTCGATCCAGCCCGAACCCTTCGAGGTCCGCCGCAGCCGCGAGCCGGACCTGCCGCTGCGTTTCCCGCTCGGCATCGCCGTCGGCGACCAGTACATCTACGTGGCCGATTCCGGTCACCATCGCGTACTCGAATGCACCCCGGCCGGCCGCATCCACCGCCAGTTCGGCAGCGGTGGGCCGGGCTTCATCGACGGCCCGATGGAGCTGGCGGCCTTCCAGTCCCCGCAGGGCCTCAGCCTGCAGCGCGACGTGCTGTACGTGGCCGATGCCGGCAACCATGCGGTCCGCCGGATCAAGCTGGGCACCGGCGACGTCGAGACGCTGGTCGGCGCCGGCCGCCCGGGCACGCCGACCGAGGGCAGCGTCGTCGACCCGCGTTCGGTCGCGCTGGACCACCCGCGCGGCGTCGCGGTCTCGCCCGCCAACGTCGTCTGCATCTCCACCGCCGGCGACAACCGCATCTGGACCTACGACCTGGGCGACCGCACGATGCGGCTGCTGGCCGGCTCGGGCGAGATGGCGTTGGTCGATGGTGAAGGCCCCAAGGCCGGGTTCGTCGGCCCGGGCGCGCTGGCGCTGGTCCAGCAGATCCTCTACGTCTGCGACGAGGCCGGTTCGGCGATCCGCAGCGTCCACCTGCGCAGTCGCCAGGTCACCACGCTGGTCGGGCAGGGCGCTTGGCGCTTCGGCAACGTCGAGGGTTCGCGTGCCGACGCCCTGCTGCAGCAGCCGCAGGCCATCGCGCTCGACGGCAAGGCGCCGGTCTTGTGGGTCGCCGACAGCGGCAACGACCTGCTGCGCACCCTGCGCCTGGGCGGCGGCGAACTGAGCACGATCAGCCTGCCCCAGCGCCTGCACGCCCCGTCCGGCCTGGCCGTGCACAACGGCGTGGTCTGGATCGCCGACACCGACGCCCACGCGGTGCTGCGCTTCGACCCGGGCGACGGCAGCCTGCGGCAGATCCCGATCGGCGAGTGAGCGCGATCCGATGCGGTCGCGGACGCTGGAACGAATGCGGTGGCTGAGCGTGCTGTGCCTGGCGGGCGCGGCGATGTGCTTTGCCTGGGTCGAATGGCAGACGAATGCGTCCCGGCGTGACTGGGCGGATTTCCCTTCGCCCGCGCCGGGCATGCCGGTGAAGGTCTCGGTCGATGTGCCGAGCGTCAGGCGATACCAACTCAGCATGGAAATGCCGCTGCCCGCTGCTGCGCGGGACTCGATCCACATGCCGGAGCTGTCCCCGCAGTCTGCAGGATTGCGGGTTGTGATTGATCCGCGGCATGGCGATTCGAGGATGGTCGAGATTCCGCAACTCGTGTTCTGTTCTGAATTCGTCTGGGGCGGTACCGCGACCTACTGTTCGGAACCGTTCGAACTATCGGCAGGGTCGTACGAGATCGAGGTGTCGACCGCTGAACATCGCCTGCCGCCCGGACGTGCACTGAGCATCGTCAAGATCGGCGACGACACCGGATTCTGGATCATGCACGGTTTCATGCGCTTCCTGGGCTGGGTCGCTCTCGCGACAGGTACAGCGCTCTGGTGTGCCCTCGCATTCGCCCACCGCTACGCCCCTTCCGACGCCCGGCGCTGATGGCCAAACGCCCGCAAGCCCCAGAACCCACGCCCTTCGACGGTCGCGCCTTCGCGCGCGACCTCACGCCCGCGCCGGGCGTGTACCGCATGTACGGGGACGACGACAGCCTGCTGTACGTCGGCAAGGCGGCCTCGCTGAAGAAGCGCGTCGCCAGCTACTTCACCAAGGCGCTGCCGGCGCGCACCGCGGCGATGGTGTCGCAGATCGCGCGGATGGAGGTCACGGTCACGCGCACGCCGGCCGAGGCGCTGCTGCTGGAGAACCAGCTGATCAAGTCGCTGCGGCCGCGCTACAACGTGCTGCTGCGCGACGACAAGAGCTATCCCTACGTGGTGCTGACCCGCGAGGCGTGGCCACGGATCGCGTTCCATCGCGGCGCGCGGTCGCTGCCGGGGCGCTACTTCGGCCCCTACCCGAGCGTGCCGGCGGTGCGCGAGACGCTGAACCTGATGCACCGGATCTTCCGGCTGCGCAGCTGCGAGGACAGCGTGTTCCGCAACCGTTCGCGGCCGTGCCTGCAATACCAGATCGGCCGCTGCAGCGCGCCCTGCGTCGGCCTGGTGCCGGCGCGCGACTATGCCGACGCCGTCCGCCGGGCGACCCTCTTCCTCGACGGCCGCAGCGACGAGCTGACCGCCGAGCTGACCGCGGCGATGGAAGAGGCCAGCGCGCGCCTGGATTTCGAGGACGCGGCGCGGCTGCGCGACCTGGTCGCGGCCATCCGCAAGCTGCAATCGCGGCAGTACGTCGACGGGCAGGTCGCCGATCTCGACGTGCTGGGCGTCGCGATGCAGGGCGTCCACGCCTGCGTGATGCTGCTGGCCTTCCGCGACGGCCGCAATCTCGGCACCCGCACCTTCTTCCCGAAGACCAACGGCGAGGACAGCGCCGAGGCGGTGCTGGGTGCGTTCGTCTCGCAGTATTACGGCGAGCAGCCGCCGCCGAAGGAAATCGTGCTCGACCGCGACATCGCCGACCGCGAGCTGATCGAGGAGGCACTGGGCGCGTCGGCCGGGCGCAAGGTGCAGCTCAAGGCCAGCGTCCGCGGCGAACGCGCCGGCTACGTCGACCTGGTCCGCCGCAACGCCGAACTCGCGCTGGCGACCGAGCAGGGCAGCAACGCCGCGCAGCGCGCGCGCGCGGAGGCGCTGCGCGACCTGCTCGGGCTGGACGACCTGCCGCGGCGGATCGAATGCTTCGACATCAGCCACACCATGGGTGAAGCGACCGTCGCCTCCTGCGTGGTGTTCGATGCGGACGGCCCGGTGCGCAGCCAGTATCGGCGCTACAACATCGAAGGCGTCGCGCCCGGGGACGACTACGCCGCGATGCACCAGGCGCTGCAACGGCGCTTCCGCAAGGCGGCCGAAGCCGCCGACAGGGAGGGCGTGCTGCCGGACCTGCTGCTGATCGACGGCGGCGCCGGACAGGTCGCGCAGGCGCACGCCGTGCTGGCGGATCTCGGCATCGCCGAGGTGCGCGTGATCGGTGTCGCCAAGGGCGAGGCGCGCCGTCCCGGCGACGAGACGCTGCTGCTGCCCGACGGCCGCGAACTGCACCCCGGTGCGGGGTCGGCGGGCCTGCAGCTGGTCCAGCAGGTCCGCGACGAAGCGCACCGTTTCGCCATCACCGGGCATCGCGGACGGCGCCAGAAGGCGAGGACGACGAGCCGATTGGAAGAAATTCCCGGAATCGGACCGCGCCGACGCGCTAATCTGTTGCGGCATTTCGGCGGACTGGGCGGTCTCAAGGCCGCCGGCATCGAGGAGATCGCCCGGGTCGAAGGCATCGACGCCGCACTCGCCGGGCGCATCTATGCGGCCCTCCACGGCCTGGAGTCCTGAGGAGATCCATGAAGCTGACGGTACCGACCATGCTGACGCTCGCCCGGATCGTGATGATCCCGGTGCTGGTGCTGGTCTTCTATCTGCCGTACCGCTGGAGCAATTTCGCGACCGCGGCGGTGTTCGCGCTGGCCGCGGTCACCGACTGGCTGGACGGCTGGATCGCCCGTCGCTACGGCCTGCATTCGGCCTTCGGCGCCTTCCTCGACCCGGTGGCCGACAAGCTCATGGTCGCGGTGGCGCTGTTCCTGATCGTGCAGGGCCATCCGACGCCGTGGATGGCGTTCTGGGCGGCGGTGATCGTCGGCCGCGAGATCGCGGTGTCGGCGCTGCGCGAATGGATGGCGGAGATCGGCCAGCGCGCCACGGTCAAGGTCGCCACCATCGGCAAGATCAAGACCGTGGTGCAGATGCTGGCGCTGCTGGCGCTGCTGTATTCGGTGGTGCCGGGGCAGTGGCCGGCGCCCTGGCCGGGCGATCCGGTGTTCCATGTTGGCGACTGGATGCTGGCGGTCGCGGCCCTGCTGACGCTGTGGTCCGGCGCCCAGTATCTGATCGCCGCCTGGCCGGCGTTGATGGCCGACGAGAAAAAGACTGTTGACACGGCCGGAACAGACGCTAGAATTTCGGCTCCTCCGCGGGAATAGCTCAGTTGGTAGAGCACGACCTTGCCAAGGTCGGGGTCGCGAGTTCGAGTCTCGTTTCCCGCTCCAGTTTCTGCGAACCCCGGCTTGCCGGGGTTCGTCTTTTGAGACCCAGGGATGTCCGTGCGCGGATGCGCATGTACAATCGGGTCGCACCCGTCACCGGCTTGGTGGCAGAGTGGTCATGCAGCGGACTGCAAATCCGCGTACGCCGGTTCGATTCCGACCCAAGCCTCCAGCATCAGCAGACAGCCCGCTTCGGCGGGTTTTTTGTTGCGAGCGCGATCCAGGGCCGCCTGTCGCAGGCGTCGAGCGCCTTCCGGTCGCCGGCGAAGCGATCGGCCGCCAGCCCGTATCCTGCGTCCGCACCGGATGTCGCCCCCGCACGCAGAGGCAGCCGACGGCGATGTCCGTCGGATCGCGCCGGTCAGGGCAGGGCGTCCATGCCGCCCGGTCGCCAACACCTCCGCACCCTCCGATGGCCGCTTCCATTCGGCCGGACCCGCTCGCGTTGCCGGCGCCGGACGCGTCGCCCATCGCCCGGCGACCGTGGCGTCGCCTGCCGGCCGAGCGTTCCCGGCAGGGGCTCCGGAGCAGCGGAACGGAATCAGATGCTACCGTCGAAGGGCCCGGAGGAGGGCCCGACGGGTATCCCTGATCGTTAGCAAACCCGCTTTTTCAAGCGGAATTGCTAACGTCTCCACAAAATTCTGTCTCAAGGAGAAATTCCATGTTGAAGCGTCATCTGCCTGCCTCGTTCCCGGTCCTGGTCTTCGTTTGCGGCCTGTTCGCCAGCCCCCTCGCGTTCGCGCAGTGCGGTTGCAGCGACGATGGGCACGGGTCTTCGGTACTCGGCGGCAATAGCCTCGGGCAATCGTTCCCGCCGGCGGGTCTCGTCGCGCAGGACACGACCTGGCAGGTCTACCAGTTCGAACGCGACGGTGTGCGCTACCTGCAGATCAACGACCGCGTCGGCAACGTCCGCGCCGCGGTCGGTCGCATCGGCGGAACGGCGTGGGTGCTGCCGATGGGTCTGGACGTCGACCGCGTGCGCGTGGCCAGCGGTCCGGCGCTGCCGTCGGCGAGTACGCGCCGGGTGTTCGGCAATGCGGAACTCGTGGTCGACTTTGCGCTCGATGCCAGTGGCCGCCCGGCGTGGACGGTGCGCATCCTCGCGCAGGCTCAGTGAGTGGGCGACGGTGGGTCGGCCGGCTCGGAGAGCAGCACGCACACACGGTGCGCATGGCGGCGAAGGATGCCGCCATGTGCTTTCACCCGTGCGAGCAGCAGCGAGTCGGCGGCCGCGCCCGCCTGCGTCGCATGCGCAGGCGCCGTGGGCGAAGCGGAGACGAACAACGCAATGCCGCGCGTCCGTCGGCCCGACCAGACCCGCATCCTGATCCGGTACTCGTCCGGGTCGCACTCCGACAGCAGCGCCATCGCGTTGCAGATGCATCGATACGCCACGAGCTGCAGTTCCATCGAAAGCAGCCGCGGCTGGCCGCGGAGGGCGTAGATCACGTCGGCGCCGCCCGCCCAGAAGCCGGTGAAGGCCTCCGAGTGGACGACCGCGTACAGTCCCTGTTCCTCGATGCGGATCGGGTAGAGCGCCTGCGCCTGTTCGTCGAACACGCGTCGGTGGCGCACGGCGTCGCTGTTGAGATCGAGTGCCGCCGTGTAGTTGCCGTGGGCCTTCAGCGATGCGGCGAGATCCTTGCGTTCGTCGTCCAGCAGCAGCTGCATCTGCGCCATGTACAGCAGGTGCTCGCGGAGCACGCGCTCGGTGGACAGGAAGCTGCTGCGCGCCATCTTCAGCGCGTGAGCCTCGGCGATGCCCGAGCGCCGGGCGGTGTCGTAGTGCTCGGAGATCACGGTGCCGAGCGCCAGCAGGGTCACCGCGGTGATCGCGAGCGCCTGCTGCGCGAGGAAGACGGTGGTGTCGTGGGCGCCCGGGATGCCGGTGTAGGTCAGGGTCTGGGCGATGGCGAGGTTGACGGCGACCACGCCCACCGCCGATCCGCGCCAGCCGTGGAAGAAGGTGAGGAAGACCGCCGGCACGATCATCATCATCAGCAGCGACAACTGCAGCGGACGCTCGATGTGCCCCTGCAGCATGATCCCGGCGTACAGCGCGGACACGGCGAGCAGCGCGATCGCGACGTCGCGCACGAAGCGGCGCGGCGAGAACGCTTCCTGCCTGCGCATGCACCACAGCAGGGCCGGCAGCGTGACCATCAGGATGCCGAGGAAGTCGCCGACGAGGTAGCTGCCGAATTTCGTCGCCGTCACCAGCGCGCGCGGGCCGTGCAGGAAGTAGTTGAGGCCGAGGTTGCACAGCGAGGACCACAGCGCGATGGCGACGGCCGCGAGCGGCAGCCAGCGGGCGATCTCGCGCGGTTCGCCCAGTCGGCGCCGCAGCGCATGCACCAGGGGTGCGATCAGGCCGATCAGCAGGACCGGGCTCGTGTAGGACCACAGCGCGCTGTACTTCTCCGCCATCGGGATGCGCACGATCGACAGCGCGGCGATGTCGCCGACGAGGAGAAAGGGCCACAGGCGATACGGAAGCAGCAGAAAACAGGCGGCACGAAGGCCAGCCGGCAGGAACCACTGGTCGAAGGACAGGTAACGCATCGCCAGGTAGGCGACACAGTACCCGGTACCGAGCGCAAGCCCCTTGGCCGCGTCGGTCCATTTCGCAGCTTCCATGGCTTCTCCCTGTTTCCTCTGTGTCGCCTGCCGGAATTCCATCCTTGAGATACCGCGCAGAAGCTATTCGCACAAAAAAACAGGTTCGTCAAACCCCGCAACCCGCTTCCGGACGACTGGTACGCATCATAGCCAACCGGTCACGGCGCCGTGGATGCGGATGTTCGACAGATCCGTCGCGGACACGTCGATCCGTTCGCTCCCGCCCCCCTGACCGACGAGGCACCATGCGTCCCGCCTCACCAGAAGACGGCGGATGTCCGGTCTCCCCCAGAGCGTGTAGGCATAGATGCCGCCATCCACCACATCTTCGTGCCTGCTGATCGACGTGTCGACCAGGACCAGCGCGAAACGCTTGATCTCCGGTTCCATCGCGCGCGAAAGCTGCACCGCCCAACGCACGTTCTCGATCGACGTCGGCCCGAGCTCCCTGCGCACGATGAACTCCGGCAGCAGGATGCGCTCGCAGCCATCGCCGCGACCGAACCCGGCGAGGTGCTGGATCGCGACATGCTCCGCGGGCACGTTGCCCCGTTCGGGGCTGCCGGACGCCATCGCCATCCGGGCCGACTCGGCATGCATCCGCCGTGCGTAAGCCTTGCTGATCCGTTCGGGTGGGACATCCAGCAACGCGGCGATCGCGGGCGCGTGATCCGCGGGGATCGGACGCCTGCCGGTACGCCACTGCGACACGTTGTTGTATCCGATGCCCTCCAGCTGCGCGGCCACCGTGGTGTTCCGCATGCCCGTTTCGTTCATGGCATCCGCGAAGGCTTGTGCGTACTTGTCCATTCCCGTCGTTGCGTACTCGTCCGGCTCCCTCCCGGATCATAGCCTACCGCTTGACAAGCCATCCCGGAGTGCTAACTATTAGCTAACTAACGCTATCGAAAAATGCGCATCAAGCCCCGCTCCACGGGGATTCTACCGCCTCCCGAGGCAGCGCGGATCGCGCATTCCGAAGATCGCGAACGCCGGAACCACCGGCGCAAGGGGGCCTTGCGACGACACCGGGGCCGGTACGGCGACATCCCGTTCGCCGAATCCACAGGGAGGTGCATCATGCAGCGTCTGGTCTGCCGCGTCGGCGGCACGCTCCAACTCGACGACGACGTCCGCATCGTCGTCCACGGCCGTCTCGGGGAACGCGTCACGTTCGGGGTGGTCGCCCCCTGGCATCGCGAGCTGGTGCTCGACGGCGTCGCGCTCCGGCCGGCGCCGCAATCCGACGGCGGGTGCTGGTACCTGTTCTCCCTGCTCAACGTCCGCGCCTTCCTGGTCGGCGAGATCGAGGTGCGCCTGGCCGCGTCCGACCCGCGGCGGGGTGTCGCCGACGGACGCGACGAGGTGCATCTCGACATCATCGGCGCCGAATCCGTCCGTCTCCAGGAGGCGGATGCGCGCGCGGTGGACGCTGCGGGTTCGCGCCAACGCCATGCCGCCGGCGACTGGCTGGGCTGGCTCCCGCGCCTGCCGGGATCGCCACGCACTGCATGACCCTTGCAGAGGCGCGCGAGTGCGGCGAGAAACTTCGTGCTGGTGCCGACCGCGACGCGTCCCCGGTCGACGGCGCTTATACTCGGCCCGTTCCGGTGCGTTGCTCCGGATGACGCAGGCCCGGGTGGCGAAACGGTAGACGCAGGGGACTTAAAATCCCCCGGCCCGCGAGGGTCGTGTGGGTTCGAGTCCCACCCCGGGCACCATGGCGTGCGGACGATCCCGCATCGCTCGTCGCCTGCCGCCACCGGACCGTCCGCATGTCGCGCTATGCCGCCTATCTCGCCAGCCTGCTCCTGACCCTGCTGTCCGCGTTCGCGGTCGCCCGCTTCGGCGACGGCTGGTGGTGGGCGCTGGGCGTCTTCGCGCTGCTTGCTGCGCTGGGCTCCTGGGACCTGTTGCAGACCCGCAGCACGTTGCGCCGCAACTATCCGATCCTCGCCCATTTCCGCTACGGGCTGGAGTCGATCGGGCCCGAGATGCGCCAGTACTTCATCGAGTCCGACACGGCGGAAGTGCCGTACTCGCGCCAGCAGCGGGCGCTGGTCTACCAGCGGGCGAAGGCGGTCAACGACACGCGCCCGTTCGGTACCCAGCAGGACGTGTACGGCGAGGAATACGAGTGGATCAACCACTCGATGATGCCCTCGAAGATCGATTCCGACGATTTCCGCGTCCGCATCGGCGGCGAGGGCGATGCGGTCTACGACGCCAGCGTGTTCAACATCTCGGCCATGAGCTTCGGCGCGCTGTCGGCGAACGCGATCCGCGCGCTCAACGCCGGCGCGAAGCGGGGCGGGTTCTACCACGACACCGGCGAGGGCTCGATCTCGTCCTACCACCGCGAGAACGGTGGCGACCTGGTCTGGGAGGTCGGCAGCGGCTATTTCGGCTGCCGCAACGAGGACGGCAGCTTCAGCGACGAGCGCTTCGCGGCGAACGCCGTCGATCCGCAGGTGAAGATGGTCGAGCTGAAGCTGTCGCAGGGCGCCAAGCCCGGCCATGGCGGGGTGCTGCCGGCGGCGAAGGTCAGCGCCGAGATCGCCGAATGCCGCGGCGTGAAACAGGGCGTGGACTGCGTGTCGCCGTCGCGGCATTCGGCGTTCTCCACGCCGGTGGGACTGCTGGAATTCGTCGCGAAGATGCGCACGCTGTCGGGTGGCAAGCCGGCCGGCTTCAAGCTGGCGATCGGCCATCCGTGGGAGTGGTTCGCGATCGCCAGGGCGATGCAGGAGACCGGCCTGCTGCCGGACTTCATCGTCGTCGACGGCGGCGAGGGCGGCACCGGCGCGGCGCCGGCGGAATTCATCGACCATGTCGGCGTGCCGATGCACGAAGGCCTGATGCTGGTGCACAACACGCTGGTGGGCCTGGGCTTGCGCGACCGCGTGCGCGTCGGCGCGGCGGGGCGCATCACCAGCGCCTTCGACATCGCGCGCACGCTGGCGCTGGGCGCGGACTGGTGCAATGCCGCCCGCGGCTTCATGTTCGCGCTGGGCTGCATCCAGGCGCAGAGCTGCCACACCGATCGCTGCCCGACCGGCGTCGCGACCCAGGACCCGTCGCGCTGGCGCAAGCTCGACGTGCCCGACAAGGCCACCCGCGTGCACAACTTCCACGCGCACACCCTGAAGGCGCTGCGCGAGATGCTGTGCGCGGCCGGGCTGGAACATCCATCGCAGCTCGGGCCGGAGCACATCCTGCGCCGGGTGTCGCCGACCGAAGTGCGTTCGTTGAATGCGCTGTACCGGTTCCTCGAACCGGGTGAACTGCTGGGTGGCCGCATCAGCGACCACGCGGTGTTCCACGACTACTGGGCACACGCCCGCAGCGACAGCTTCGCGCCGCCTGAGCGACTGCGGACGCTGCTGGGGAGTAAGGCGTACTGACGGCTCGATGCCGGGTCCGGACACGCGAAGGGCGGCCGAGGCCGCCCTTCGCGTGTCGCATCACCGGGTCGCGGTCACGGCTTCTTCTGGCTGTCGATCCAGCGGTCGACCTTCGCGTCGAGGATGTCCAGCGGCACCGCGCCGTCCTTGAGGATCTCGTCGTGGAAGGCGCGGATGTCGAAGCGGTCACCGAGCGCCTTCTCTGCACGGGCGCGCAGTTCGGTGATCTTCATCTGGCCGGTCTTGTACGCCAGCGCCTGGCCGGGGATGGCCATGTAGCGTTCGGCCTCGGCGACGGCGTCGACTTCGCTGACCGCCGAGTTCTCGCGCATGTAGGCGATCACCTGGTCGCGGGTCCAGCCCTTGCTGTGGAAGCCGGTGTCCACCACCAGGCGGATCGCGCGCCAGAGTTCGTTCTGCAGCATGCCGGCGTACATGTACGGGTCCTGGAGCATGCCCAGTTCCTTGCCGATCGTCTCCGAGTACAGCCCCCAGCCTTCTGCGAACGCGGTTTCGCCGCCGAAGCGGCGGAACTTCGGGATGCCGGTCAGTTCCTGCTGGATCGCGATCTGGAAGTGGTGGCCGGGCTTGGCCTCGTGCAGGAACAGGTCCTCGCTGTCCCAGGTCTTGCGGCTGGGCAGGTCGTAGGTGTTGACGTAGAAGATGCCCGGGCGGCTGCCGTCCTCGCTCGGCGACTGGTATTCGCCGCCGGCGGCGGACTGCGCGCGGAACGCCTCGACCGGGCGGATCTCGAAGCCGGCCTTCGGCATCAGGTGGAATTCGCGCTCGAGGCCGGGCTGGAGCCTCGCTTCGATGCTGCGGTAATGCGCGAGCAGCGCCTCTTCCGACGCGAACTCGAATTGCTTGTCGGTGTTGAGGTAGTGGAAGAAGTCCTGCAGCGTGCCCTTGAAGCCGACCTGGGCCATGACCTTGCGCATCTCGTCGTGGATGCGCGCGACTTCGCTCAGGCCGATCTTGTGCACTTCTTCCGGCGAGCGGCGGATCGACATGCTCTGGTAGGCGTTGTAGGCATACCAGGCCTTGCCGTTGGGCAGGTCGCCCATGCCGGCGCTGTCGCGGCAGGCGGGCAGGTATTCCTTGGCGATGAACTCGCGCATGCGCTTGAACGCCGGCATGATCTCCTGCGCGATCATCGTGCGGTATTCGGCAGTGATGCGGGCCTTGTCGGCGTCGGAGAAGCCGGCGGGCAGGTTCTTGATCGGCCCCCAGAACAGGGTCTTCTCGGGGTCGTCGCTGGTGAGCGCGTCCAGTTGCGGCAGCACCTTCACCATCAGCGCCTTCGGCTGCACCACGCCTTCGCGCATGCCTTCGCGCATGTTGGCGATGGCCTGGTCGAAGATCGCCGGCATCTTCGCGCCGCGGGCGCGCCAGTTGTCGTAGTCCTTCACCGTCTTGAACGGTTGCGGCCCGGTGCCGGAGCCCAGTTGCGCGGCGAAGCCGGCGAGGTTGGTGAACTGGTTCATCGGCATCAGGTGGCCCGGGAACTGCTCGCCCTCCAGCGAATCCCTGGCGTTCTTGACGAAGATGTCGTAGCTCAGGCGGTCCTGGCCGCTCAGGCCTTCGGGACCGACGTCCTCGATCGTCTTCAGCCAGCGCACGGTGAAGTCGTGCGCCTGCTGGCGGAATTCCGCGGTCAGGAAGTTCGGCAACTGGTCGTTGTAGCGGGAATCGCCCTGGAACGTCGCCTGCAGCGGATTGAGCTTGAGGGTCTCTTCCCAGTAGGCCTCGTACAGGCGATCGAGCTTCTGCGCCTTGGTTTCGGCCCTGGCGGCGGCTTGCGGGGCGTCCGCAGCGGAAGCGGACAGGGCGACGGTGCCGGTCAGCGCGAAAGCGACGGCGAACGCGAGCAGCGCGTGCCGGCGGGGCGAGGCGTACGAGGACATGGGAACACTCCGGGCGGGGGCGATGCCGGGAGGGTCGCGCGAAACCCGGGGCACGGCATCGGCCAAAGGTCACTGGCGACGCGACGCGCCGTCGGAAACCCGCCGGTGGCGGGTCAATGCGCCGCCTGGTGCCGCAGCTGTTCGGCGCGCTCGGTGCCGAGGTAGGCGTCGATCGCCCGCCGCATCAGGTACAGCAGCGGGATCAGCGCGATCGCGGCCAGCATCTTGTAGAGGTAGTTGACGGTACTGACTGCGAAGAACAGCGACATCGACCAGTGCTGCGGCCCCAGCACGAACGCGATGTAGAGCACGACGAAGCTGTCGACCAGTTGCGACACCGCGGTGGAGCCGGTGGCGCGGAACCAGACGTGGCGCTCGCCGGTGATGCGGCGGATGCGATGGAACACCGAGACGTCGATCAGTTGTCCCAGCAGGAACGCCAGCACCGAGCCGGCGATGGTCCACAAGCCCTGCCCGAACACCGCCGCGTAGGCCTTCTGGTAATCGGGCACGCCCTGCGAC
>JAEWNA010000190.1 GCA_023392975.1 Pseudomonadota bacterium | reverse complement strand
CTCGGCCACCGCGCGCTTGCCGAGACGCGGCGGGCCGCACAGCAGCAGCGCATGGCCGAGCCGGCCGGCGTCGAGCGCGGCGACCGCCTGCGCGTACACGCGCTGCTGCCAGGGCGCCAGCGGCGGCAGTTCGAGCGTGCTCATCGACGCGTACTCATACACATGCTCATCGGCGCGCGCTCACGACGCCTGCTCCGCCGCGCTGCGCGCGATGTACAGGCGCAGGATCGCCACCGCGTCGTCGGCCACGGCCTGCGCCGGCTGCGAAGCGTCGACCACGCGCACGCGCTCAGGCTCGGCCCGCGCCTGCGCGAGGAAGGCGCGACGCACGTGCTCGAAGAAATCGTCGCGTTCGCGTTCGATGCGATCGGGGTAGAGATCCCTGCCGCGGGTGCGTTCGCGTCCCTGCGCGACGCCGAGGTCGAGCAGCAGCGTCAGCCCGGGGCGGATCCCGACCACGCGACGTTCGAGTTCGGCGATGAACGCCGGATCGAGGTCGCGGCCGCCGCCCTGGTAGGCGTAGCTGGAATCGGTGAAGCGGTCGCTGATCACCCACGCGCCGCGCTGGAGCGCCGGCAGGATGGTCTCGCGCACGTGCTGCGCGCGCGAGGCGAACATCAGCAGCAGCTCGGTCTCGGCGGCCGGCTTCTCGTCGCCGGGATGCAGCAGCAGCTCGCGGATCTGCTCGGCCAGCGGCGTGCCGCCGGGCTCGCGCGTGCTCACCACTTCCGCGCCGGTCTGCTGCAGTGCCTCGCGCAACGCGTTGAGCACGGTGGTCTTGCCCGCGCCCTCGCCGCCTTCCAGCGAAACGAAGCGCGGATGCCGCGGCAGCGCTTCGGCAGCGCTGATGTCGACGGCGACCGGACCGGTCACTGCGTGCGGCCCTCGCGTTCGGCCGCGCGCTGTTCGCGATAGCGGCGCAGGTAGTCGGCGACCGCGCCCTGGTGCTCGGCGTAGGTGCGGGTGAAGACATGGCGCCCGCTGCCGTCGCCCACCGCGACGAAGAACAGCGCGTCGCCCGGCGCCGGATGCGCGACCGCCTGCAGCGCGTCCTTGCCGGGCATCGCGATCGGCGTCGGCGGCAGGCCGTCGCGGGTGTAGGTGTTGTACGGCGTATCGGTGATCAGGTCGACCTTGCGGATGTTGCCGTTGTAGGCGCTGCCGAGGCCGTAGATCACGGTCGGATCGGTTTCCAGCCGCATCGGCACCTTCAGCCGGCGCAGGAACAGGCCGGCGATCTGCGGGCGTTCCTCGGCGATGCCGGTTTCCTTCTCGACGATCGACGCCAGCGTGAGCAGTTCGTAGGCCGACTGCAGCGGCAGGTCCCGGTCGCGACCGGCCCAGGCCGCGGCCAGCGCCTTGTCCATCGCGTCGGCGGCGCGACGCAGCACGTCGAGATCGCTGTCGTGGCCGGTGTAGACGTAGGTTTCGGGCAGGAAGCGGCCTTCCGGATGCTGCCCGCCGCGCCCGATCGCCCGCATCAGCGCGCGATCGTCCAGCGCGGCGCCGTCCTGCTTCAGCGGCTTCGCCTTCGCGATCGCCGCGCGCAGGTCGCGGATGTTCCAGCCTTCGACGATGGTGAACCGGTACTGCAGCACCTTGCCGTCGCGCATTGCGACCAGCAGTTCGCGCGGCGTGATCCCGGCCTTGAGCGCGTACTCGCCGATCTGGATCCGCCCGGCGGCGCCGGTCTCCTTGGCCAACGCACGCCACTCCATCGCCCGCACGGACACGCCGCGGGCTTCGAGCTTGCGCAGCACCTTCGGCAGCGAATCGCCGGGATCGACCACCAGCGTGTCGCCGTCGGCGAGGCCGGCGATCGGCGCATCGGCGAAGCCCTGGTAGTGCCGGTACGCGAACACGCCGGCAATACCCGCCGCGACCACCGCGAAGAACACCAGCAGGAGCAACCAACGAACGAAACGGAACGGGGATCGCGAACTCACGGAACGTCCTCGGGCGAGGCGAAAGCGGGATGTGCGGCGGCCAGCAGGCGCTGCGCCTCGGCCACGACCGGGTGCGGCGCCCAGACCCGCCCCCCGAGCCGGGCCACGGGCAGGATACCGCGCAGGGCGTTGCACAGCAGCAGCGCGTCGGCGGATTCGACGTCCTCGACCGACAGCAGCGCGACCCCGGCCCCGAGCGCGTCGATCAGCCAGCCCCGGCACACGCCGGCGATGCCGCAGCGGTCCACCGGCGGCGTCGACCAGCGGCCGTCGCGCAGCACGAACAGGTTGGCGGCCGTCGCGCAGACGACGGCGCCGTCCAGGTCGCGCATCAGGCCTTCGTCGATGCCGGCGTCCTGCCACTCGGCGCGCGCCAGCACCTGCTCCAGCCGGTTGCAGTGCTTGAGCCCGGCCAGCGCCGGCTGCAGCGCCAGCCGCGTGTCGCACCAGCGCAGCACCAGCCCGCCCGGACGCGGCGACGGCGGGATCGGCGAAGCGATCAGCGTCCACACCGGCGGCGCGTCGGGAGGCGGCGCATAGCCGCGGCCACCGCTGCCTCTGGTGAGGATCAGCTTGATCGCCGCATCGGCGTGGTGCCTGGCGAAGTCGGCGACTTCGCGCTCCAGCATCGCCGCCGACGGCAGCGCGATGCCGAGGCGCGTCGCGCCTGCCTGCAGCCGCGCACGGTGCGCCGGCCACCACGGGATCGTGCCGCCCGTCGCGCGCATGGTTTCGAAGACGCCATCGCCATAGGCGAACGCGCGCCCTGCGGCGAGGCGCGCTGCCGGCGACGCATCGGCCGTGGCATCGCCGACGACATCGCCGATGACATCGCCGGTGAACAGGCGCACCGTCACGCGCCTGCTCCCAGCGCCTTGAGCAGGCCGCGGGCCTTGGCGCGGGTTTCCTCCAACTCGCGCTGCGGATCGGAGTCGGCGACGATGCCGGCGCCGGTGCGGAAGCGCAGCGTCGCGCCGCCGTCGGCGTCGGCCTGCATCTCGGCGCTGCGGATCAGGATGTTGAGGTCGAGGTCGCCGTTGCGGTCCAGCCAGCCGAACGCGCCGGTGTAGGCGCCGCGGCCCTCGCCCTCGAGTTCCGCGATGATCTGCATGCAGCGCACCTTCGGGCAACCCGTGATCGTGCCGCCGGGGAACACCGCGCGGATCGTCGCGCCGGGCGTGGCGTCCTCGCGCAGCCGGCCGCGCACGTTGCTGACGATATGGTGCACGTGCGAATAGCTTTCCACCGTCATCAGCTCGTCGACCTCGACGCTGCCCGGCGCGCAGACGCGGCCGAGGTCGTTGCGTTCGAGGTCGATCAGCATGACGTGCTCGGCGCGCTCCTTGGGATTGCCGACCAGTTCGCGGATGCGCGCGCCGTCGTCGTCGCCGGCGAAACGCGGCCGCGTGCCGGCGATCGGGCGCGTCTCGACGACATCGCCGCGCACCGCGACCAGCCGTTCCGGCGACGAGCTCACCACCGCCCACGGCCGGCCGTCGGTTTCCCCGGCGAACATCCCCGCGAACGGCGCCGGGCTGGCCTCGCGCAGGCGGGCATACAGCGCGTCGGGCGCATGCGTGGCGCAGCGCGCGCGCCACGCCCGCGAGAGGTTGACCTGGAACACGTCGCCGGCGGCGAGGTAGTCGAGGATGCGGCGCACACCGTCGGTGAAGCGGTCCGGCGTGTCCTCGCGCAGGGCGTCGGGCGCGGACCACGCCGGCACCTCGTCGATCGCGGCGGCGGCATCGTCGGCGATGACATCGAGCCACGCCTCGGCACCGACTTCCGCCAGCGCGATGCACTCGCCGGTGACGCGATCGCGCAGCAGCGCCGCCGGACAACGCAGCGCCAGCGCCACCGGCAACACGCCCTCGGCGGGTGGCAGGTGCAGCACCGGCTCGACCTGCGCGGCGAGTTCGTAACTCAGCAGCAGCGCCCAGCCGCCGTGGAACGGCCAGCGCGGCTCCTCGCGCGGCGTGCGCAGCGCGCGCCACGCCGCGTCGAGCGCATCGAGGAAATCGCCGCCGCGGTCGGCACCGGTCTCGTCGCGCACGCGACCGTCGCGATCGAGCCGCAGGGCCTCGCCATTCGTGGCGAGCAGCAGGTCCCAGCGCGCGAGCGCATGCCCGGGCGCGAGCGAGGACGAGGTGGACTGCAGCAGCAGCGGGTAACGCGACGGCGCGCGACGCTGCAGGCGCAGCGGGTCGCAGTCGGCCGGCAGCGCGCGGGTGACGATCATGCCGGCCTTCCGCGAGGGCGGATCAGAGGCGCCCGAAGACCAGCGTCCCGTTGGTGCCGCCGAAGCCGAAACCATTCGACACGACGTAGTCCAGGCGCTGCTCACGGGCCACGTTGGGCACGTAGTCGAGGTCGCAGCCTTCGCCCGGCGCGTCGAGGTTGATCGTCGGCGGCACGATGCCGGTGTGCAGTGCCATCACCGAGAACACCGCTTCCACGCCGCCGGCCGCGCCGAGCAGGTGGCCGGTCATCGACTTGGTCGAGCTGATCATCAGCGATCTGGCGTGATCGCCGAACGCGCGCTTGATCGCCTGCGTCTCGGCGAGGTCGCCCAGCGGCGTCGAGGTGCCGTGGGCATTGAGGTAGCCGACGCGCGAAGGATCGATCCCCGCATCGCGCAGCGCCGCGATCATGCAGCGTGCGGGGCCGTCGCCGTCCTCGCTGGGCGCGGTCATGTGGAAGGCGTCGGAACTCGCGCCGGAGCCGACCAGTTCGCAGTAGATGCGCGCGCCGCGCGCCTTGGCGAACTCGTACTCCTCGAGGATCAGGATGCCGGCGCCGTCGCCGATGACGAAGCCGTCGCGATCCTTGTCCCACGGCCGCGAGGCGCGGGTCGGATCGTCGTTGCGGGTGGTCATCGCCTTCATCGCGCAGAAGCCGCCGACGGAGGTCGGGGTCGTGCCGCGCTCCGCGCCGCCGGCGATCATCGCGTCGGCGTCGCCGTACTGGATCATGCGCATCGCGGTGCCGATCGAATGGTTGGAGCTGGCGCAGGCCGAGACCGCGGAGAAACTGGGGCCCTTGATGCCGGTGAGCAATGTGATCTGGCCCGGCAGCATGTTGATGATGGTGCTCGGCACGTAGAACGGCGAGACCTTGCGCGGGCCGCCTTCGTGCAGCCGGATGGTCTGCTCCTCGATGCCGTGGATGCCGCCGATGCCCGACCCGACGATCGCGCCGATGCGTTCGGCGTTGGCGTCGGTGACCTCCAGCCCGGCGTCACGCAACGCCATCAGCGTGGCGGCAACGCCGTAGTGGATGAAGGTGTCCATCTTCTTGATGTCCTTCGCCGGCACCCACTGCGCAGGGTCGAAACCGCGGATCTCGCCCGCGATGCGGGTGCTGTATCCCGCGATGTCGAACTGGGTGATCGGGCCGATGCCGCTGCGGCCGTTGACGGTGCCATCCCAGCTGCTGGCCAGATCGTTGCCCAGGGGCGAGAGGATGCCCAGGCCGGTGACGACGACGCGACGCTTCGACATAGCAGTGACTCCGGAACGCGGGCCGCGGACGCGGGGAATGCGATGCGCCGCGCGGCGGGAAAGGTATCGATGGAGTTCCAAAACGCAGAGGGCCGCGATGCGGCCCCGGCGTGGCCCGGGCGGAAGCCCGGGAGGGCGTCATGCCCGGCGGGGCGGGTCGCGAGGACCCTTCCCCTTCGTATCGGACGCGATGGATCAGGCCTTGACGTGCGCCTTGACGTAGTCGATGGCCTGCTGCACCGAAGTGATCTTCTCGGCATCCTCGTCGGGGATCTCGCACTCGAATTCCTCTTCGAGCGCCATCACCAGTTCGACGGTGTCGAGCGAATCGGCGCCGAGATCGTCGACGAACGACGCGTTGTTGGTGACTTCCTCTTCCTTGACGCCGAGTTGTTCGACCACGATCTTCTTGACGCGTTCTTCGATGCTGCTCATGGGGTATCTGCTCCGGGAAGGATGGTGCGGTGGATAGTGTAAGGGAAACCCGGTACCGCCGTGGATGGAAGCCGGGCCATTCGATTCAATGACTTATCGGATCGGCGGGCCGCCGTGCCGCGCCCCGCGGGCCACGACATGTCGTCACGGCATGTACATGCCGCCGTTGACGTGGAGGGTTTCGCCGGTGACGTAACCGGCGCCGGGGCCGGCGAGGAACGCCACCGCGTCGGCGATGTCCTGCGCCGCGCCGAGGCGGCCCAGCGCGATCTGGCCGACCAGCGCCTCGCGGGCGTTCTCCGGCAGCGCGCGGGTCATGTCGGTGTCGATGAAGCCGGGCGCCACGACATTGACGGTGATGCCGCGCGAACCGATCTCCTTCGCCAGCGACTTGCTGAAGGCGATGATCCCGGCCTTGGCCGCGGCGTAATTGGTCTGGCCCGGGTTGCCGGTGACGCCAACCACCGAGGCGATGTTCACGATGCGGCCCTTGCGCGCCTTCATCATCCCGCGCATCACCGCCTTGCTCGTGCGGTAGACGCTGCCGAGGTTGGTGT
>JAEWNA010000170.1 GCA_023392975.1 Pseudomonadota bacterium | reverse complement strand
GAACACGACGAAGCCGACGATCATGACGACCAAGGGGGCGGTCGCCGCGGGAAGGGAGAAGGCGGTCACACGACGGGCCCGGACGCGGGCGGACAGTCTGCCGCGCCCGTCGCCGGGGGGCAAATCGCCGCTGGGACAGCGGGTTTCGGGTTTGACAGCGACCGGCGGCGTCCCTAACATTCCGCGTCTTATGTCCGCTGAAGTGCCCGAAGTCCTGGACGCTTGGCGCATGGCGGCGGCGAGGCGCAGGTTCGAAGGCCGGTTGCCGCTGTCCGCGATGGCCCGCCTTGGCGATCTGCTGGCCGAACCCGATGGTGAAGCGCGCTTCGCCCTCGAATTCGGCCACGACGCGTTGAAGGTGCCGTTCGCGGAACTGCAGGTCGATGCCGAGCTGCCGCTGGTCTGCCAGCGCAGCCTGGAGCGGTTCCTGCAGCCGGTGTCGTTGACCCAGCGCTACGCGCTCGTGCGCGAGGCGGAGGGCGATGGCGAGGATGTCGAGGCGGCGCTGCCTCCGGGCTACGAAGCCCTGATGGTGGCGAACGACGGCCTCGTGCGGCCGGCGGAACTGGTCGAGGACGAACTCATCCTCGCCGTCCCGCTGGTGCCGGCGAAGCCGGGCAGCGAACCGGTCGAACGCGACTGGTCGGTGCCGGAAGACGAAGAACAGCGCGCCAATCCGTTCGCGGCCTTGGCAGCGTTGAAAAAGACCTGAGGACGGCGGCGACCAGAGACGGTCGCGCCGACCTCTCCCGGGACGAAGCCCTCGTCCCGGCCACGACAAGCAATTCACGATTCGAGCTGGAGCGATTCCCATGGCTGTGCAGAAATCCCGCGTCACCCCGTCCCGCCGCGGCCAGCGTCGTTCGCACGACGCCCTCACCGCGAAGCAGCTGGCCACCGACCCGACCTCGGGCGAAGTGCACCTGCGTCACCACGTCACCGAAGGCGGCTTCTACCGCGGCCGTCAGGTGATCGTGCCGAAGACCAAGGTCGTCGACGAGGAGTGATGCCTCCGGTGCCTCCGGGCGCCCGAGCATCGCGCGCCGGTCACGCCGGCGCACCACAGGGATGCGGCCGAAAGGCCGCGTCCGTTTTTTCCGGGTCCGCCGGCCTCGCCGGCGCCGGGTCCCACCGCGGAACGACCGGCTCCACCGGCGGCCGCCGCAGCGGCCGACGGCCGCACGCGGCCACGTCGGCACCGGCTTCCCGACCACAGGGGTGATCGGCTGGCATGAGCGACCGCATCTACGCACGCATCGCGGGCACCGGCAGCTACCTGCCGGAGAAGATCCTCACCAACGACGACCTCGCGCAGTTCGTCGACACCAGCGACGAATGGATCACGGCGCGCACCGGCATCCGCCAGCGGCACGTCGCCGCGGAAGGCGAGACCACCTGCGACCTGGCCTACCACGCCTCGATGCGCGCGCTGGAAGCCGCTGGTGTCGCCGCGTCCGAACTGGACCTGATCGTCGTCGGCACCACGACCCCGGACCTGATCTTCCCGTCGACCGCCTGCCTCCTGCAGCACCGGCTCGGCGCCGAGGGCTGCCCCGCGTTCGACGTGAATGCCGCGTGTTCCGGCTTCGTCTACGCGCTGACCGTCGCCGACAAGTTCGTGCGCAGCGGCGCGGCGAAGAACGTGCTGGTCGTGGGCGCCGAAACGCTCACCCGCATGCTCGACTGGAACGATCGCACCACCTGCGTGCTGTTCGGTGACGGCGCCGGCGCCGTCGTGCTCAAGCCGGACACCGAGACCGGCATCATCAGCACCCACCTGCACGCCGACGGCGGCAAGAAGGAACTGTTGTGGAACCCGGTCGGCGTCTCGGTCGGCTTCCGCCCCGAAGAGAAGAATGCCGGCGTGCGCGTGCTGATGGCCGGCAGCGACGTGTTCAAGCATGCGGTGAAGGCGCTCGATTCGGTCGTCGACGAGACGCTGGAAGCCAACGGCCTGGATCGCCACGACCTCGACTGGCTGATCCCGCACCAGGCCAACCTGCGCATCATCGACGCCACTGCGAAGCGCCTGGACATGCCGATGGAGCGCGTGATCGTCACCGTCGATCGCCACGGCAACACCTCGTCGGGTTCGGTGCCGCTGGCGCTGGACGAGGCGGTCCGCTCCGGCCGCGTGAAGCGCGGCCAGCTGGTCCTGCTGGAAGCCTTCGGCGGCGGCTTCACCTGGGGCTCGGCGCTGCTGCGCTACTGAGCCCGCGCGCCACCCGCGAGCCGTCGCGACCGTCCGTCGCGGCGGCTTCGTTTTTTTCGGCGTTCGCGGCGTTGCCGACATACGCCCTCGTACAGACAGACCGGCGCTTTCGCCCGTATCATCGCCCCCCGGATTCCAGATCGGCGGTCGCCGCCGGTCGCCACCCTACGGAACGCATGAGCCAAGACGCTTCCTCCCATCGCCCGCTGCAGGGCGAGATCGCCCTCGTCACCGGCGCCAGCCGCGGCATCGGGGCCGCCATCGCCGACACCCTCGCCGCGCAGGGCGCGACCGTGATCGGCACCGCGACCACCGATGGCGGCGCGCAGGCAATCGGCGAACGCCTGGCGTCGCTGGGCGGCCACGGCCGCACGCTGGACGTCACCGACGGCGCCGCGATCGAGGCGCTGGTCGATGCCATCGCGAAGGAGTTCGGCCCGATCTCCGTCCTCGTCAACAACGCCGGCATCACCCGCGACAACCTGCTGATGCGGATGAAGGACGAGGAGTGGTCGTC
>JAEWNA010000066.1 GCA_023392975.1 Pseudomonadota bacterium | reverse complement strand
GGCGCCGGCTGGGCAGGCGCGGTGGGCAGGGTCGCCGGCTTCGGCGCCGCGGAGGACGACACCACGCCGAGGTCCTGCTCGTTGCCGGCCTTCGGCTTGCCGCCGTGCGAGGCGTACCAGGCCATGTAGAGGCTGATGCCGAAGAAGGCGATCGCCAGCCAGCGCGTGCTCTTGGTGAGGAAGCTGGCCGCGCCGCGGGCGCCGAAGACGGTCGACGATGCGCCGCCGCCGAAGCCGGAGCCGGCCTGCGCGCCAGCGCCGCGCTGGAGGAGGATGAGCGCGATCATGGCGATCGCGATCAGCACGTACATCACATTGAGGAACAGCATCATGCGGAAGGTGCCTATCGAATGAGGTCGTCGGGCCGTGCGTCCGACCGGGGACGCGCGCGGCGATCAGGCCCGGGCGGCCGCGACGATGGCGAGGAAATCGGCCGCCACCAGCGAGGCGCCGCCGATCAGCCCGCCATCCACGTCCGGCTGCGCGAACAGCTCGGCCGCGTTGTCCGGCTTGCAGCTGCCCCCGTACAGGATGGACAACGAGCCGGCGATTGTAGCATCGCGGGCCGCGGCCTCGCCACGGATGAAGGCGTGGACAGCCTGGGCCTGGTCGGGGGTGGCGGTCTTGCCGGTACCGATCGCCCAGACCGGCTCGTACGCGACCACCGCCCCTTGGAGCGCCTTCGGGCCGCAAAGTTCGAACACGGCCGACAACTGGGTCTCGATCCGGTACTCGGTCTGCCCCGCCTCGCGCTCGTGCAGGGACTCGCCGACGCAGAGAATCGGCACCAGCCCGGCGTGCTTGGCGGCGAGGAACTTGCGGGCGACCAAGGCATCGGTCTCGGCGTGGTACTGGCGGCGCTCGGAGTGCCCGACCAGCCCGTAGCGGGCGCCGATGTCGACCAGCATCGCGGCCGAGACCTCGCCGGTGTAGGCGCCCTTCTCGTTCGCGCTGACGTCCTGGGCGCCGAATTCGATGCCGCTGGCGGGGAAGCCTGCGATCAGGCCGCCGAGGTAGGGCAGCGGCGGCAGCACGACCACGTCCGGCGGACCGTGGCGCCCCTTCACCTCGGCGGCGATGGCGCCGACCAGGTCTGCGGCGAAGGCGCGGGACCCGTGCAGTTTCCAGTTGCCGGCGACGATCTTGCGGCGCATGACGCACTCCAGGACAGGGGGCGACAGGATAGCCGATCGCCCCGCCCCGTCCTCCGGCTAAGCTGTGCGGCCGTACCCCAAGGAGCTCCACGCATGCAGGCCGATCCCCGGGGCCATGCCCTGATCACCGGCGCGTCCAGCGGCATCGGCGCGGCGATCGCCCGCGAATACGCGCGCCGCGGCGTGCCGCTGATCCTCACCGCCCGCCGGATCGACCGGCTGGAAACGCTGGCGGCGGAACTCGGGGACAAGGTCGCGGTGACGGTGCTGGCCGCCGACCTCGCCGATCCCGCCGCCCCGGCAGCGCTGCAGGCGGCGATCCTCGACCGCGGCCTGCACGTCGGGCACCTCGTGAACAACGCCGGCTACGGCGTCCCGGGCCGTTACCTGTCGGTCGACTGGAAGACCCACGCCGACTTCCTGCAGGTGCTGGTGACCTCGGTCTGCGAGCTGACCCACCGCTTCCTGCCGGCGATGGAGGCCGCGGGCCACGGCCGCATCCTCAACGTCGCCTCGCTGGCCGGGCTGGTCCCGGCCTCGGCCGGACACACCCTGTACGGCGCGGCCAAGAGCTTCGTCATCCGCTTCTCCGAATGCCTGGCGCTGGAGGTCGCGGATCGCGGCGTGCACGTCTGCGCGCTGTGCCCCGGGTTCACCTACACCGAGTTCCACGACGTCAACGGCATGCGCGAACGTGTGTCGAAGCTGCCGGGCTGGCTGTGGCTGGACGCCGACAGCGTCGCCCGGCTCGGGATCGACGCGGTCGAGCGCGGCCGCACGCGCCTGGTCACCGGCGGCGCCAATCGGGCGATCGCCGCGGCGTCGAAATACCTGCCGGAGTCCGTCGCCCGGGCACTGGTCGGCAGCCGCAGCAAGGAGTTCCGCGACGCCGACTGAAGGCGTCGCGTCCGTGCGGCTTGAGGCCGATCAACGCCCTGCGCCGGGCATCGGGTACAGTCGCCGGCCATGAACGCACGTCTCCCGCCCCAACCCGCCCGCATGCGCGTCCTGCCCTATCGCAAGCCCACGCCGGGCCGCGACTACTGGCTGATCGAGGACGTCCTGCCCGACCCCGACGCCGTCCGCACGCGCACCCTGCAGCGGACCGACTGGATCGAAGGCTACCCGTACAAGCCCGAAAGCTGGCCCGGCCTGCGCGTGATCCCGGGCCTGCAGCCGGAGGAGCTGGCGATCGTCGAGGCCAAGGTCAGGCAGGCCACCGGCATGAAGAAGCTGTGGGTCGGCGACACCGGCGACGACAACGCGCGGCTCAACCACAACTGCATCCAGGTGGTGGGGCGCGACGAATGCGAGCCGCGGCCGCACACCGACTCGCGGAAGATGTGCAAGTTCGCCGCGGTGCTGTATCTCAACCCGAACGTCCCGGCCGACTGCGGCACCGCCTTCTACCGGCAGCGCCTGCCGATGGGCCAGCGCGGCGGCAACATCGCGCCGCCGCCGCACGCCAACCTCGTCGAGGCGCTGGGCACGCGCTTCGTGCCGCCGGATTCGTTCGTCGAGGACCTGGCCGTGCCGTATCGCTACAACACGATGCTGCTGTACCACAGCAACCTGATCCACAGCGCCACCCGCTACTGCGGCGACACGCTGGAAACCAAGCGCATGGCGGCGGTGTTCTTCTGGATGGCGAGCTGATCCGGCCAACGCTCGAACAGCGGATCCCTCGCATGCGCTCGGGATGACGACCAGGGATGACGCGATCAACGAAAGGGCCGGCATCGCTGCCGGCCCTTCGCGTTTCGTCGTCCGGTCGCCGGGACGATCAGATCAGCTTGATCTCGCGCAGGCGCTCCTCGAGGTAGCCCTGGGCGGTGATCGCCTCGGGATAGCGGCTCGGGTTGTCGGCGCTGACGCAGTTCGGCAGCACGTCGATCAGGAAATCCGGGTTCGGATGCAGGAAGAACGGCGTGGAATAGCGCGGCTTGCGCGCCTGGTCGCCCGGCGGATTGACTACGCGATGCGTCGTCGACGGATACACGTGGTTGGTCAGCCGCTGCAGCATGTCGCCGATGTTGACGACGATGGTGTCGGCGTCGGAGGTGAACGGCACCCACTCGCCCTTCTTCGACTTGACCTCGAGGCCGGCGGCGCTGGCGCCGACCAGCAGCGTGATCAGGTTGATGTCTTCGTGCGCGCCGGCGCGGACGTTCGGGATGTCGTCGGCGGTGATCGGCGGGTAGTGGATCGGACGCAGGATCGAATTGCCGTTGTCGGTCTTGTCGGCGAAATAGGTTTCCGGCAGGTCGATGTGCAGCGCCAGCGCCGACAGCACGCGCGCGCCCAGCGCATCGAGTGCGCCGTACAGCGCCAGCGCACGCTCACGGAAATCCGGCACCTCGACGGGCCAGACGTTCGGCGGCATCACGTCGGCGTATTTCTCGTCGCGGACCTCGCGACCGACGTGCCAGAACTCCTTGAGGTCGAAATGCTTGGAATCCTTGGCGGTCTCGACACCGAACGGGGTGTAGCCGCGGGCGCCGCCGCCACCGGGGATGTGGTACCGCTTCTTGACGTCTTCGGGCAGGGCGAAGAATTTCACGAAGGCGTCGTAGGCGCCGTCGACGACGTCCTGCGGGATGCCATGGCCGCGGATGCCCGCGAAACCCCACTCGCGATAGGCGGCGCCGAGTTCGGCGACGAAGGCATCGCGGTCGGCGCTGTCCTTCGGCGCGGTGAAGCGGCGGATGTCGAGGGTCGGGATGTAGGGCTGGTCGCTCATGACGTCGTGTCGTCCTGTGGAATGTGCATGCATGTCGTTGGGAACGGATTATCGCCCGGCCGGCGGTCCGCCGGCAGGTGGCGCGGACCGGGATTCTCCGGAGGGCGCGGCGTCCCCGACTTGACCGCGGTCAAGCCGCGGCGCGGACCGCGTCGGCGAGACGGTCGAGCGTGGCCTGCATCAGGCCGGCGTCGTCGGCCTCGACCGTCACCCGGACCACCGGCTCTGTGCCCGAAGGCCGCAGGAACGCCCGCCCCCTGCCCTGCACCGCCGCCTGGGCCGCGGCCAGCGCGGCCTTGACGCTGTCGGCCTCGGCCGGGCGGCTGCCGGCGGCGACCTTCACGTTCACCGTCTTCTGCGGGACCTTGCCGAACCCGGCCAGCAATTGCTGCAGGCTCAGGCCGCGACGGCGCAGCACCTCCAGCACCTGCAGCGCACTGACGATGCCGTCGCCGGAACTCACCCGGTCCAGGCACAGCAGGTGGCCCGAGGTCTCGCCGCCGAGGATGCCCTGGCGCTCCAGCAGCGCCTGGTGCACGTAGCGATCGCCGACCTTCGTGCGCAGGAATTCGATGCCGCGCTCGGAGAAGGCACGCTCCAGGCCGTAGTTGGTCATCAGCGTGCCGACCACCGGGCCGCGCAGGCGGCCACCGTCCTTCCAGTCGGTGGCGAGCACGTACAGCAGGTCGTCGCCGTCGCGCACCGCGCCGGTGCCGTCGACGAACAGCACGCGGTCGCCGTCGCCGTCGAAGGCGATGCCGAGATCGGCGCCGGTCTCGCGGACCCGGGCGACCAGCTGCTCCGGATGGGTCGAGCCCACGCCGTCGTTGATGTTCAGGCCGTTCGGATCGATGCCGATGGCCTCGACCCGCGCGCCCATCTCGCGCAGCACCAGCGGGCCGACCTGATAGGTCGCGCCGTGGGCGCAGTCGACCACGATGCGCATGCCGCCGAGGTCGAACCGCCGCGGCACCGAACCCTTGCAGGCTTCGACATAGCGGCCGATGGCGTCGCGGGTGCGCACGGCCTTGCCGAGCTGGTCGGACGGCACGGTGGAGAACGGCTTGTCGAGCGCGGCCTCGATCGCCAGCTCGGTGGCGTCGTCGAGCTTCTCGCCCTCGGCCGAGAAGAACTTGATGCCGTTGTCGTAGTGCGGGTTGTGCGAGGCGCTGATGACGATGCCGCCGTCGGCGCCCAGCGAGCGCGTGAGATGCGACACCGCCGGCGTCGGCATCGGGCCCATCAGCTGCACGTCGACACCGGCTGCGACCAACCCCGCTTCAAGGGCTGCCTCGAACATGTAGTTCGAGATGCGTGTGTCCTTGCCGATCACCACCTGCGGCTTGCGCCACTGCCCGCCGTCGCGCGCGTCCGGGCGCACGCCCGCCTCGCGCAGCGCGTGGCCGTAGGCGTTGCCCAGGCGCAGGACGAAGTCCGCCGAGATCGGGCCCTCGCCCACGCGTCCGCGGATGCCGTCGGTGCCGAAGTATTTTCTTGTCATGGTTCGAGTGCGCGTTCGAGATGTAGGATGTCGGTTGAAGCGTCAGCGGCCGGGCAGCCCTTGCGCCAGGAATTCTGCGGTCCGTTGCAGCATGCGCCGGTCGTAGTCCATCTCGTATGTCTCGGCGTCATAAGGCGTGCGCAGAATGCGGTCGCGTCCCCGGAAACGGATCACGAGCCTGGGCATGAACCTCGAATCCTCGAAACGGACTTCGGCAATGTCCCGACGCGGGAATCGCCGCCAACGGGCGAACCACACCCAGAAGGGCGAATACCAATACAACGCGGTGTCCGTCACGACCAGACCATGACATCCCCCCGAGCGATGGAACGTCGGGTTGCTCTCGCTGAACAGCACGATCTCTCCCGACCCGAGATGCAGGCGATCGAAAGGATCGCATTCCGGAAGCGACTTGGATGTCATCCTGCAACGACGCTCCCGCGATCATGCCTCCGCGGCGACATCGTCCTCCGGCTCCGGCAGCTTCATCAGCAGCGCGACCAGATGGGCGATGCGTTCGCGCAGTTCACGGCGGTCGCAGATCTGGTCGAGCACGCCGTGTTCGAGCAGGAATTCGGGGCGCTGGAAGCCTTCGGGCAGGGTCTGGCGG
>JAEWNA010000110.1 GCA_023392975.1 Pseudomonadota bacterium | reverse complement strand
CGCGATCCCGGTGATCGGCGGCGGGCTGACCGAGTGGATCATGGGCGACTACCTGCCCTCCGACGCCACCCTGGGCCGCTTCTTCGCGCTGCACGTGATCGCGCTGCCGCTGGTCCTGCTGCTGCTGGTGGTGCTGCACCTCGGCGCGCTGCACGAAGTCGGCTCGAACAACCCCGACGGCATCGAGATCAAGAAGGGCCCGAAGGGCAACCGCTGGTCGCCGACCGCGCCCGCCGACGGCGTGCCCTTCCATCCGTACTACACGGTGAAGGACACGTTCTTCGTCGGCTTCTTCATGATCATCGCGGCGTTCATCATCTTCTATGCACCGACGTTCGGTGGCCTGTTCCTCGAACAGGACAACTTCACCGAGGCCAATCCGCTGGTAACGCCGACGCACATCAAGCCGGTGTGGTACTTCACCCCCTACTACGCGATGCTGCGGGTGGTGCCCTCGTTCTTCGGCATCAAGCTGTGGGGCGTGCTGGTGATGTTCGGCGCGATCGTGATGCTGTTCCTGGTGCCCTGGCTGGACAAGAGCCCGGTCAAGTCCTACCGCTACCGCGGTGCGCTCTCCTGGGCGATGCTGCTGATGTTCGCGGTGTGCTTCGTGTGGCTGGCCAAGATCGGCGGCGGCCCGGGCACGGACCCGACCGAAGCCATCATCGGCCGCGTGCTGACGGTGCTGTACTTCCTGTTCTTCCTCACCATGCCGGTGTGGACGAAACTCGACAAGACCAAGCCGGTCCCGGATCGGGTGACGATGCATGACTAAGCTCTCCACGATGAAGACCACGATGCTCAAGCGCGGCGCGATCGTCCTCTTCGGCCTGCTGGCCTCGTTCTCCGCCGTCGCTTCCGAGGACACCGGCCTGCAGCACGCCGGCACGGACCTTGAGGACCAGGCCTCGCTCCAGCGCGGTGCGCAGCTGTTCGTGAACAACTGTTCCGGCTGCCACTCGCTGCAGTACCTGCGCTACTCGCGGATGGCCGAGGACCTCGGCCTGACCGAAGACCAGGTGATGGCCAACCTCAACTTCACCGGCGCGAAGGTCGGCGACCACATGATGTCGACGATGCCGGCGGCGAAGGCCGAGAAGTGGTTCGGCAAGGCGCCGCCGGATCTCAGCCTGACCGCCCGCGTCCGCGGCACCGACTGGATCTACACCTACCTCAAGTCGTTCTACCTCGACGAGAGCCGTCCGCTGGGCTGGAACAACACCCTGTTCCCGAACGCGTCGATGCCCAACCCGCTGTGGCACCTGCAGGGCAGCCAGCGTCCGGTGTTCACCGCGAAGGAAGCCACCGGCGAGAAGGACGAGAAGGGCAACCCGATCAAGGCCTGCCCGCACGGCGCGACCGAGATCGACGACGCCTGCGTCAAGCAGCTCGTGCTGTCGCAGGCGGGCAGCGAGAATGCGGAAGAGTTCGACCGCACCGTGCGCGACATTTCCGCGTTCCTTGAGTATGCGGGCGAGCCCGGCGCGCTCAAGCGCCAGCAGACCGGCGTCTGGGTGATCCTGTTCCTTGCGTTCTTCACCCTGATGGCCTGGCTGCTCAAGAAGGAATACTGGCGCGACGTGCATTGATGGCCGGGGATTCCTTCCGTTCGACGACGTACACCCGCAGGGCGGTCGGCATGGCCGGCCGCCCTGCGTCTTTCTGAAGGATGGCGAGTCCGCGTATGCGCAATGCCCTGACCCTGTTTTCCTCCGTCGACGACGTGCTGTGCCATCGCGTCCGTCTCGTGCTGGCCGCGAAGGGTGTGACCTACGACCTGGTGCCGGTCGATCCGCAGAATCCGCCCGAAGATTTGATCGATCTCAACCCCTACCACTCCGTGCCGACCCTGGTCGAGCGCGACCTCGTGCTCTACGCCGCGTCCGTCGTCAGCGAATACCTGGACGAGCGCTACCCGCATCCGCCGCTGATGCCGATCGACCCGCTGTCGCGCGCGCGCCTGCGCCTGGCGATGCTGCGGATCGAGCACGACTGGGTGCCGCAGGTGCAGGCGGTGCAGTTCGGCAACCGGCAGCAGGCCGAGGCCGGCCGCAAGCGCCTGAAGGAACTGCTCACCGCCGCGGTGCCGCTGTTCAAGGCCAGCAAGTTCTTCCTGAACAACGAGATGAGCCTGGCCGACTGCGCGATGGCGCCGATCGTCTGGCGCCTGAAGGCGCTCGACGTGCCGCTGCCCAGCGACGGCCGGGTGATCGAGGACTACGGCAACCGCATCTTCCGCAATCCGGGCTTCGTCCGCAGCCTGACGCCGCAGGAAAAGAGCCTGCGCGATCTGCCGTCCTGAACCGCCGTCGCAGGCCCCACCGGGGAGGTACACTCCGGCCATGACCGCCGCGCCCCCGCCTCGCATGACCAGCCAGCGTCCCTACCTGCTGCGGGCGATCCACGCGTGGATCGCCGACAACGACATGACGCCGCATCTGCTGGTCGACGCCACCCGTCCCGGCGTGCTGGTGCCGCGGCATGCGGTGACCGACGGCAAGATCGTGCTCAACGTCGCCGAGCGCGCGGTGGCCGGGCTGGAGATGGGCAACGAGTGGATCACCTTCACCGCCCGCTTCCAGGGCGTGAGCCACCACGTGCAGGTGCCGGTGGAGGCCGTGCTGCTGATCTACGCCCGCGAGACGGGGCAGGGCATGGGCCTGCAGGAACCGCCTTCGGACGAAGAGGGCGACGCGCCGGGACACGAAGCGGCCGAGGGCCAGGCGCAGGGAGGCGACGATGACGCGCCGCCCCCGAAACGCGGCCATCATCTGCGTATCGTGAAATAGCGCGAACCGATCGCAGGGGGAGCGATGAGGGGGATCGCGGGACAGCAACGCCGGGCCTTGCCTGCCGACGACGACCGGGCGCCCGCCCGTGCCCGGACGGCGCCTTTCGTCGCGACTCAATCCATCGGAATGGCGTCGGTCGCGGCCGCAGGCCCGGTGAACGCCACCAGCCGCTCGCCGTGGAGCACGATCCGCGCGATGTGGCGGTCGGTGCCGTCCTGCGAGTATTCGAAGCGGAAGCTGCGCTCCAGCCCCAGTCGGCCGTCCTCGTGGCGGCGCAGGCGCAGACCGGTGGCGTGCACGGTGTGGTCGATCAACTGCACCCCGGCCGCGCGGCAGGCGTCGCCGCCGATGCGGATCGCGCGCTCGGCGGCGGCCCGCGAAGCGCTCCAGAATGCGAACGTGATCGCAACCGCGATCATCAGGATCAGTAAAGTTGGCATTTCGTTAATTTGCGGCCGCCGCGTGGCGGATGCAATCCCGACCTCGGAGCCAGATCGCCCATGAAGCTCGTGTTCGCCGCCGGCGAATTCCCGCCCACCCTGCTGCAGCAGGGCGTCAAACGCATCGGTTCGGCGCGCGATGCCGACATCGGCCTGCGCGGGCCCGACATCCTGCCGAACCACTGCGAGCTGCAGGTCGGGGGCCAGGGGGTGATGCTCAAGATCGCCTCCGGCGCCGCCGTGTCGGTCAACGACCGGCCGGTGGACGGCCTGATCGCGCTGCGCGCCGGCGACCGCATCGCCTTCGGCGGCGTGCAGGCCCAGCTCGTCGCGCTGGATTCGTCCCGTACCACCGCAGGCCCCGCGGCCGCGATGTCCACGGACGACGTCGGCACCACCACGGTGCGGGCGGCGCTGCCGAAGTACGCGCTGCGCGCGCAGACCGGCCGGCACCTGGGTCGGGTCTATCCGCTGACCGGCGCGACCGTGGTCGGTCGCGCGCCGGACTGCCAGCTGCGGCTGGAAGACACCAGCCTCTCGCGCAAGCACGCCAAGCTGATCCCGACCAACGAAGGCGTGGTGATCGAGGACCTCGGCTCCACCAACGGCAGCTTCCACAACGGCAAGCGTGCGCAGCGGGCGGTGGCCCAGCCGGGCGACGAGATCGGCTTCGACACGGTGCGCTTCTCCCTGTTCGAACTGGGCAAGGAAGGCGCCGCCGCGACGCCCGCCGGCAGCAAGGGCATGCCCGGCTGGGTCTGGATCGCCGTCGTGGCGGTCGTGGCGGTCGCGGCCTTCCTGGCGCTGCGCTGAGCCGGCCGATGTCGCACCACGACCCCCAACTGCTCGCCGCGCACGCCAGGTCCACCGAGCATCGCGCGGAGATCGAGGCCAGCACGATCTGCGGCTGCTTCTACTGCCTCGCCACGTTCGAGCCGTCGGACATCGGCGAATGGGTCGACGCGCCGAAGGATCCGGTCACGGGCGCGCCCACGGGCGAAGGCGAGACCGCGTTGTGCCCGCACTGTGGCATCGACGCCGTGCTCGGCTCGCAGTCCGGTTTCCCGATCACGCCGGAATTCCTCACGGCGATGCACGGCCACTGGTTCGGCTGACGCGGGTCGCGCCTCAGCCGCCTGGTGGCGGCCCCAGCTTGAGCGACAGGTCGATCGCGCGGACGTGCTTGGTCAGTGCGCCGATCGAGATGCAGTCGACGCCGTCCTCGGCGATGCCGCGCAGCGTGGCCATGTCGACGCCGCCCGAGACTTCCAGCGGGATCCGCCCGTCGTAGGGCGCCGATTTCGCGATCCGCACCGCCTCGCGACGCATGCCCGCGTCGAAGTCGTCGATGAGGATGCGGGTGCAGCCGGCATCGAGCGCCTCGCGCAGCTGGTCCAGCGTTTCCACCTCGACGATCAGCGGCAGCGCCGGCGACTGCGCGCGCGCCGCGGCGACCGCACCGGCGAGCGAGCCGTAGGCGCGGATGTGGTTTTCCTTGAGCATCACCGCGTCGTACAGGCCGATGCGGTGGTTCGCGCCGCCGCCGGTCCGCACCGCGTACTTCTGGGCGATGCGCAGGCCGGGGAGGGTCTTGCGGGTGTCGAGGACCCTGGCGCCGGTGTCGCGCACCGCCTCGACGTACCGCGCGACCACGGTGGCGGTGCCGCTCAGGGTCTGCAGGAAATTCAGCGAGGCGCGCTCGGCGCTGACCAGCGCCCGGCTGCGGCCGGCGAGGGTGGCGAGCACCGTGCCCTTCGCGACCCGGTCGCCCTCGGCGACGCGCCAGTCGATGCGGACGTCGGGATCGAGCGTGCGATGGCAGGCGTCGAACCACGGCCGGCCGCAGACCACGGCGTCTTCCTTGCACAGCAGGTAGGCGGTGTCGGGGCCGTCCGGCAGCAGCGCGGCGGTGACGTCGCCGCTGCCGAGGTCCTCGGCCAGGGCCGCGGCGACATTGGCGTCCACCACGTCCTGCGGCGGCGCGGCCCGCTCGCTCATAGGCCCGGTACCGACGCCGTCGCGATGCCTTCCTCGATCAGCAGCACCGGGATGCCGTCGTCGACGCGGTAGACGGTCTTGCGGTCGTGGGTGATCAAGGCTTCGCGCAGCGATTCGGTCTGCGGTGCGTCGTCGACGCGCTTCACCCCGCCAGCGGCGATCGCCGCGTTCAGCGCGTCGAGACCGGGGCGGTCGAGCAGGGCCAGCGGCTGGCGGCTGGCGGGACAGACGAGCAGATCGAGCAGCTTGCGGTCCATTCGATGAAGCCGGGGGTGGGAAGCCGCTAGAATACCGCTTTGCAGCAGGCGCGACGCCGCGGGGTGGGCCATGGCAGAGACGAATGCAGGTGCGCGGCCGCGAGCCGGTGGCGCGTTGGCGGGGGACGCACTCGTCGGGATCGTGATGGGATCGCGCTCCGACTGGGAGACGATGCAGCACGCGGCCGCGAAACTCGACGCGCTGGGCGTGCCGCACGAAGTCCGCGTGGTGTCCGCGCACCGCACGCCCGACGTGCTGTTCGACTACGCAGCGACCGCACAGGCGCGCGGTCTGCGCGCGATCATCGCCGGCGCCGGCGGCGCGGCGCACCTGCCGGGCATGCTCGCCGCGAAGACCGCGGTGCCGGTACTCGGCGTGCCGGTGCAGAGCAAGGCGCTCAGCGGCCTCGATTCGCTGCTGTCGATCGTGCAGATGCCCGCAGGCATCCCGGTCGCCACCTTCGCCATCGGCAACGCCGGCGCGGCCAACGCCGCGCTGTTCGCCGCGGCGATGCTGGCCCGCGAATTCCCCGCGATCGGCGAAGCGCTGGAGACGTTCCGCGCGCAGCAGACGCAGGACGTGATGGACCACGACGACCCACGAACATGAGGCGCGCATGACCACCGTCGGCATCCTTGGCGGCGGGCAACTGGCCCGCATGCTCGCGCTCTCCGGCGCCCCGCTGGGCCTGCGTTTCCGCGTGCTCGACACGGTCGCCGACGCCTGCGCCGGCCAGTTCGCGCCGCTGATCGTCGGCGACTACCGCGACACCGCGACGCTCGCCGCGTTCTCGGCGCAGGTCGACGTCGCCACCTTCGATTTCGAGAACGTCCCGGCCGAATCCGCGCAGTGGCTGAGCGAGCGGGTGCCGGTGTTCCCGAACCCGCGCGCGCTGGCCGTCGCCCAGGATCGCCTGGCCGAGAAGACGCTGTTCCGCGAACTGGGTATCCCGGTGCCGGACTTCGCCGACGTGCCCGATCGCGCCGCGCTCGACGCCGCGGTCGCCGCGATCGGCACGCCGTGCATCCTCAAGACCCGCCGCCTCGGCTACGACGGCAAGGGCCAGTTCCGGATCAAGACGCCGGGCGATGTCGATGCCGCCTGGGACGCGCTGGGCGCGCAGGCCGCGACCGTCGGCCTGATCCTCGAGGGTTTCGTGGCCTTCGAGCGCGAGCTGAGCGTGGTCGCCGTGCGCGGCCGCGACGGCACCTTCCGCACCTGGCCGCTGACCGAGAACTGGCACGTCGACGGCGTGCTGTCCGCCAGCCTCGCGCCCGCACGCGCGGACGCGGCGCTGCAGTCGCGCGCAGTCGCGCACGCGCGATCGCTGGCCGAGGCGCTGGACTACATGGGCGTGTTCGCGCTCGAGCTGTTCTGCCGCGACGGCGAACTGCTCGCGAACGAACTCGCGCCGCGCGTGCACAACTCCGGGCACTGGACGATCGAAGGCAGCGAGACGTCGCAGTTCGAGAACCACCTGCGCGCCGTGCTCGGCCTGCCGCTGGGCGACACCCGCATGGTCGGCCACGCCTGCATGCTCAACTGGATCGGCGCGATGCCCGATGCGGCCGCCGTGCTGCGCGAACCGGGCGGCCATTGGCACGACTACGGCAAGGAGCCGCGCGACGGCCGCAAGGTCGGCCACGCCACGCTGCGCGCGGATGCGCCGGCCGAACTCGCGGATGCGCTCGCGCGCGTCGGTGCGGCGCTCGGTCGCGAAGCGCAGGTGACGCCGGTGGTCGACGCGCTGCGATCGCCCGCGGGCTGATCGTCCGCGGCAGCCCGCCCGCATGGATCGACATCCGCCGGACGGAGACGGCATGACACCGGATCGCATCGAATCCCTGGCGGCATTGCGCCGGCTGCATCGCCCCGGCGAGGCGCCGCCCTGGCATGCGATGCGGCTTCAACCCGAACTCAACGGCGGCAAGCTGCCGCCCGATGCGCTGCTGTTCCTCGCCGATGCGCCGGAGGCCACCGCGCTCACCGTCAGCGGCGTCGAGCAGAAGACGCTGGAGCTGCTGTGCGGCGGGCTCGGCGCGCGGCTCACCGCGCTGCATTTCTGGAAGTGTCCGCGCATCGTCGACCTGACGCCGCTGGAGGCGATGCCGCAGCTCACGCACGTTGCGTTCTACTGGAACCAGAAGACCACGCGGCTGTGGAACCTCGCGCGCACGCCGATGCTGCGTGGCCTGCATTTCGACGATTTCACGAGGCTGCGCGACCTGTCGGACCTGTCGCGCGCGGTCGCGCTGGAAGACCTCGTCTTCGGCAACGCGATCTGGAACAAGTTCGAGGTGGAGACGCTGGCGCCGCTCGCCGAACTGTCGCGGTTGCGCACGCTCGCGTTCAACGCGAAGGCGATCTGCGACGGGCGCATCCAGCCGCTGGCGGCGCTGACCGGGCTGGCATCGCTGGATTTCCCGTCCGGCCTGTTCGAGACGACGCAGCTGGCGTGGCTGCGGGCGCGGCTGCCGGCGAACGTCGCCGCGGACGTGCTGCAGCCGTTCCGGCGATTGCGGCAGCCGCTCTCGCGCAAGGGTCGGCAACTCGACGTATTGGTGTCGGGCAGGCGCAAGCCGTTCCTGTCGTCGCAGGCGGACGACGTGCGCCTGCGGCGCCATGTCGCCGAATTCGAGGCGCTGATGCGGCGTTTCGAACGCGAGCCGGCACTGATGCCCGAGGACCTCGCCGACGCGTGATGCGCGGATCGGTCAGAGCGTCGCCGGCGGATTCGAGGGCGTCGACGCGTCGGGCGGCGGCAGGTGTTTCATCTGCAGGATCAGTCCGATCGCGTAGACCAGCGAATACGAGATCAGCGCCATCGCGATGCCGAAGGTGACGCCACTGGGCGCGGTCTGCGCCCCGGCGAGCCCCCCGCCGCTGGTCATCCGCCACGCGAGCCGGCCCAGCAGCAGTGCGGTGAGGAGGCCGCCGAGCCAGGGATTCGGCGTGTAGCTGCGCTTGCCGTCGGTCCAGTGCACATGTGTGTGCCTGAGCCCGAAATAGGCCAGCACCAGGCCGCCGGCGAGCCCGATGCCCATCGCCGGCAGCGTCTGCGGCGCGAACACGCCGGCCACGAGCAGTAGGAGCGCAACGAGCGACAGCAGGGCCACCCGGATCCAGACGCGGGCGGGGCTCCAGAACTGCACGCCGAAGTTCCGCCGGATGCGGCGGTACATCACGAATGCGATGAACAGCGGGAAGAGATAGGGCGTGAAGCTGACGGGGGCGAGCGCGGCCATCGGTCGGGAATCTCTCGGTCGTGAACCAGTCGGGATCCCTGCAGTGTCGGACGACCGGCGAGGCGCTGCCAGTGCGAAACGTCACCGCGTGCCGACCGGACGTGGCCGGCACGCGGCGCGGGTGCTGCCGGTGGCGTCTCAGCGACAGCGGCCGTAGCGATCCGGCGAGGCGCCGGGACCGCCGCGCCAGCCCGGCGGGTTCTCCCAGTTGGTGCCGCGGCCGCCGACCGGTCCGGGCGGGTTGCGGTCGTTGTCGTACCAGCAGCGGCGCGCCTGGTTCCAGAAGCCGTAGCGCGGGTGCCAGTAGCCGAAACGCGGGTTGAAGTAGTAGCCGCCGCTGCGGATCTCGAAGGTGTAGCGGGTACCGCGATGGCGGTAGTAGCGCTTGTCGGGGGAGGCGCCGGGACCGCCGCGCCAGCCCGGCGGGTTTTCCCAGTTGGTGCCCGGACCGCCTGCGGGGCCGGGCGGATTGTCGTCGCGATCGTGCGGACGGTCGCGGGCGGAGACGCCACCGGCGATGGCGAGGGTGAGCGCGGCGATGGACAGCAGGGAAGCGAGGCGACGCATGGGGAACTCCTGTTGCGGGAAGGCCACCGGGGAATGCCTGCGGAGAGGCGATCGTTGACGCCGCGGGGCGCACGTTCACGACGCAGCTGGATTGCTGTCGGCGCGATGAAGCGCGGCGCAGGGCAGCGATTGCACCCCTGTTCCACCCACGAAATGTTCCACCAACGAAAACGGCCGGGTTTCCCCGGCCGTTCCGTGTCCGCCGCGTTCGCGCGGATCACTTCATCTGCGACGCCACGAATTCCCAGTTCACGAGATTCCAGAACGCTTCGACGTACTTCGGGCGGGCGTTGCGGTAGTCGACGTAGTAGGCATGCTCCCACACGTCGCAGGTCAGCAGCGGGGTGTCTTCGCCGGTCAGCGGCGTGGCGGCGTTCGAGGTGCTCACCAGCGCCAGCGAACCGTCCGGACGCTGCACCAGCCAGCCCCAGCCCGAGCCGAAGGTGCCGACGGCGGTCTTGGTGAACTCTTCCTTGAACTTGGCGAAGTCGCCGAACGCCTTGGCGATCGCCTCGCCGAGCTTGCCGGACGGCTCGCCGCCGCCGTTGGGGCTCAGGCAGTTCCAGTAGAAGGTATGGTTCCAGATCTGCGCGGCGTTGTTGAACATGCCGCCCTGCGACTTGCGGACGATGTCCTCCAGCGCCATGTCCGCGAACTCGGTGCCCGCGATCATGTTGTTGAGGTTGGTCACGTAGGCCTGGTGATGCTTGCCGTAGTGGAAGTCGATGGTCTCGGCCGAGATGTGCGGCTGCAGCGCGGTGCGGTCGTAGGGCAGGGGGGGCAGTTCGATGGCCATGGGAAGTCCTTGGGTACGGGAGGCGCCCGATCCGGAGAGGGCGGGCGCCCCGGGGGATGTGGTCGACCCGGGGACGGAACAAGCCCGGGGCCGCGCGAACGATTACAATGACGGATTGTAACCCCACCTCGCCGCATCGGTTTTTTTGCACGGTGCTGCACTCCGCAGGAGACCTCCCATGCCGGTGTTGGAACGCATCCAGTCCGAGATCGAATCCCATCCGATCGTGCTCTTCATGAAGGGCACGCCGCAGTTCCCGATGTGCGGGTTCTCCAGCCGCACGTCGCAGGCACTGAAGGCCGCCGGCGCCACCGGCTTCCACAGCATCAACGTGCTGGAGGATCCCGAGGTCCGCGCCAACCTGCCGCGCTACTCGAACTGGCCGACCTTCCCGCAGCTGTTCATCAACGGCGAACTGATCGGCGGCTGCGACATCACGCTTGAGCTGTACGAATCCGGCGAACTGGCGCGGATGATCGCCGAGGCGCAGAAGGCTTGATGACGCCGTCGCAGACCGTCGCGGCCGTCGCATCGCCGGACGATGCGTCCCGGGGCCATGCGCTGCGGGACCGGGTCGTGCTGGTCGCCGGCGCGCATGGCGGGCTGGGGCAGGCCGCCGCGCTCGCCGCGGCGCGCGAAGGCGCGACCGTCGTCCTGCTCGGGCGCAAGGTGCCGAAGCTCAACCGCGTGCACGACGCCATCGTCCGCGAGGGCGGTGAGGCGCTGCTGTACCCGCTGGACCTCGAAGGCGCGACGCCCGACGACTACCTCGAACTCGCGCAGCGCATCGCGGAAGGGTCGGGTCGTCTGGACGGCGTGCTGCATTGCGCCGCCGATTTCCGTGGCCTGACCCCGCTGGAGCACGTCGATCCGGCTGACTTCGCGCGCACGCTCCATGTCGATCTCACCGCGCGCTGGTGGCTGACCCAGGCCTGCCTGCCGCTGCTACGCGCCGCGCCCGATGCCGCGGTGGTGTTCTCCGTCGATGCCGAAGCCGCCGGAGGCGGTCCGTACTGGGGCGCCTACGGGCTGGCCCAGTCGGCATTGACGACGCTGGTCTCGACCCTGCACGAGGAGCTGCGCAATTCGTCCGTGCGCGTCTGCGGGCTTGCGCCGGGGCCGCTGCGCACGCCGCTGCGTGCGAAGGCCTACGTCCAGGAAGAGGACGTCCTCGCCCGCGAGCCCGACACGCTGGCGCCCGCCTGCGTGCATCTGCTGTCCGCCGCGGGCGCCGACCAGCGCGGGCGGGTGTGGTCGCCGCCGGCGTGAGCGTCGCCTCGGCCGCGCTGCTGCTGTTCCTGATCCTCGATCCGCTGGGGAACATCCCGGTCTTCCTCAGCCTGCTCCGCGGCCTGCCGCCGCGCCGGCAGCGCCTGGTGCTCGGTCGCGAGCTGCTGATCGCGCTGGGCGTGCTGATGGCCTTCCTGTGGTGCGGCAAGTACGCCCTCGACCTGATGCACCTGCGCCAGGAGTCGGTGTCGATCGCCGGCGGCATCGTCCTGTTCCTGATCGGCATCCGCATGATCTTCCCGCCGCCGGAAGGGCTGATGGGCGAGATCCCCGACGGCGAGCCGTTCATCGTGCCGATGGCCATCCCGCTGGTGGCCGGGCCTTCGGGCATGGCGGCGGTGATCCTGATGGGCAGCAACGACCCTTCCCGGCTCGCCGACTGGAGCGTCGCCCTGCTGGTCGCCTGGGCGGGGACGGCGGCGATCCTCTTCTCCGCGACCTACCTCTACCGCTGGCTCGGCCAGCGGGTGCTGACCGCGGTCGAGCGGCTGATGGGGATGCTGCTGGTCGCGATCTCGGTGCAGATGCTGATGGACGGCATCGCCACCTATCTGAAGGTGCAGGGCGCCCCGATCGGCGCCTGACGCCATCCCCGCGGGGCGGTGCAGCGTTCCTGAATCACTTGGGATGACACATTCAAGTGATTTGTGAAGAGTATTCATTCAATTCTTTCAATCACTTAGGGCGTCGGTCGCGGTCATCGCACTGTCATGTCGACGTTCTATCGTGTTAACCTATGGTTAACCCCGGCCCGCCTCGTTGCACACGGCGGGCCCGTCATTTCCCCCATCCCGTCGATCGTGGTGCCCGTCGCCGCGGTCCTCTCGCACGCTAACGCATCGTTTCTCCACCGAGGCCTAGAGCAATGAACCACAGCAACCGTCTCCGACTTTCGAAACTCTCGATCGGACTCATCGTCGCGCTCGCCGCGGCGCCCGCGTTCGCCCAGAGCACCTCCGCCGGCGTCGGCGGCCAGGTCATGGGTACCGACGGCAAGCCGCTGTCCGGCGCCGAAGTCACGATCGTCCACACCCAGTCGGGCACGGTCAGCCGCGTCTCCACCGACGCCAATGGCCGCTACAACGCCCGCGGCCTCCGCGTCGGCGGCCCCTACACCATCACCGTCACCAAGGACGGCGAGACCACCTCGCAGAACGACGTCTACCTCGCCCTGGACGAAGTGTCCCAGGTCGACATGTCGGTCGGCGCGCAGGAACTCGAAGCCATCCAGGTCACCGGCAGCGGCGTGAGCCAGGTCTTCACCTCCGACAAGATGGGCTCGGGCAGCAACATCGACAGCCAGAAGCTGCAGGCCTTCGCCTCGGTCAACCGCAACCTGCAGGACTACGCCCGCCTCGATCCGCGCGTGTCGCAGACCGACAAGTCGCGCAACGAGATCTCGGTCGGCGGCCAGAACCCGCGCTACAACGCCATCCGCGTCGACGGCATCAGCACCAACGATGCCTTCGGCCTCGAATCCAACAGCCTGCCGACCCCGCGCCAGCCGTTCTCGATGGACACCATCGACGAACTGTCGGTCGACGTCGCCAACTACGACGTCACCATCTCCGGCGGCACCGGCGGCGTGATCAACGCCGTCACCAAGTCGGGCACCAACGAATTCCACGGTTCGGTCTACGGCGTCTACCGCGACAACGACTGGTCGGGCAAGAACGTCAACAACCAGCGCCCGGTGCTGTTCGACAACGAGCAGACCTACGGCTTCACCCTCGGCGGCCCGATCGTCAAGGACAAGCTGTTCTTCTTCGCCAACTACGAGAAGTACACCGGCAAGGACCTGTACGTCGGCACCGGCGTCGACACCGGCCCGGTCGGCTCCGGCGCGGCCAACATCGTCAACATCACCCAGGCCCAGATCGACGAAGTCATCCGCATCGCCAACCAGACCTGGGGCTTCGACCCGGGCACGCTGGCCCTGCCGTCGCTCGACACCGAGTCCGAGGAATACGGCATCAAGCTCGACTGGAACATCACTGACAAGCATCGCGCCAGCTTCCGCTACGGCAAGTCGACCCAGAGCCAGGCCAACATCAACGGCTTCGGTTCCACCAGCCTCGCGCTGAGCTCGTACCAGTACGTCCGCGACTTCGACCTCGAGAGCTACACCGCCTCGCTGTTCAGCGACTGGACCGAAAACTTCTCGACCGAAGCCAAGGTGTCGTACCGCGACTACTCGGCGGTCCGCAATCCGCTGGCCGACCTGCCGGCGATCGCCGTGCGCATCGGCAGCGCCACGCTGAACCTGGGCACCGAAGAGAACACGCACGCCAACGTCCTCGAGACCCAGACGTGGAACGCGTTCTTCGCCGGCAACCTGTTCGTGGGCGACCACGCGTTGAAGTTCGGCTTCGACTACGAAGACAACGACATCTACAACCTGTTCGGCCGCCGCACCAACGGCGTCTACACCTTCAACTGCATCAACACCTCGGCGTGCGCCCAGTCGTTCGAGTCGGGCGTCTCCAGCCGCTACCAGCTGTTCTACCCGCAGGGTGGCAACCTCAACAACATGGCCGCCAAGTGGGGCCTGCGCAACCTCGGCCTGTTCGTCCAGGACAACTGGGCGGTCAACGACAACCTGACCCTGACCTTCGGCCTGCGCTACGACGAGCCGATGGTGAAGGACAAGCCGCTGTACAACGCGACCGCGTCGAACTTCTTCGGCTACCGCAACGACGCCACCATCGACGGCAACGGCCTGTGGGAGCCGCGCTTCGGCTTCAACTACCGCTTCGACGGCGACCTGCAGACGCAGGTGCGCGGCGGCGTGGGCCTGTTCCAGGGCGCGGCGGCGACGGTGTGGCTGTCGAACCCGTACTCGAACAATGGCCTCTCGTACATCGACTACTTCGACTCCAACGGCACCAACGTCTTCTCGCCCGATCCCAACAACCAGCTCCCGGTCGCGCTGACCGGCGGCGTCCCGGGCACCCAGTCCGTCGACTTCATCGATCCCGACCTCGGCCAGCCGTCGGTGTGGAAGGCCAACCTGGCGTTCGATCGCGAGCTGCCGTGGTGGGGCATGGTCGCCAGCGTCGAAGGCGTCGTGACCCGCGTCAAGGAAGGCATCTTCTACCAGCAGCTCAACCTCGGCAGCTCGACCGCCGTGGGTCAGGACGGTCGCCTCATCTACTGGAACGCCAATGGCCTGAACCCGACGCGCTGGAACCAGCAGGGCGTGGGCAGCAGCGTCACCGCGCGCGCCAACCGCAACACGGCCTACAACGACGCGATCATCGCCCGTTCGACCGGCCGCGGCGGCAGCGAGCAGCTGACGGTCTCGCTGGAGAAGCCCTTCAGCAAGGCGAGCGACTGGTCGTGGACCCTGGCCTACACCTACACGAACGCCGATGAAGTCAGCACGCTGACCAGCTCGACCTCCAGCTCGCAGCTGGGCAACACGGCGATCTTCCAGGCGAACGAGGATGCGGTCGCGCGTTCCAGCTACGAGATCCGCAACCGCTTCACCGCGGCCCTCAACTGGAAGCACGATTTCTTCGGTGACAACACCACGTCGGTCGGCCTGTTCTACGAAGGCCGCACCGGTCGTCCGTACAGCTACGTGTTCGACAACGACGCCAACGGCGACGGCCGTCTGAACGACCTGCTGTATATCCCGAAGGGCCCGGGCGACGTGCTGTTCGGTTCTCCCGCCGAAGAAGCCGCGTTCTGGCAGTACGTCTACGGCAACGAGTACCTCAACAGCCACCGCGGTCAGGTCGCTGCCCGCAACGACGCCCGCAGTCCTTGGGTCAACCAGTTCGACCTGCGCGTCTCGCAGGAGCTGCCGGGCTTCATGGAAGGCCACAAGGCCGAGATCACGCTCGACATCTCCAACGTGGGCAACCTGTTGAACAAGGATTGGGGCCGCGTCGAAGAACAGTCGTTCCCGGCCATGCGCGGCGTCGTCGAGTACGGCGGCATCGACCCGACCTCCGGCAAGTACGTCTACCGCTTCAACACGCCGGACAGCCTGAGCATCTACGACTCCCGCGGCATCTCGCGCTGGGCCGCCCAGCTGAGCTTCCGCTACAAGTTCTGATCGAAGGCGACAAGGCAGTCTCGAAACGGCCGGGGAAACCCGGCCGTTTCGTTTTCCGGCCGGCCGGCGGGATGCTGTCATTGAAGGCAGGGCTGGGATAAAGTCCCGCCGACACGAACGAAGAACGAAGAAGAAAAGCGAACCATGAGCGACCAGACACAAGCCTCCATCCTTCCCACCGTCGACGCGCACATCTACCCCCGCGGTGCGCTCGACGTGCTTTCGCGCGACGAGGTCGCGCGGCTGCGCGACGCCTCCACGGGCGGCATGCACGAACTGCTGCGCCGCTGCGCGCTGGCGGTGCTCACCAGCGGCAGCGCATCCGACGACCCGCGGGCGGCGCGCGAGCTGTATCCCGATTTCGACATCCAGGTGCTGCAGCAGGATCGCGGCGTGCGCATCGACCTGGTCAAGGCGCCGGCGATGGCCTTCGTCGACGGCGAGATCATCCGCGGCGTCGCCGAGCTGCTGTTCGCGGTCGTCCGCGACCTGGCCTACACCGCGATCGAACTGCGCGAGGGCCACGGCAACCGCGACCTCAACACCAGCGAAGGCATCACCGACGCGGTGTTCGGCCTGCTGCGCAACGCGCGCATCCTGCATCCGATCGACCCGAACCTCGTCGTCTGCTGGGGCGGCCATTCGATCAACCGCGACGAATACCTCTACACCAAGCAGGTCGGCTACGAGTTGGGCCTGCGCGGGCTCGACATCTGCACGGGTTGCGGCCCGGGCGCGATGAAGGGCCCGATGAAGGGCGCGACGATCGCGCACGCCAAGCAGCGCCACCGCCGCATGCGCTACATCGGCATCACCGAGCCGGGCATCATCGCCGCGGAGTCGCCGAATCCGATCGTCAACCACCTGGTGATCATGCCGGACATCGAGAAGCGGCTCGAAGCGTTCGTGCGCATGGGCCACGGCATCATCGTCTTCCCGGGCGGCGTCGGCACGGCGGAGGAGATCCTCTACCTGCTCAGCATCCTGCTGCGCGAGGAGAACGCGAAGCTGCCGTTCCCGCTGATCCTCACCGGCCCGGCCGCGTCCGCGCCGTACTTCGAGCAGATCGACAAGTTCTTGCGGCTGACGCTGGGCGAGGCCGCGACCTCGCGCTACAGCATCATCGTCGGCGACCCGGCGCAGGTCGCGAAGAAGATGACCGCCGGCGTGCGCAAGGTGCGCGAGTACCGCATCGCCGAGAAGGATTCGTTCTTCTTCAACTGGTCGCTGGAGATCCCGCTGGCGTTCCAGCAGCCGTTCGTGCCCACGCACGAGGCGATGGCCGCGCTGGACCTGCACCACGGGCGCAAGCCGCACGAGCTGGCGGCCGACCTGCGCCGCGCGTTCTCCGGCATCGTGGCCGGCAACGTGAAGGAGGACGGCATGCGCCGGATCGAGCAGCACGGGCCGTTCCGCATCTCCGGCGACACCGACATCATGCAGGCGCTGGATGCGCTGCTGCGCGCGTTCGTCGAGCAGCGCCGGATGAAGATCTCGGGCGCGTACCGGCCGTGCTACGAAGTCGTCGCCTGACGACCGGCGTCAGGCCCGCGGCGGCGGCAGGTGCACCGTCGCGGTGAACCGGCCGTCCGCGGTGGCGACCTCCACGCCGCCGCGGCCCTCGGTGTAGGCCTCGATCTGCGCCAGCGACGCGGGCAGGCCGACGTTGTGCCCGCGCGAGGCGTCCGCCGGTCCGGGTGGCAGCGGATTCGAGATCGCGATGACGACGCTGCCGTCGTCGCCGGCTTCCACCGCGATGTCGATGTCGCCGCCGCCCGGCAGGCGCTCGATGCCGTGCTTGATCGCGTTCTCGACCAGCGGCTGCAGCGACAGCGACGGCACCCGCAGGTCGGGCATCGGGTCGGGCAGCCGCCACTGCACCCGCAGGCGCGGGCCGAAGCGCAGCGACTCGATCTCGAGATAGCGGCGGATCAGCGCGAACTCCTCGTCCAGCGGGATCTCGCGCGGCCCGCCGAGTGCGGCGCGGAACAGGTCGGCGAGGTCGAGCAGCAGTTCTTCGGCCTCGTCGGGGCGGTGATGCACCAGCGCGGCGCCGGTGTTCAATGTGTTGAACAGGAAGTGTGGCCGCACCCGCGCGCGCAGGGCCGCCAGTTCCGCCTGCTTGGCGCGCACCGCGAGCTGGCGCAGGCGCCAGTGGTTCTGGAATGCGGCCAGCCCCAGCCAGCCGACGATCAGCACGATCCCGGTCGCGCGCAGGAACACGTCCACGCGCGCCTGCTCGGGGATGCGCCAGAGGTCGCCGAGCAGCAGGTCGCTGATCGCCAGCACCGACCAGCAGCTCATCACCAGCAGGCCCAGTGCCAGCCAGGCGACCCGGGTCGGTCGCACGTCGCGCAGGCGTTCGCGCAGGAGGTAGAGAGCGGCGAGCGTCAGCAGGGCGACCCACTGGGCCGTCAGCGAGAGCAGGCCGAAGCGGATCCAGCGCCCCAGCGGCGGGTCGCTGGCCAGGGTGAGCGCGGCGGCGACGCCTTCCGCGGCGATGACCACCCAGATCAGCACGCGCGCCTGCCAGAGGCTGTCCAGCGGGGCACCGGCCGGGGGCGGGGTGGTCGTGGGTGAAGGCGAGGGCGGCGGGGGGCGATGCATCGGGCCAATGATGCCCGCCCGCGCCGCGCAGGGGCAGGGGGACCGCTCATGCGGCCGTGCCGGCCGCCCATCGGCCATCGTCTGGCCCCCCGTTCCGGGCGCGCCTAAGCTCGGTCCATCGATCCTGGAGGCGCAATGCGACCCATGCTCCGACGCAGACTCCTTCCGCCCGCCGGCCCCGCGCCGCGCCGCGCCCGCACCTCGGGCTTCTCGCTGGTGGAACTGGCGATCACCCTGTTCGTACTCGGCATCGTGGTCGGGGTTTCGATCCCGATGTTCACCGGCGTGGTCAACGGCAACCGCCTGACCGCCAACGCCAACGAACTGGTCGCCGCCATCCAGTCCGCCCGCGCCGAGGCGATCCGGCAGAACACGCGGACCTCGCTGTGCGAGAGCGACGACGGGGCCACCTGCGCGGCCACGTCGCCCTGGCGGGGCTGGATCGTGTTCGCCGATGCCAACGGCAATGGCATTGCCGATGCCGGCGAGGTGGTCCGTGCCGGCACCATCGAGGCGCCGGTCATGGTGATCCCCAGCAACAGCATCGTCGCCGCCAACCACCGCATCACCTTCCGCGCGGATGGTCTGTCCTACGACAACGGCAACGCGCTGATGGATGGCAACCTCCGGGTCTGCCTCATCGTCACCAATCCGCCGCAGAACTCCCGCGACGTGAATCTCGCCACGGGCGGGCGTGCGATGGTCCGTGCCGCCGCGCCTGCCGGCGGTTGCCCACCACCGGGGAATAGCTGATGTCCGCCTTTTCCGCTTCCCGTCCGTCGCATGCCGCCCGGCGCCGCGCTCCCGCGCGCGGCGTGGGCCTGATCGAAGTGCTGGTCGCCGTGCTCGTGCTCGCCATCGGCCTGCTCGGCGTGGCCGCCATGCAGGCGCTCGCGCTGCGCAACAGCCAGAGCTCGCTGGAGCGCAGCCAGGGCGTGGTCCACGCCTACACCATCCTCGACGCCATGCGCGCCAATCCCGTCGCCGCCCGCAGCGGCGGCTACAACATCGGCATGACCTGCGCGGTCCCGGCCGGTGGTGCGCTGGCCGCGAACGACATCCGCGCCTGGATGACGGTGCTGCAGCAGAACCTCGGGCCGACCGCCTGCGGCCAGATCAACTGCGTCGGCCCGATGTGCACGGTCACCGTCCAGTGGGACGATTCCCGCGGCAGCGGCGGTTCCGTCACCCAGGCCTTCAGCACCACTTCCCGGATATGACCCGCATGCGCCCCTCCCAGCGACGTCCGTCCATGCGCCGCGCGTTCCGCGCCCGCGCCCGCGGCCTCAGCCTGATCGAGCTGATGATCTCGATGATGCTGGGCCTGCTGGTCGTGGCCAGCGCCAGCGCCATCTTCCTGTCGAACCGGCAGACCTACCGCGCCACCGAGGGCCTCGGACGGGTGCAGGAAGGCGGTCGCATGGCGTTCGAGTTGATGGCCCGCGACCTCCGCGATGCCGGCGGCGTGTCCTGCGGCAACGCCGACCGCACCGAGCCGATGAAACTCGTCAACGTGCTGAACAACCCGGCCAGCCAGTGGTGGACCAACTGGAACGGCGGCGTCGTCGGCTACGAGGGCGCGATCCCGCTCGGGTCGCCCGCCAACCGCGTGCCCGGCACCGACGCCGTCGACCTGATGTCCGGGGACGATTCCACCGCGGCGACGGTCCGCGCCGACAGCACCGGCGGCGCGCAGATCCAGCTGAACACCGCCACCCACGGCTTTCAGGCGGGCGACCTGGTCGTCGCCTGCGACTGGCAGCAGGCATCGCTGTTCCAGGTCACCGGCATCACCGGTGGCGACACCCTGGCCCACGCGGCAGGCGGCGGTTCGCCCGGCAACTGCAGCAAGGGGCTGGGCTACGCCAATCCCGCCGACTGCAGTGCGACCGGCAAGATCCACCAGTACGGCCCGACCGTGCCCGATCCGCGGCGCGCGGCGAGCGTCGTGCGGCTGCACAGCGCGCGCTGGTACATCGGCACCACGGCCACCGGTCGCTCGCTGTTCCGGAGCACCGTCGTCAACGAGGCCGGCGTGCCGGTGGTGCGCAACCAGGAAATCGCCGAGGGCGTCAACGACATGCAGCTGCAGTACCTGCTGTCCGGCGCCGCGAACTACGTCGACGCCACCGCGGTCCCGGCGACCCGCTGGGACGACGTCACCGCCGTGCGCGTCACTCTCGACATGCTCAGCACCGATCGTGCCGGCGCCAACGGCGCCCAGATCGCGCGCCGCATCGCCCACACCGTCACGCTCCGGAACCGCCTGCAATGACCGCCTCCGCACGCCGTCCCGCTCTTCCGCGCCGCAGCCGCGGCGCCACCTTGGTCGTGGTCCTGATCCTGCTGCTGGTGATGACCCTGCTCGGTCTCGCCAGCCTGCGCAGCACGATGCTGGAGGAGCGCATGACCTCCAACCTGCTCGACCGCAGCCTGGGTTTCCAGGTCGCCGAGGCGGGCCTGCGTGAGGCCGAGGCCTCGCTCGATCCCGTGCCGGCCTTTCCCGGCGCCGGCTGCAATGCCAACGGCATGTGCGCACGTCCGGATCCGAGCGCGCTCGAACGCTGGAACGACCCCGGCTTCGCAGGCTGGCGCGTCGGCACCGCCGCCGACGCTAACACCGATCCACCGCAGTACTTCGTCGAGGAAATGGGCGAGGGCCCGAACTGGCGCGACTGCGACAAGCTCTCGCCGATCCATCCGCTTTGTCTCACGCCGCGGTTTCGCGTGACGTCGCGCAGCCAGCAGGCCGGTCGCGCGTCCGTGATGCTGCAGACCATCTTCGCCGGCAAGTAACCACGAGGCTGCCGTGAACACCACTCCCCGTTCCCGTTCTCCCCGTCTCCGCGGCATGCCCCGCGGCACGCGCCCGTCCTGGGCCGCGCCGATACTGGCCTGCCTGGTCACGCTCCTCGGCCTTCCGGCGCACGCCGGCGTGGCGTTCCCCGACACGCCGATGCAGACCAACCAGGGCATCCCGCCGAACATCTGGTTCATCCTCGACGACTCGGGGTCGATGGCCTCGACGTTCATGCCCGACTCGGTGCCCGGGACCACGCCGACCAACATCTCGAGCCAGGCGTACACCCGCAACACCATCTACTACAATCCGAACAACGACTACCGCCCCTGGCAGGGCGCTGACGGCAGCTATTTCACCGATACGCCCTACAACGCGGCGTGGAACGACACCGAGGATCTGTCCAGCGCGACCAACCTGTCCGGCAGCACGCAGACGTTCTACGTGCCCAACGTCGGCATCACCGACTATGCCGATGCCAAGCAATACACGCGCTACCGTTTCCTGACCAATGGCACCGCCGATGCCTGCACCTGGCGCGTCGCGACCAACAACTTCGGCACCTGCGTCACCAACGTCACGAGCTTCGCCTGGCAGGGGGGCCCTGTCCGCAATCTCGCCCAGGAAAAGCAGAACTACGCCACCTGGTACTCCTTCCATCGCACCCGCACCAAGGTCGCGAAGGCCGGCGCGAGCTACGCGTTCAACGACACCTCGGTGTTCAACGACGACAACGACTACCGCGTCGGTTTCACCACCATCTGGCAGCGCAACGAGTTCCGCATCCCGGTCGCCAACAACAACGGCCTGTTCAAGGGCAACAACCCGGGCGAGAACCGCCGGACGTGGTTCGATCGCCTGTTCGGCGCTACCGCCAACGGCAGGACGCCGCTGATTCCCGCGCTGACCCGCGCCGGCCAGTACTACTCGGAAGCCGGCAACAATGGCCCGTGGGGCCCGCAGGCCAACGGCTCGCAGTACGAGTGCCGGCAGAACTTCACGATCCTGACCACCGACGGTTACTGGAACGAAGGCGCCACGACCCTCGGCAACGTCGACAACGGCACCGGCCCGACCATCACCCGTCCGGACGGCCCGTCGTACCAGTACACCGCCCAGGATCCCTACCGTGACGGCTGGAGCAACACGCTGGCCGACGTGGCGATGAACTACTGGCGGACCGACCTGCGTCCGGAAACACAGATGGCCAACATCGTGCCGTCTTCGGCCACCGACCCGGCCTTCTGGCAGCACATGGTCACCTTCGGCATCTCGATCGGCCTGCAGGGCACGCTCGACGTGGCCGCGACCAACGCGCGCGTCTCCGCCGGGCAGTCCGTCGCCTGGCCGAACCCGATGGACGCGGAAAACCTGGACCGCATCGACGACCTGTTCCATGCCTCGGTGAACGGCCACGGCACCTTCGTCGCCGCCAGCAATCCGGGCGAGTTCGCAGATGGCCTGGGCAAGGCGCTGCGCGCGATCGCTTCGCGCCGCGGCTCGGGCTCCAACGCCACCGTGACCGGCACCTCGACGTCCGCGGGCAACAAGGTCTTCCAGGCCAAGTACTTCTCTTCGCGCTGGTACGGCGAGCTGCAGGCCTTCAACGTGACCACGACCGGCGTCGACACCTCCACGCCGGTGTGGACGGCGAGTATCCCGGCCTATGGCGCGCGCCACATCTACACCCACAACGGCAGTGCCGGTACCACGTTTCCGACCGCTGCGCAGTCGGTGGCGCTGACGCCGACGGTCGCGAACTACCTTGCTGGTGACCGCACCCTCGAACTGCCGGCCGCCACAGGCATCTACCGCGAGCGTTCGTCGCTGCTCGGCACGATCGTCGACAGCTCGCCGACCTACCTGAAGACCTCCAACACCATCGACACGGTGTTCGTCGGCGCCAACGACGGCATGCTGCACGCCTTCAACGCCACCGACGGCGTCGAGCGCTTCGCCTACGTGCCGCGCGGCATCGACTTGGCCAAGCTCAAGGAGTTCAGCGACCCCGACTATGGCCACCGCTTCTTCGTCGACGGCCCGATCGTGGTGTCCTCGAAGCGCGAACTCGCCAACCAGACCGTGCTGGTGTCCACCCTCGGTCGCGGCGGCAAGGGCCTGTTCGCGCTCGACGTGACCGACCCCACGCTGTTCAATTCGGCCAAGGTGCTGTGGGACCACAATGCCAGCTTCGACAGCGACCTCGGCCAGGTGCTGGGCAAGCCGCTCATCGCCAACCTCAACGATGGCAGCACGGCGCTGCTGGTGCCGAACGGCCTCAACAGCGGCAACGAGCGCGCGGTGCTGTTCGTGCTCGACCTGCGCACGGGCGCCAAGATCGCCGAGATCGACACCGGCGTGGGTTCGGCCGCCGCGCCCAACGGACTGTCCTCGCCGCGCGGCTGGGACGTGGACGGCAACGGCACGGTCGACTACGTGTATGCCGGCGACTTCCGCGGCAATGTCTGGAAGTTTGACCTCCGCAGCGGCAGCGCGGGCAGCTGGGGCATCGCCGGCGGCCATGCGCTGTATGCGCCGACCTCGCCCGGCACCCAGCCGATCACCGGCGGCGTGACCATCGCGGTCGATCCCTCGACCGGCAAGCGCTGGATCTTCTTCGGTACCGGCCGCCTGCTGACCACCAACGACATCACTGATACCACTCGCCAGACCTGGTACGGCGTGATCGACGATGACGCCGCCGCCACCGCGGTGACGCGCACCGGCATGACCGCGCGCAACATCGCCCAGTTCGATTCGGCGACCCGGAATCGTGCCTTCGAACCGCACGCGGCGCTGCCGGGCAGCAGCAAGGGCTGGTACATCGACCTTGATCTGCCGCCGAGCAACACGCTCGAAGGCGAGCGCATGGTCGGCGATCAGCAGGTGGTGAAGAATGCGCTGATCGCGGCCAGCATCATTCCCAGCACCAGCAACCCGTGCTACCCGGGGCGCGGCTACGTCAACGCCATCGACGCCTTCACCGGCACCAGCCTCGAGACCGGGCTGTTCGACGCCAACCGCAACGGCGCGTTCGGCGACGCCGGCGACGTGATCGGCTCGACGGCGGTGGGCTCGATCGATCTGGGCGTCGGCATGGTGACCGACCCGGCGCTGCTCGACCGGCTGCTCGTGGCGGGCGGTTCGCTGGCCACGCTCGCGTCGACACCGCTGGATCCGTCGCTGTATGGTGGACGCATTTCCTGGCGCGAAATCATCCGGAGATGATCGACATGACCCGCAATGCCCGTTTCGCCCGAGCCGCCCGCGGTTTCACCCTGGTCGAGCTGCTGATCGTGGTGTTCATCGTCGCGCTGCTCGCCGCGATCGCCTATCCGACCTACATGGATTCGATGGTCCGGGTGCGTCGCGACGCGGCGAAGACCTGCCTGTCGGAAAACGCCCAGTTCATGGAGCGCTTCTACACCACCAACCTGCGCTACGACCAGACGCTGGCCGGCGTGGCGGTGGCACTGCCGCCGTGCTCCAGCGGCACCGACGTGACCAACTTCTACACAGTCACGCTCAGTGCCGTCGGCGCGCGCAACTACACGGTGCGGGCGGCGCCGATCGGCGCCCAGCTGTCGCGCGACACGGCTTGCGGTACGCTGACCCTCAACAACGTCGGCACCAAGACGAAGACGGGCACGGAGACGGTCGACTATTGCTGGTGACGCCCCGGTGCGCCGCAGCGAACACGAAAAACCCCGCCGATGGCGGGGTTTTTCGTGCCGTGGAGCGTGTCGGGCGAGACCTCCCGGCGTTGCTGGCCGGCGCCGAAAGAAGAAACCCCGCGACTCGCGTCGCGGGGTTTCCGGAAGATGGCGCCCGAAGTTGGACTCGAACCAACGACCCCCTGATTAACAGTCAGAGTCCATATTCTCGGCGGCACCTTCTGAAAACAGGCTGTTTTCTTCCGATCACCGCGTCCAATATTTCAGCTTCAACACGCGGAAACCTTAGCTAATCGCGCGCAACATGACCGCGGTATTGGACGCCATCCGCCTATTGCATCGCGCACAATTCCGGCGCAGGATTTGCGCGCTGAGTGAATGTGCAGGCTGATGCGCAGCACGAGGGATTCCGGAAGTGGGATGTGTTTCCGGTGTGCCGGGATCAGCTCCGGCCACTCAGGGCAAGCTGTACGGCATCGCCGAAAGGCAGAGCGCTATCGATCGAGGCAGTGGGGCTCCGAAGAAGTCGGGAGCAGATGGGCTTACCACCCCCGTTGTCGCACAGAACGCCACCGCCCCGCCTTCACCGGCGGGGCTTTTCATTTCACGGGCTTCACCCGCGCCGGCTTCGCCCGGTAGTGCCGCCGCGTCGTCTTCGGGTCCGCGTGCCCGAGCAGCCCTTGCGCGTGCGCCTCGTCCACGTCTGAGCCGGCCTTGCGCCGCAGGTCGTGCAGACGCACGTCCTCGACGCCTGCCTTTGCCCGCGCGACGCGGAACAGCGCCCGGAGGCCGGACGGCGTGTAGGGCCCTACGCCGCGCTCTGAGGCCTTCCCGCGCGGCCGTGACTCGAACAGCCACACGCGGCCGAAGCGGCGCCACAGGCGCAGCGCGTCGTCGACGCAGGCGCGCAGATCGTCCGACCACTGCACGACCTGTCGGCTGCCCGTCTTCCCGGCCTCGTAGTGGATGCCGTCGTCGTCGATGTCGGCCACCCGGACCCGCAGCGCATCCCCCTGCCGCATGCCGGTGAGGTACAGGAACCGCTGGATCACGGCCAGCTTCGGCGACGCCGCGGCCAGCAGTGCCGCCTGCTCCGCGTCCGTCACGTAGCGCTTCCGCGGCTCCTCCGGGTTCCGGAAGTGCAGCCCCTTCGTCGGGTCGTCGAAGTCCCGCGGGACGGCGCCCGTGCGCCTGGCGTGCGTGTAGGCGGCCGACAGTAGCGCCCGGTCGCGGTTGGCCTGCACGGTCCCCAGCGTGACGACGTAGCGGTACACGTCGGCCGGGGTGACGTCGATGATCGCGACGGCGCCGAAGACCTTGCATAGTTTGGCCATGCTGATGCGGTAGTTGGCGATCGTGGCCGGCGTGCAGCGGCCGCTGGCGTGCTCGATGTACTGGGCCAGCAGGTCGGCGACCGTGCGGACCTGCGGCGGTTCGCCAACGATTTCGGCGTACCTGATCAGCGCGGCGCCGTAGTCGCGCCCGAGCGAGACCCACTTCCCGGTGGGCTCGACGTAGTAGTAGACCCCGCGGCGGCGGTACATCCGCGCCGGCAGGTGTCGGTCATGCTTTCGCCTGCGTCCCATCGATCGCGCTCCAGTCGGGGGCGGCCTTGCGCGGCTGCCGAGATCCTGCGGTCCCGAGAACGGCGTCGCGGGGGACGAGCGGCCGGCCGGCGGCGTTAGGGGTGAACTTCACGCCCATCGCGGTCAGCGCCTTGCGCTGCGCCGACCAGCGCTTGCGCGCGGTCAGCTCGGCGACTTCGATTGTGGTGAGCCATGCGTCAGCCATCGCCGCCCCCGTACTTGGCATGCAGCCAGTTGACAGCGCGGCGGATTTCGTCGTCGTCAAGCGCGCGCAGCACGTTCTGCTTCGCTCCGTCGACGCACATTTCCAGCGCCTTCATCAGCTCGACTTCGTCGACAGGCGCAACGACCTTGATCATTGCGGGAGTGGTCATTCTTCCTCTCCATACCTCAGCTGCAGCAGCAGCTGTAATTCGTGGATTGCCTTCTTGATGTCCTGCCGGCCCTTGCCGCCGGCTCGGTTGTGTCTGGTGACGCGCTTGACGATGCAGCCCTCCAGGAACGCGAGCGCGTTGGCCTCAATGAACTCGACCGGCTGGATCTTGCACGTGCGGTAGTGGTCGCCGCCGACTTGGGTGTCTGTCGCGCTCATCGTCCGTCCTTAATCCATCGCCTGACTCGAAACTCGCAACCCGAAATCAGGCCGAGCCCATTTGCCATCCCGAGATGCGTCGCCCGCTTCCTGCACCCGCATGCGCACCGCCTGCGTGAAGTTGCGGGCAGCTGCTCCATGTATCTGACGTTGCATGTTGAGGATGCGCATTGCCCCCAATCGGATGTGCCGCCGCGCATTGCAGCAGAGCGAGCTGCGGGAGATAGCTTGTTGATGTCAATCATCGCAGCCCTCGCTAGAACGGAATGTCGTCGTCGGAGAAGTCATCCGCCGGTCTCGGTGCTGGCGCAGGCGCCGCGCGCTGCTGACGAGGCGGCGCGCTTCTCTCGCTGCGCCCCGAGCCCGACCGCGGTCGATCCGGCTTCCAGCTGTCCACGGCCGCGTACCACTTGCCACCCTGCGATTCCTTGATGTCGACGTTGATCCACTCGTCGTTCCTGGCGCTCAGCCACGCGATCAAAGCCTCTCGCTTGATGGAGATGCGGGCCATGATGTAGTCCGGAGATCCTTCGCGCGGCGCCCTGGCGATCATGCCGTCGACGAACTCGGTGTTGCTGCTCATGCTTCCTTCCTCTGCTTCTTGCGCGCGGCCTTGTAGATCTGGTGCGCGCGCTGTCTGGTGATGCCGTAGATGCGGCCGATTGCTTCGAACGACATGTGGTCGTGGTCGTGCATCTGGACGATGGTGGGATTTCGGTTCTTGAGGATGATGGCTGTGGCTTCGGATGTGGCCATGGTCGCCATCACTTCTCCGCCTCCTCCGCGATTTCGCTGGCTACTTCGTTCGCCAGCCTGATGATGTCGGCGACGGTGAGCATGCGCTTTGGGAACGCAAGCACGTTGTCGTCTGAGTCCGGCGGCCTGTCATTCGTAGTCATCGTCGATGCTCCAGTCGTTATTGCATTGCAGGCATCGCACTTTGAATGGCCCGCCGCAGCACTCCGGATCGCCGCATCCGCCTAGGCAATCCCATACGAACCCATAGTCTTCACAGTTTTTGCACGCCGGCGGCCTGCTGTCGGTGGTCATTGGAATCTTCTTATCCATACTTTTTTTGTTCCAAATGAAATTCGTGGCTTAAATAATGACTTCTTTTCAACTTCCACCATGAATCTTTCCTCGCCGTTTATATATCCACATACCGGACATGCTATTGAGTAAAACACATCGTATGGATGTGAGTATGCTTGTGCCTCATTGATCTTGAAGAAGAACAGCGAATTGCACTCACAGCATTTAACGGCAAGATGATCTTTGGGGATTGTTTTTATGCTTCCTATTATCATCACTTCCCCCTCGCGGCGCGGTGCCAGTTGAGCAACCACGAAGCCGGAGGCACTCGCAGCATGTGAGTCGATCGCCATGCCAAGGTAGACGCGTATCCGTATTCGGCACGCCAAGCCGCCCTCGCCATCTTCACGTGACGCGGTTTGATCTTCACGCCTTACCCCCTTCGCGGTCGGCGATGATGCCCGCACGTTCGGCCAGTGCTTTCCACGTTGGGTTGTGAGTAATAAACGGAGGACGATCAACAGGTGCACCGTACGGCCGCGTGTATTGCGCGAACAGGTCGCCGACGAGCGCCTCCAACTCCGCGACCCGCCTCTGCAACTCGTCGCGCTCTGAAATAACTGTTCTCACGTATTGGCAATAGCAGGTTTTATGCGGACAAGCACTGGGGACAGCACTGCATAGCAGCGCTCTAACAGATGCTTCAATCTCCGCCGTAGCCTCTGCGACTCTGGCGGCGGCGTAGGATTCGAGCTGATCTGTGGCGTAGAAGCCACCGTGTAGTCTGCGAGGGATGCCTTCTGCGTCGATTGCCACAGTGATTTCAGGCTCCGGCAGCGCTACCTTCTTGTCGTCTCTCGTGGTCATTCGGCGCCGTCCTTCGCGGCCTTCTGAGCGCTTGCAAGTCTCGGCATAATCGGGCCGCAATCACGGGCCGCCGCAAAAACCTGAGATGCGATATCGCACAAACTGGGATGTTTCGCAGCGTCGTCACCATTCAGGGCAACGTCAATCACGCGGGTAAGCGTGTGCACGTCGTCAGCCTTCAGCCACTCGCCTTCGGCCTGCTGCGCGTTGGCAAGTCGGCGTGCGTTGTCCCGCAGGTTGTCAGCGCACTGGCGGAAAGCTCTGGCCGCGCCTTTGTCGTACCACGGAGCGTTGATGCCGGCGCGTTCGAGGTTGGCGGCCTCGGCATCCCATTCACGCGTCAGCGCCTCCGCAGTCGTCAAGCAATCCTTGACAACTGCCGACCTCCCCGCAGCGCCGTGCAGGGACAGCGCGTCGCCGGGAGAGAGCGCCGAAGGGGCGGGCTTGCCGACGAACGTCCGCACGCGGCTGTCGTCCAGCTTGAAGCCGACCGAGTAGCTGGCGCTGCGCGATGGTTCGCGCGGAGCCGATGCGTGAGGCGCCGGGTTCGTCCACGTCACCGCATCGCCCGCCGGCTGTGGGATGCCGGTGCGCGCTGGCTGTTCGGCCGGCCCTGCCGCGTCCTCGAAGTGATCGGCGCTGCACACCCAACGGCCGTCCGCGAGTTCAGCGCCTTCGCCGATATCTTGGAAGTTGGTTCCATCATCGTGCATTTCGACTTCGCGCACGACGAACCTCTTGCCGCACACGCAACACTGCTCGGTGTGCTTGGCCGCCGGCTGCGGGGTGGCTGGCTCGGCAATGAATCGGCGGTCCATCAGCCTTTCGTTGATGTCGGGATGTGCCGGGCTGCGGTACAGCCTTTCCGACAACGGCTTGTGCGCGGCCTCGCTTGCCGACTGCTGGGCGGCGGCATCCTCATCACCTTCTTCGCCCCCACCGACATTCTCGTCGGGATCAAACCCGAACCGGCGACACAGCGCGATAGACGACTGCGAGCCCAATCCGGTCGCATCGGAGACATGCGCCCAACGCATGACCCTGCGCCCGCTCAGCCGGCCAGCGTTCGCGACGATGCCCCACAGCACGCGGTTATCCCCCTCCGGCACCGCGGCGCGTGCGGAGAGGGCGCGGAGCTCGTCCGTGATCGCTTCGAGCTCTTGTTTTTCTCCAACGTCAAAGCCAATGAGCAGATCGAGACTATCCGCCAGCCTGCTCAGTTCCTCGCGCACGTCACCCATGGCGGCCTCCGTTGATTTTCTTGATGTCGATTGACTTCATGCCCGCCCAGTAGCGGGCTCTGCGCATGATTGCCATGTATCCCCTGCGGGCCCGCTCCCATTCCCAGCTATCAGGGCTTGGATCATTGGAAAGCGCGATGCGCCGATATTTGCGGTCACCCATGGTCGGCCTCCTGTTCCTGCCGTGCGAACCAATCCGGCTTACGGAAGCGGTCGGTGAATTTATATTCGTCGACCTCGTCTGACTCGATGTCTTCAGCCTCCGGCCAGTTGCGCAGAATTTCCGCCTCGTCGTCGGCATAGGCCGCGATGATCGGGTGATCGTCAGGATCGTATCCCGTACACCAATAGGGGTGTTTGATCGGCCAGTTCACCGGGCGATAGTCGGCACAAGGCGTGTGGAATCGTGCGCGGATCATTTGTCGGCCTCCAGCGCGGCGTCTACAGCGGCGGTCATCGTCGCGCCAAAGCCGAGGATTTTTCCTCCTCGCCTGATGGCCCACTCTTTGGTTGCGTCATCCTGCCCGATCGAGATCGTCTGAGAGCTACCGTCTTCCACGTAACCGCACAGATCGCGAAGTCCATTCATGCGGTCGCGCATGATTTCCTCCGTCACCCGCGCCGGGGCGGGGCGCGTGTAGCTGGTCGCCAGTTGCAGCAGTAACGAGTTTGCGCGAGGGAACTTGTCCTCGTCCAGCGCGTCCGCAAGGTACTCGCCAAGCTCCCGCAGCGGCTCCGGGGAACGCGCGATTTCCGCCTGCACGAACTGCTCGAACCGATCTTCCGGAGAATCGGCGAGGTGTCGCACCGCCTCCCCCTGCGCGGACAGGGCGCGCTCGAGGCGGTCACGGAATTCGATCAGATGGCCGAGGTAGGTCTTGAACCCGCCGATGCTCACGTCGTGCAACGGATTCTGTGCGATCAGCTTGTTGATGTCCGCCAGCACCTCGGCGGCGGTCTCGGGCTTAGCGGTCATGGGTCTTCTCCTTCGGAATGTAGTCGCCGCACTTCAGCGCGCCATGTGGAATCTGGACGCTGAAGTCGGCAGTTGGGCCGATGCCGTCACGGGGCTCCGTCCGCGCACATGAGGCAGCAGATGGGCATGCAGAAGCTCGGCACCGGAAAATGTCATTGGGGAGCATTGGTCTTCTCCAGTGCGGCGATGGCGATGTCGATCGCTTCGCCGATGGTTGTCGTGTTCGGCATCGGCGGCGATTCTTCGTCGGAATCCCACCGCCGCCATTCGTTGTATTTGCGCAGGACTTCAGCAGCTTCAGCCGGCGTCATGGCTTTCATCCTCCGGCCACCAGGTCACGCCCGGTCGGCCCGTGTTGCGGTCTGGCCTCGGCCCCTTGCGCGTCACCTCGCCGACGGCCAGAAGCTCCGGCAGGCGGCGGGCGAGCATGTAGCGGTCGAGTCCGGTTTCGATGGACAGCTCCGCGCTGGTGAGGCCTGGGCAAGCCCGGACAGCGGCGGCGGCCTGTCGTTGCTGGTGTCCTGCGATGCCGCGCGCCACCACAGCAGCGGCGGCGTGCGAGCTGGACGGGTCGGAGTGGCGGGCGCGGCTCATGGTCAGTCCTCCACCAAGGCGAAGCCTTGCGCGTGCTTGTGCATGCGGTCGATGCGAATGCGGCTCACCGGGCCGAACGAGCTTTTCACGATCGCGTAGGGATGCGTCGCATCGGTATGAACGCTCTGCACGGTCACCGTCCGCTTCACCCGCTTGTCGAGATCGCGCCAGACTTGGCCGACCTTCACTTCGATTCCTTCTCGCGTGAGAGCGCTCATGCCTGATCCCCCTCGATCGCAGCCCGGCGCGCGGTGTACGCCTCCGTCACCTTCGCGCGGTCCTCGGGCGAGGCGTTCGACACCAGCCCGAGCATGTCGTAGGCGGAGTCCAGCGCGTCGACGTCGGCGGCCTGCTCGATGCCGGACAGCACCTCGGCGACGGTCATGGGGCTGTCGGCCGGCGCAGCCTTTGCGCGCTCGACCAGCTTCGCCTCCAGCGTTCTCAGCGCGTCGCCACTCGGCGCCGACTGCACCGCCGCGCCGCCGCCCCATACGTCCTGCAGCTCCTCCGCCGTGTGGATGCCCATCGACAGCTCGGGCGCGAACAGGCGCGTCCAGAAAGTCGCGGCGCGGTAGCGGAACATCAGGTCGGGAATCGACTTCCACTTGCTCCCGTTCTTGCCAGCCCAGCCCTCGGCATCGACCATCTTCCAGGTGATCCACGGGCCAGCGCAGGCCTCGCCTGTCTTCGTGTCGGAAGCGACCACGCGGCAGCGGAAGTCCTTGGCGCTCGCATCTTCGCCGACCGTTTCGTAGCGCAGCGGCGTGAACCGGCCGCAGGCGTTGACCGTAGCGATCAGGAACTGCGACGACCATGACGGGCGGCCATGCACGATGTAGAGGTTTTGCATCACGAGGAACGGCGAGGCACCGATGCGGTTGGCGACTTCCATCGCGATCAGGACGTTCGGCACGTTGTTGCGGTAGGCCTCGGGAACCAGCGAAGACGATGCCATCGCCTTCGCGGACCTCTGCGCAAGGGTGAATGCGGATTCCGCGGAGGTCAGCGCGGTCACGGGCTGGTCGATGGTCTGGAGTGCGGTCGCGTTCATGTCAGTCCTTCAGCGCCCATGAGGGCAATTGGATTTCGGAGATCCCGGCTGGGTAGCCGGGCCATTCGTTTCGGGCCAAGCAGTCGCGCATCACGCGAAGCCCGGCGTTCCGTTGCTCGTATCCCGCAAGCTCCGCGTCGACGTTGACGCAGTAGACGGCGGGCAGATAGGGCGGCGACTTCTCCTGCGCAAGGATCAGGAATGCTGGCGTCGGTTCGCCGCACTGCACTGCGCCGTCGCGGTAATGCGCACCCTGGATGTGGTAGCCGTACTTCGCGATCGACTTGGCGAATCCGGAAGGGCTGGCATCGTCTGTCGTCTTCAGGTCCATGACGAAATTGCCCGGGTCGATCCAGTCGGCGCGGGCTTTGCAGCGGACGCCTGTCTCGCTGTCTTCCCATCGCATCGTGACCTCGCTGTGCCCGGCCTGCATCATCCCGGCCGCCAGCCGATGCGACATCAGCGCCGCATGCATGTCCTCGATCGTCTGCGCGTCCGCAGCGGACAGCAGTGTCACGCCAGGGTTTTCGGAAACCCATCGATCCCGCTTCTCGCGATTGATCGAGCTGCGCATGTCGCCGAAGTCAGGCGCCACGGCATAAAAGTGTCGGTAAATGCCAGGCTCAAGCACGCGGCAGTGGTACGCGCGACCGAAGGCAAGGGACGGGGTTTCCGGCTCGGGCGGCGCATCGACCCAGTGCCGGTAGTGCGCCGGGGTCTTCTCGCGCAGGATCTTGAGAACGCTGTTGCTGGCAACGCCCAGTTCGCGCTTGTGGTACTCGCTTGCCGGGACATCGAACAGCATGCGGCCTGCGGACTCGGGCATGTCCGTCATCGCGCTCACGCCTGCGCATCCTCCCCGTCGTCGATCGCGATGCCCGCGGCCACGAGCTTCGCGACCTCGCTGCCGCTGAGCTTGCGGACTTCGACGTGGCGCAGTCCGAGCGCTCGTGCCTTCGGGACGCTCGTCGCGTAGACGTATCCGCGGTATGCGCCGTTGACGGCGAATTCGTAGACTTCGGGCTGCTTTTCGGTGTCGGTCATGGTTGTCTCCAGGGAAAGTGGTGCCGGTTACGTCTCCGGCGCGGCCCCTACGCTAGGCAGTTCCGCCGTCTGGGTGCGCCCCGTTTCGCCGGGGCCACGCGGGCGGTTTAACCGTCACCAGAAGCGTGCCATTGCACTCTGGCTAGCCGCGCGATGCGGCGGATTCGTGTCCCGCCTGTCACGGTGGCGGGCTACCGGCACTCGCACGGGTTATTCGATTCGGAAGACGCGGGCGCCGCCCTGCTCAAGTTGCGTCACGAACTTCATGCCATACCTTTTGCCATGCGCATTTGCGGAAGATCGTGCCCGCTGCCATTCGACACCTGTCCCACTAGTGAAAGGCACGAAAAAACTGTCTCCCACATCCATCTGTGCAAACGGATATTTCGCACGCGGGGGCCTTGGAGCCGGAATGGCGCCGCCTTTCTCAATCGTGAAATTCATCACTGCCTCTGTGTAGTTGGTGGACGCTTACGCCGCCTTCACTGTTCTGAAGTCAGGCACCTTGCCATCCCGCGTCTGTGCGGACTGGCGGATGTAGTGTTCGCGCTGCTCCAGCAGCAGCTTGGCGGCGCGTTCGTCCAGCGGGATCACGATGGGGTCGGTGGTCATTCGGGCAGCTCCACGCGGACGGCGGTGGCGATGCGCTTGCCTGCGCCCGGGGCGGCATTGCGTGCGGCCTGTTCGTCCTGGTAGACGTCCGATGCAATATAGTCCCATATGTTCTCGTAGAAATTCACCCACACCACGCGCGGTCCGGGCTTGAGCCGGTAGTCGAAATGGGATGCCCACGTAGGGGCTCCGGGCACATCCGACCAGCTATCCCCCTCGAAATCCTTGCGGATGTATTCAACAAGCTTGTCGCGCGCATAGCCCTCCGCGATCAGCGCCAGCGCACGGAACCGCGACGGCAGGTCATTGGGGTACAGCGACGTATCGGGCTTGATGTCGGTCATTTCGTTCTCCACGCGGCACGCGCCGCGGCAAGTTGAAGTCGGCGCAACGGCAGCAGCAGGCGTGCGTTGCGGCAGGATCGAAGGGCGTTGGCGTAGCGGATCAGGGGGTGGCGCTCAGCGCTCATGGCCTTGACCCTTGCAGGCGAGGAGGGCGGCGGCGCGGCAAACAATCGCGGCATCAAGGCGGCGAACAAGGTTCTTGTGGTCATCGCGATCAGGGTCGAGCAACGCTTTAGTTGCCGCGTCGTACTCCTCATCCGCCGCGATCAGCTCGGCGATGGCATTTGTCGCGTCATAGAGTTCAACGCACTCTGCCGGGGTAGCGCGACGGCTAAGCAATGCGTTGTCCAGCCTCCGAAGAATTTTCATCACATCAACCTTCACGACGATCCTCCTCCCGCCTGTCGCGGCGGTTGCTCAGTTGCTTCGGGAACTCGGCTTTTAGGCTTTCCAGAACTCTCCGAGTCTCGTATTCGGTGATGTCCAGACGGTCTTCTGTCAGCCGCTCGCGTAGCTTGGCGGCTGGGTTAGGCATCGCCGGACTCCAGAATAGAAATCCCAACGAACACAGCTGTCCCAACGAAAACCCCAATGACGAACGCCAGATTATTTGGCATTCCTAGGACTTTATCGGCAAACAATCGCCAAGCAAAAACAGCAATGAAGGTCATCAGGAATTTCATTTGCGGGCCTCCGCGCGGGCGGCGTCGATGGCCCCATCGAGCCTGTCCAGGCTGGGCAATTCGTGGCCGAGCTTCACCGCGTCGCGCGGGTATCTCACTACTGCCAGCGTCGAATCGCTCCAGTGCCGCGTGCGCAGCCACCGATACCTCTCCGCATCCTCCCGCAGCGCCGCAATCACGCCGGGAGCCGGGCAAATCGTCGGGGGTAGGCCAATCTCACTGCTGACTCTGGCAAGGTCTGCCTGCAGCGCCTTGACCTCCCGCTTGCTGGCGGACAGTTCGAACTTCAGGTGTACGTTCTCTGCAAGCAGGTCACGCAGCGCCTCGACCTCATCGCGCAGCGCGGCCTCGCGCTCGGTCATGGCGGCGACGGCGGTGCGAGCGGCTGATAGATTCAAATCCGACCCAACCGCCGATTTTCCGGTGCACCAGAGCGCAGCGCCTTCAATTACCGCCAGCACCTCCTCCGCGCTCATCTGTTCAGTATTCATTCTCCGTCTCCTGCAACAGGCAACGGGATGCCTCTGTTGAGGCGGATGTCATCGACGAGGCTGATTGCGGCAGCCCTATATTCCGCATCGATGACCTCTTGTGGTCGATCGTCGCCGGGCTCACTCATCCCTTTCCATTGGCAGAACCACCAATCGATAGAAGCTTCTCGGTCACACATCGGACACGGGATTTCTTCGTCGTTGAGATAGTCGCTGTCAGCGTCGTGCAGGAGGCCATTGAGGCAATACGAATCCGGGTATGTGCCAGCACCAAACTCATAGCCTTGATAGCCACATCCGCTTGTGTCTTCCGTCGGCGTCTGCTCTGCGCTCATCCGGGCGTTCGGGGCGTTCGGGGCGTTCTGAGCGGTCATGGCGTGATCTCCGCTTGCTTGAACTCGATCTTGTATCCACGGAACGACCCACCGCGGTGCACGCACGTGCGGCGAACGTCCAGAAGACCAACTTCGTGCAGCACACGCGCCAGATCGTACCCATCGCGATGTGCGTTTCGCTCCGTTCGGTTCGACATCACGGCCCAGTCGGCGCAGGCGTCGAAAACTCGCTGGTACTGCTCGACGAGCGCTGGGGAAATCTCATACTTGTCCGCGGCTCGCTGGATCGCTGGCGTGATCTTGATAGTGGTCTTGGAGGTCATGGCGTGGCTCCGGTGGGGCGGGCGGACCGCCATTCGCCATTCGGCATTTCGCTAGTGATGTCGCGCGCCGCCCAGCGCCGGAACTGTTCGTGGCTCACTTTCGGCAGCCGACGGCCGATGGCGACCGTGGGGCTGTCGTACTGGACTTCTGCCACGCCGATCCAGACGATCATGCGGTCGTTCCACAGCGGGTCGATCACCCCGGCCTGCGCTTTGCGCTTGGCCTCGTAGGTGTGCCCGACGATGAGGGGCAGCGGTTCGGCCGGCGTGTGCTTGGATTTCTCGGCGGTGTTGGCGATGTTGTCCATGTCAGAACCCGATCCCGTGAAATTGAGGGGTGACGCCGTAAGCCGACTCGCACGCGCGCTCGACCTCGGCTGCTGTGCCACGCTTGGCGACGTTGCGATCCACTGTGTACGGCTGGTCGCAGTCAGCGGCCCACACGAGGCGGAATGCACCGCGGATGTTGGTGACATAGGGCTGCTCGGTGGTCATGCGCGCTCCCGCTGCGAAAGCCGGAACTCGGCGCGGCTTTCGTCGGCGTGCTGGTCATAGATCGTCTGCATGCGAAGCCCGGCGGCCCGGTATGCACGCGCCAGCCGACGCCCACGGATCGAGTCGGTCAGCGTCGCGGAGTTCGGGAAGTCGCAGTGCTCGGCGATCGAGTACAGGGCGATCTCCGACGCCGTGATGCCCATCGCGCCGACGATGTCCGCCAGATGCTCGTCCAGCCGCTCGGCCGTCCAGAAGTCGGACAGGGCGTCGCTGTAGCGGTCTGCGGCTTCTTGATCGGCGAGGTGCCGGGTCAGATCGTTCTCGACGGTGCTCATGCGGCACCGCCTTCGCGAAGCGCCTTCGCAACGAACTCCGGGCGCATGCTCGCCATCGAACGAAGCTGCTTGCGCACACTGCGCTTCTGGATCTTCGACTTGGCCGCGATCCGGGCGATGTGCTCGTCCGTCAGCCGATCGATCAGGTCGAACGCTTCATCCTTGGCGGTGGTGTGCGCCTTGTTGGCTGCGCGGATGTGGGCATCGAGTTCGCGCTTCTGCTGCGCCTTGAACGCATCGATCTGCTTGTCGATGTCCCCGCGCTTGCTCAGCGGGACGTTCAGGATGCCGTGGTCGAGGCCGTCCATCTCCCATCTCCTCGCCCCGGGTGGTGGGGCGTTGGAGAGAGATTAGGACTAGCTAAGTCTTTTGTCAATAGGAGTAGCTAATTTTTTAGACGATCCGACGAACGGTAAGATGCCCGCTTCAGGTCGCGATACGTGCCATGAAAAAGATGGCCGCAGCGCTAAGCGCATTGCGCGCCGTAAGCCGTTTCACGGATTTTTCGGTCTCCGAGAACTTCGCTTGCGACTGCTCGTCAAGCTTCCGGATTTCTCCGACCTCTAAAATCGCCGATATCCAGGAAAGAAATAGGGAGGTTGGCGCAATCCACGTGATCGGAAGCAGCCCGACGCCGGCTATTCCCCCGCCGATCATCGCCGCGACAGCCGCGATCTCCCGGGCTTTCATCGCTTGCCACCGTTTCCGCCTTGGCCTTTCGTTCCAGAAAGGCCACCAGACAGGCTATTTCGAGTTCTTTCCCCATAAGAACGCGCCTCTCTGACCGCGAACAGGTCGGCGACAATGGCGCCTGCGGTCATTGCAGGATCGGCACCAGATCGCATCGCCGACAGCTCTGCGTATGCGTCTGCAAACAGCCCTGCTTGTTCTCTGTCGGTTAGGTCGACGTCGCGATTCCTTCGCCGCATGACGATGCGCATAGCCTCGGCTACCGTGCAGATCATATCCGGATCAAGTCGCTCCGCCTGAGACGGCGCAAGGGGCTCGGAGTCGTGCATGTCGCCTTTCCCCGTTGCCAGCCAGGTCTGCGATACGCCCAATGCCCTTGCGGCCTTCAGCAAATTCTCACCACGCAAGAACTTGGCTTTTTCGGACAGCCACCCGTTGACGCTCGGCGGCTTCACGCCACAGGCGGCGGCCAATTCCTTCTGGTTCATCCCGGTGGCGCTCATAGCGCGCCTGAGTCGATCGGCAAGAGTTTCCATCCCGGCAGGGTAGGACCGAGGGGGTTCGGAGTTGCTATTGACTTGGCGATTAGCGAGTCCTAATCTCCGCGAATGAACCCATCCGACCTGATCGACAAGCTCGGCGGCACCAAAGCCGTCGCCGACCTCTGCCAAGTCCGCCAGCCGTCCGTCTCGCAGTGGCGCATGCGAGGGATCCCGAAGGCGCGGCTCCTGTTCCTCCAGCTCGCGAGGCCGGAAGTTTTCCCGCGGAAGCGCAATAGCCGGAGAACCACATAAAAGCGACATCCGATCAATTCCATCTATTGGGCTCCCTCACAACGCGGGCGCCCGGGAGAACCGGACATGCAGGTCTGCACCCACAGCGGGAAGAAGTCCTTCCCCACGCCGCAAGCAGCCAACGACACGGCCCAGCGGATTCGCACCCGCGGTGCCTACAAGGCGAAGGTCTACAAGTGCCCGCACTGCGACGGCTGGCACCTCAGCGGACACACCAGCTTCAAGCGCATCCACGCGGCCATCCGCACCGGCAAGCCGACGCAGCCGTACAAGCGCGATCGCAGCGCCTGGATACGGGGAGGTGAGGAGTGAAAGTCCTCATCGGCTGCGAAGAGTCCGGCGCCGTGCGCGACGCCTTCATCCGGGGGGGGCATGACGCCATGTCCTGCGACCTGATGCCGACCCGTTCGCCAGGGCCGCACTACTGCGGCGACGTGTTCGACGTGATCGACTATCCGTGGGATCTCGCCATCTTCCATCCGCCGTGCACGCACACCAGCGTCAGCGGCGCGAAGCACTTCGCCGCTAAGTGGATGGACGGGAGACAGGCCGCCGGCGTGTCGTTCTTCATGGCGCTCGTGCGCCGCTCCTCCCACATCCCGCGGGTCGCGCTGGAACAGCCGGTGTCGATCATCTCCAGCCTGTACCGCAAGCCTGACCAGATCATCCAGCCGTGGCAGTACGGTCACGGCGAGACCAAGGCGACCTGCCTGTGGCTGCGCGGGCTGCCTCTGCTGCAGCCGACGGCGATCGTAGAAGGCCGGGAAGCGCGCGTCCATCGGATGGCGCCCGGGCCCGACCGCGCCCGCGATCGCAGCGCGACGTATCAGGGCATCGCCGATGCGATGGCTGCGCAGTGGGGAGGGCTGTTTGCATGAAGCGCTGCCGCAACCGATCGCCTCGCGACGTCTTCGACGAGGCCATGCGTGCCCCGCCGATGACCACCCGCGAGATCCGCAATTACCGACGCGCCCAGGCTGCCGAGATGCCCCGGGCCGAAGCCAAGCGCGCCGCACAGCGCACACAGGAGACGCAGTAGTGGCCCGCATCCGAACTATCAAACCCGAGTTCCCGCAGTCCGAAAGCATGGGCCGCGTGTCCCGCGAGGCGCGCCTGCTGTTCATCCTGCTGTGGCCGATTTGCGACGACCACGGGAGGACTCGCGCGTCCTCGCGAATGCTCGCGAGCACTCTTTTCCCCTACGACGATGATGCAAAAACCGCCATCGACGGCTGGCTGGACGAGTTGGAGGCCGAGGGATGCATTCGGCGCTACACCGTCGACCGGTCAGCGTACCTCGAAATTTGCAAGTGGTTGATTCATCAGAAGATCGACAAGCCGAGCAAGCCGCAATTCCCAGGATTCGACGAGGGTTCGCCTACTCCTCGCGAGGATTCGCGAACATTCGTTGTAGGAAAGGAAGGGAAGGGAAGGGAAAGGAAGGGAGAGGAGCGCGAGGAGAGGGCGACCGACGGCGGCGACGCGAAAGCCCCTCGCTCGCCATCCGGCTCGCGACTGCCCGCCGGCTGGACTCCGTCCGGTGACCTCCTCGCCTGGGCCAAGGCTGAACGACCCGACGTCGATCCGATGCGGGAGCTCGCCGGCTTCCGGGACTACTGGGCCTCCGTCGCCGGGGCCAAGGGGCGCAAGGCCGACTGGGACGCGACGTTCCGGAACTGGATCCGCAAGGCCAACCCGACGCCGGGCATTCGCCTCGTCGCCAGCTCGTCGGCGCCTGCAGTCCTGAGGCCGCTGCTGTGAACGATCGCCGCTCGCTGCAGCTCCGCATCCCGCCCCAGGCGATCGAGGCCGAGCAATCCGTACTCGGCGGCATCATGCTGGCGCCGAAAGCCCTGGATCGCGTCTCGCTCGTCGAAGCCGACTTCTACCGGCGAGACCATCAGCTCATCTTTCGCGCCATCCTCGCGCTCGCTGACGCCGGGAAGCCCTACGACGCGGTCACGCTCGGCGAGTGGTTCGAGTCGAACGGCCTGGCGGAACAGGTCGCAGGCGGCGCGTACCTGATCGACCTTGCCAGCAACACGCCGTCAGCAGCCAACATCGCCGCCTATGCGCAGATCGTGCGCGACAAGTCGATCCTGCGGCAGGCGATCGAGATCGCAACTGGGCTTGTCAACGATGCCTTCCAGCCAGACGGTCGCGACAGCGACGACATCCTCGACACTGGCATCCGCCAGCTTATGGCGATCGCGAAGGCCGAGTCGAAAACCGAGTACACGATGAAGCAGGCCGTGACGCTCGCGTTCGAGGACGCGCAGGACGCCTACAACCACCGCGGCACAATCCGCGGCGTCACGACCGGGATCACGCGAATCGATGCGCGACTCGGCGGATGGAACCCCGGCGACCTGATCTTCCTCGCGGCTCGACCGTCGATGGGAAAGACCGCGCTCATGGTCAACCTCGCCGATGCCGCGTCGGGGGCAGGACACGCGGTCGGGATCATCTCCGGCGAGCAGTCCGCCATGCAGCTTGGGCAACGGTCCATCGCCGTCAACGGCGCCATCCCCGCAGAGCGCATGCGCAACGGGCAGTTCGAGGACGAGGATTGGCCACGCATGACCGAAGCGATCCGCCGTCTGAAGTCGCGCAATGTGCTGATCGACGACCGCAGTTCTCCTCGACTCGACGTCATCGCGCGCATTGCTCGCCGCTGGAAGCACGATCACGGCATGCGCGTGTTGTTCGTCGACTACCTGCAGCGCATCGAAATTCCTCGCGCTCAAAATCGAATCGAGGAAGTCAGCGAGGCCGCCCGCGGGCTCAAGACCATCGCCCGTGAACTCGACATCCCCGTCGTCTGCCTCGCCCAGGTGAAAGCCGAAGTCGACAAGCGCCCCGGCGACAAGCGCCCCAATCTCGGCGACATCGCCAACAGCGACGAGGCGACGCGAGAGGCGGATCAGATCCTGTTCCTATACCGCGACGAGGTCTACAACCACGATTCGCCAGATCGTGGAATGGCGGAACTCAACTGCGAGAAGAACCGCCACGGCCCCACCGGTCAGTTCCGGCTGCGATTCGACGCGCCGACGATGCGATTCATCGATCCAGACAAAGCCTACAACCCGCCTTCCACCGACGAGGAGTGATCAGCGTGCGAGCGACTCAAGCGCGAATTGCACCGGATACGGCGCGTCCTGCCAGTACGCAGCATCGCGGCTCGCGAGATAGCGCCGCAGCGCGCGCTCGTCGATGCCGATACGCAAAGCGGCCTCTCGCTGGGAGAGGCCGGCTTTGTCGATCAGGCCGCGCAGGTAATCCGGGCGCGGGTCGTGATTGGTGGCGTCGGGCTTCATGCGATGACATCCGGAATCGGTCCATTTTCAGCAACGGCCTTTGCAACAGCTCCAAGCGGGAAAAAGGCATCGCGCTCTTTCGCACGAGCATTGACCGCGGCTTCGCGAAGCGCGCGCACTTCATCGCTTTCTTCGGCAACCAGGACGTCGAACAACGTCGATGCCTGCGACTCAGGAACACGGGCGGACGCCTCGTCGGCCATGCGGCGGCAGCTGGCCCAGTAGCGAGCTTCATCGCCCATGCCGATCAGCGAAAAAGCGCCGATCACTTCGTTCGGGCTGCTGCCCGGGCCAATCGTGGAAATCAGAAGCGCTCCTTCTTCCGCGATGACGTAGGGGCCGATCTTTCGGGTGTTGTTCGTGCGCATGTCTGTCTCCTGTTCGCCTTGGCCGGGAAAGGCTGGCATGGGAATAGATTAGGACAAATTGTCCTATCAGTCAACTACCGTTCGTCGGGAAATCCGGCGGGCGACAACTCAACCGACGAGGAGTGAACGTGAAAACCGACTTGACGTTGTACGTCCCCGAAGCCCTGCTCGCGATTGTCGCAATCGTGGCCCTAGTGACTGGCAATGGGTTTATCGCCTTCATGGCAGTGATCGCATTCGCGATGAGGGTTTTGTTCCCATGACCACAGCCTGTTCGCGATCCTCATCGTCGCGATCGTCGTGCTGCTTGCGGCTTGCTGGTGGCTGCTGCCGGGGGGGCATGATCGACATCACCCTCCCGATCCGCACAATCAACCCGACGAACAACCGGCAGCACTGGCGCGTGGTGTGGCAGCGGAGCAAGGGGCAGCGCGCGGTCGTGTTCCATGCGGTGCATGGCGAATACCCGACGATGCCGGCGATCGTCACCATGACACGCATCAGCGCCGGCACGCTCGACGACGACAACCTGCGGCCCGCGCTCAAGTCCATCCGCGACGGTATCGCCGATGCGTTCGGCGTGCCCGACAACGATCCGCGCATCGAGTGGCGCTATGCGCAGGCCAAGGGAAAGCGCGGCGAGCATGCGGTGCGAATAACGATCGAATCGAATGGGGGAACAGACAAATGACTAGTTCGCAAATCGCGCGCGCGCCTGATTCTGGCGACGTTTTCGACGCGCTAATGACGCTGTGGGGCCGCGCCTACGGCCCTCGCATACACGACGACGAACCGAAGCGCGCATCACACCCGATCGCCGGCGCGATGGAGTTCGGCATGACGCGCGACCAGTACATCGCGAGCAAGATCGTGGGGCGCGATGGCAAGGCTCGCAGGACGACGATGGCGCGCGATCTCGGCCCGTGCGGTGTGCGCGTAGTGCCGATGGCCTACTGCGATCCGGTGCGAGCCACGGACGACAGCGGGAGGCATCGTGGGCTTGCGCTCGATCCTCTGGAGACGCCCGAGGTGCAGTGGCTGCAGCGCGCATGGCTGGAGCTGCACGCGATGTTCCCGCGCCAGGCGCAAGCCGTGCAGCTGCAGTTCCAGCGCCCCGACCTGTCGACCAGAGAATCCCGCGCCGCCGTCCTCGGCATCTCGGCCAAGCAGTGGGACCACGAGCTGGACCGCGGCGTGCGGTGGATGCGGTGCGCGGATGCGATGCGCAAGGTTGTAGACTCGGCGGATCGAGAATGGGGAGGTGCGAGGTGAGCGAACCAAAAGTCATCGGCACATGTGCGTTCACCGTTGCAGGTGAAATCCTCGTTGCGACAGCACTGCGAGATGAAGCGTGCGTTCTTGGCGCCTACGTCGTTCGCGAGGCGTTCTGTCCGCACTGCGAGATGAAGCGCCTCGCCTGGCTTCGCCGTGAAGAATCCACTTTTGCTGACCTGCTGCTGTTCCTTCAGGCCGTCGGCAAGATCGGCCCGCTTGCAACGACGATCATGCGTGGAAGCGACGGGGTCGATCCGGAGGTGATCCTTGATCGCCGGGCTTGACTTCCCGGGAAATCAGGGGTAGAAAGCGCGCAAGCTGCCATCAGTCCATCTGCCAAGCCCGCCCTCACCGGCGGGCTTTTTCGTTCCCGTCCCCCAGCCGGTCCTCCCCGCCGGCTCGAAGCCCCGGCCCGCTCCCCTGCGGCCGGGGCTTCGTCTTTTCGGAGGTCTCATGTTCGCCAATTTGCTCAAGGCCGCGGTCGGCGTGGTGAAGTTGCCGGTGGATGTGGCGGCGGATGTCGTGACCATGGGCGGCGCGTTGACTGACCGCCCCAAGCCGTACACGGCGAAGGGCGTTGCCGACATCGTCGAAAACCTCAATCGAGCGACGGACCCAAACGCATGACCCGTCCCGCTGGCGAAAAGGCGCTGGCCCAGATCCGCGAGTTCGAGGGCCTGCGGCTCAAGGCCTACCGCGATACCGGCGGCGTCCTCACGATCGGCTACGGGCACACCGGCGGCGTCAAGGCCGGACAGGAGATCACCCGCGAGGAGGCCGAGCGCCTGCTGCGTGGCGACGTGCTGCAGGCCGAGCAGGTCGTTGCCCGGCACGTTGACGCCGGCCAACTGCAATCGCTGCCACAGGGCGCGTACGACGCGCTGGTCGACATGGCCTTTAACCTCGGCGACCAGGCGTTCGCGAATCCGCGGACCAAGGCGCTGACCGGGATCTCGCAGGCCATGAAAGCCAAGCGGCTGGCCGATGTGCCCGACCAGTTCATGCGCTGGGTCTACGACAACGGCCGCAGGCTTGACGGTCTCGTGCGCCGGCGCAAGGCCTGCGCAGACATGTGGCGGGAGGCGTTCCAGTGAACGCCGACAGTCTCATCTACTGGGCCGTGACTGCGATCATCGGTGGCGCTGCCGGCATCGCGATCATGATCGCCGCGTGGCAGCTCAAGTCTCACCTCGCACTCGTCCGCGAGTTCGACCAGTTCAAGGGCGTGGTCAGCTCGACCTATGCGACCACGCCGGCCGTCAAGGAAGCTGTCGCATCGGCAATACGCCCCTTGGAGCGCGAGGTCGAACGCCTGATCGCGCAGTCCGCGCAGGTCGGCGAGTTCCTTCGCGAGCTGGCTGCGGAACGCCATATCAGCATCAGCGCAGCGAGGCATGACTGAGATGCCGGCACAGGACCTTGCGACAATTCTTGACGCGATCCAGCGGAATGCAGATACCGCGGCGCGCCTGCTGATCGCCACGGAGTCCCTGCGCATGGCGCAAGAGGGACCGGCGCAGACAGGGAGCAGCAGCGGGAACCTCACGGTTCAGTTCGGCGCGGGCGGCATCGCGCTGTGGGCATCCATGACCTTTTGCGCCGTCGCCATGACCGTTGCGATCGGCGCCCTGATCCTGTTCGTCAACCTCGATCGCAAGGTCGACCGCGCCATCGACTACCAGCAAGCAAACTACCGGAGCGCGAAGCCGTGAGTACGATCATCATCATCACCCCGCCGCCTCCGCCTCCGCCCCCCCAGAATCCGCAGTTGTCGGCCGTCGACCTAAACGCCTGGTACTGGGACGCCGGCTACCGCGCGGGATATCTCGCAGCGGCCAACGCCTCGCCGCTGGTGCAGGTCAAGCGCTGGTGGAAGTCCAAGACGGTGTGGCTGGGAACGTCGCTGACCGCGCTGGGCGCGGCTGCGAAGGTCGCAATCGTCTGGGCATTCGCCGAAAAGGAACTGGTGGTGGCCGCGTTCGGAAGCTACGGTCCCGCCGTGTTCCTCGCTTTCGGCGCTGCTGTCGTGGCGCTGCGGCTGGTGACCAAGGGTGGGCTGAAGAAGTGATCCCGATCACGCCTGGCATGCTGCGGCTCGGCGCCTATGCGCTGCTCGGCATCGGCCTACTGGGTGCAGGCTATTACCAAGGCAGCCGCAACGGTGCCGAGAAGGTCGCAGAGTGCCGCGCCGACCATGCGGCCTACCTCGCCAAGGTGGCCGAGGACAACGCCATGATGACCGCGCTGTACCGAAAGAAGGAGCAGGACTTCGCGGAGGCCTTCGCGATGATCGCCGCCAAAAATCAAGACAAACTCGCCGAGGTTGCACGTGAAACCAAAGAATCTGTGCTGGCTGATATTCGCGCTGGCCGTGTCCGGGTGCGCCTCACAAGCTGTCCGCGAGTGTCCTCCGCCCCCGAAGCTACCGCCGGTCCCTCCGTCGATCATGGCGAAGCCATCAGCGGAGACGAAGCTGCGGACCTTGCTGCTGGAGCCATCGCCATCGGCGCAGAAGCCGACGCCCAGCTCGCAGCCTGCCAAGCGACCCTGACCGCGGAGCGCGTGACCCATGAT